>PMCR01000511.1 GCA_003155465.1 Myxococcales bacterium | reverse complement strand
CTTGTGCGAGCCGGTGTGGCAAAGATCCTCGCGTTTCAGAAACACGCGCAGACGGCGGCCCTGGGTCTTTGCCACATGGTCAGCCAGCCGCGTCGCCTCGGTCAGTGGCGTGGGCCGGCCGACATACTCGCGTAGCAACCGGTCCAATTCCCCGCGAAACGTCGGATCGCGCGAAAAGCGCTCCCAGGCAGCCGTCAGCTCTGCGAGGGCGGGCATCAAGGTTTCGGAGACGTAGCGACCTCCGTAGGAACCAAATCGACCAGGGGATTGCGGAACTGTGGACATCTGAGTGGCGCCACTATATGCCTTGGTGTAATCCGCGGTTCAACCATCGGCTCGCGCATCATGTCGACAAAACAAGATCCCAGTACGACCTTCGACCCCAACCAACGCACGCTCTGTGCGGACGGCTCTTGTATCGGTCTTCTAGGCAGTGACGGGAAGTGCACAGTTTGCGGCATGCTCGGATCTGAAGGGACTGGGGTGGCGCCGGCCGCGCGCCCGCTGCCCACCCCCAAGCCGGAGGTCGATAGCGAGACAGGGGAGACCACCGTGTCTGACGCCGAAGTGGCCTTTGACCCCAAGCGCAGGCTCTGCCCTGACGAGGCCTGCGTCGGCGTGATCGGCAGCGATGGCGAGTGCAGCGTGTGCGGCCGTCGGGGCTAGTTTCCTGAGCGCAAGCGGATGCCAGGTGGGCAGTGTCTGCTGCGGCGGAACGTTCTGCTCTGGCGATTGCGTTGGCACTAGTGGCTCCGGCGGCCGGTCCCGGAATCGGAATCGTCCCACCGGCCCCGCCGCCGCCCTGCTTAGACCGCCAGCACGATCGAGCCGGTCGTCGCACGTGCCTCCAGCGCCGCATGGGCTGAACCGGCTTCGCGCAAAGCGAACTGTTGCGGCGGCTGGATGCGTACGGCGCCTGAGCGCACGACCCGGAACAGATCGTCGGCCATGCGACGCAGGGTCTCGGCGCTGGCGGCGTAGGTGCCCAAGGTCGGGCGGGTCAGATACAGTGATCCCTTGACGCTGAGGGCGGTGATGTCGAACGGGGGAACCAAGCCGGAAGACTGACCGAACATGACCAGGAGACCGCGGGGCTGCAGACAATCCAGCGATCCGGCAAACGTATCCTTGCCCACCCCGTCGTAGACCACGCGCACCCCGCGTCTCTCCGTGATCTGGCGCACGCGCTCGACGAAGTCTTCGCGCGTGTACACGATGACATGATCGCAGCCGTTGGCCCGCGCCAGCACCGCCTTTTCGTCGCTGCCCACCGTCCCTATCACCGTGGCGCCCAGATGCTTGGCCCATTGGCAGGCGATCTGCCCTACCCCACCGGCTGCGGCGTGTATCAGGATGGTGTCGCCAGGCTCAAGGCGCGTGGTCTGCAACAGCAGATACTGCGCGGTGAGGCCTTTCAGCATGATGCAGGCGGCAGTTTGATTGTCGATTTCGTCAGGCAAACGCACTAGGCGCTCGGCCGGCACCAGGCGTGCCTCGGCGTACGCCCCCACCGGCCCGGTGGCGCACGCGACCCGATCACCCGGCCGCAGCTCGGCGACCCCGGGGCCGACCGCCTCCACCACACCGGCAGCCTCGCTGCCCAGCCCGCTGGGAAGAGGCAACTTGTACACGCCCCGGCGGTGGTAGATGTCGATGAAGTTCACGCCTATGTAGTCATGGCGGACCAGTGCCTCGCCCGGACCAGGTGCGGCCAAGCTGACCTCTTCCCACGACATGACTTCAGGGCCGCCCGTGTTGTGAATGCGAATGGCCGCTGTCATGCGGAGAATCTAGCATCGGTGTATCGACGAGGCACGAGTGGTAGAACTGCGCCATGGGCTCCCTGTTTCTCGACGCCTGTCGCGGCGAACCCACGCCGCGGCCGCCGCTTTGGTTGATGCGCCAGGCAGGCCGCTACCTCCCGGAATACCGGGAGGTGCGCCAGAACGTCACCTTCCTCGAGTTGTGCAAGACTCCTCGACTGGCGGCCGAGGTGACCCTGCAGCCCATCCGGCGCTTTGCCTTCGACGCAGCAATTGTCTTCTCCGACCTCCTGATCCCTCTGCAGGCCATGGGGCAGACGGTCAGTTTCACCGAGGACGGTCCCACCCTCTCACCTACAGTGCGAAGCGCGGCCGACCTGGCCTGGCTCGCGCCGTTCGATCCCTGGGAACGAACGCCGTTCGTCTTGGAGACCATCCGGCTGTTGCGGCCGCAACTCGGCGACACGCCGCTTATCGGATTTGCGGGCGCGCCCTTCACCACCGCAACCTACGCCATCGAGGGCAATACCTCGCGCCGGTTCGTCGAGACCAAGAAACTCCTCTACCGCGAGCCGGAGACCGCCCACCAGCTCCTCGAGTTGATCGAGATTGCCACCCGCGCCTATCTTCTGGCTCAGGTGGCCGCGGGCGCCCAGGCCATCCAGATGTTCGACTCGTGGCTTGGGGTGGCCTCTCCCGAGGAATGGGACGAGTTCGTGGCCGGGCCCACCGCCCGCCTGGTGGCGGCGGTGAAGGCGACCGGCGTGCCCGTCATTTACTTTCCCAATGGGGCGACGACAATCCTCGACCGCATCGCGCGCGTGGGTGCTGACGTCTACAGCATTGACTGGCACCTGCCTCTCGACGAAGCGCGAGCGCGGCTCGCGCTGGGCGGTGCCGCGCACGCGGCCGTGCAAGGCAACCTCGATCCCGCGGTTCTCCTGGGCCCGGTCGAACGGATTCTTGGCCTGGCCGCCGACCTGATCCGCCGCGGGGCTGGCCGCGGTCACATCTTCAATCTGGGGCACGGCATCTACCCCGAAACCCCGGTCGAGAACGTCGAGGCCCTAGTCCGCGCCGTACGGGGCCAGTAGCCGCGCAGGGACCAGCCGTGCTTGCCGTCGTTGCGCTCAACATGGGAGGCCCGGATTCGCTGGCGGCGGTGGAGCCCTTCTTGCGCAACCTGTTCGCCGATCCCGACCTCATCCAGTTGGGCTGGGCGCGGCCTCTGCAGCCGCTGTTGGCGCGCCTGATCGCGCGGCGCCGGGCGTCCTTCTCGCGGGCCGCGTATTCCCAAATCGGCGGGCGCTCACCCATCCGTGAGGAATCAACCGCCCAAGTGCAGGCGGTGGTCGCGGCCATGGCCGCGGCCGGTGTCGCGGCCCAGCCGTACCTGGCCATGAGCTACTGGCACCCCTTTCCCGCCGAGACCGCGGCGGCCGTGCGAGCCGATCGCATCACACGGGCGCTGCTCTTGCCCCTGTATCCCCATCGGTCGAGAACGACCAGCGGCTCAGCGTTTCGCACCATCGAGTCCGCCTTGGCAGGCATCGCCACGGCGCGAATCGAGGGTTACGCAACCGCTCCGGGCTATTTGGACGCTCTGTGTGACCGCATCACCGAGGCATCGGGGCAGCTGCCGGAGCAGGAGCGTTGGACGGCCCCTGTGCTGTTCTCCGCGCACGGTCTTCCCGAGGCCTATGTTCGCCGGGGCGATCCCTATCTTGACGATGTCCGCTCGACCGTGGCTGCGGTCACGCAGCGGCTGGGTCTGCAGGGCCGCTCGCAACTCGCGTTTCAAAGCCGGGTGGGCCGGCGGCGCTGGCTTGCGCCCACCACGGAAGCGGCGCTTGACGCCTTGGCTGCCGCTGGCCACCGGGCCGTGGTCATGGTTCCGGTCTCCTTCACCGGCGAGCATCTGGAGACGCTGCAGGAGATCGACATCCTGTACCGCGAACGGGCCGCTGCGCGAGGGATCACAAGTTTCGCCCGATCCCGGGCGGTCGGCTGCCATCCCGCCTTCATTTCAGAGCTGGCCGCCTTGCTGGTATCCGCCGCGCGCGATCGCGGCTGGATCTGATTTCGCCACCTCCGTTCTTCACTTCTGGACGAAGCAGCGCGGGTCAGGTCCGCTGCCCGGGAAGCGGAAGAAGGTGAAGATGCCTGCGTCGGCGCCTGCCACCAGGAGGTGTGCGTCCTTACCCTTCGCGCAAGCGCCACTGCTGTTGAACTCCAGGTCAGCCAGCCCGATGCCGAAGAATTCCGTCTTGGCGGTTGGGTTGCCGTCGTTGACGGTGGCGACCAGCTGGCTGCCGACCGCGACCCGGCTGGATGGGTCGTCGAGGTAGGCAAGCTCGTAGACGAACACCTGGCCCGCCTTCTTCGTGCTGCCCACATCGGCCTGCAAAGCCGTAATGGCGATCTTCTGGATTCCCTTGCTATCGATGGTACCAACCAGAGCCACCCGTTGTCCGAACTCAGAACCGGCATCGGCATTCGTGATCAGCAACGGCTGGCGGCTGCCGTCGAATGGACTGAAGAGAAGGTAGGCGCGATCGGGCGGAGCCCCCACCACGAGATCGGCAAGACCGTCCCCACTCACGTCTGGCACCGCCACCAGCGAAGTGCCGAATCCAGGCGGATTGCCGCCGGGAACAGACAGCCCGGGCTTGCTGGCGCAGACGAGCTCAGCTGTGCCCGAGGCCGTGCTGTACTGCAGAATGACCACCTTTCCGGCGCCCCCTTTGACTGGCAGTCCGACGGCTATCTGCTGATAGCCGGCGCCGTCGGAAAGAAAACGCGCGACCGCGAGAGACCGGTAGAGGTCGGGCGGCGTCGGCAGAGCAACCGCGCAGGTCGAAGCCGAAACCACGTCGCCAGTCGGGAATCCCAGCACGTGAACCTTGTTGTCGGAGACCACAATCGCCTCATCGGCTGCATCCTGGGTCACGCGCCCGCGCGCAACCGCCAAGCCGAAGTGGCTTTCGGTGAGAGGTCCCCCGCGCGGGACTTGGGCGGTCTCGAAGGCAACCTTGCCGCTGGAATCCGCGACGAGATTGAGGAATGCGACACCACCGGTGGGCCCAGGTGTGGGCACTCCCGGCATCCCGAGAGCGACTATTTCGAGCGGGCCGCTGCCTGCGGCAGGCTGACCGATCAGCCAAGCCGCACTGGAGATGCCGCCCTGGTCGGAGGCCAGTCCCAGCGCGCCCAACTCAATGTCCGTCGCGGTCTGAACGTCGGTCTTCCCGTTGCCGTCGAATTCCGCCAGGGCCAGGCTGGGCGTGTCGGTGCCAGCAAAAAGCAGCTGCGCCGCGACCGCTGGCCTGTTCGTGGGCGGGGCCAGCGGCAGCAGAGTACGGCCGGCGTTCGACCCAAAGCCACCGGGCGCGCCGACAAACTGCACAGGGGCTTTGTCAAGCGCGGCATCGAAGTCGCGAGGATCACAGCCGCCCGCGACCGCCAGGGCAAAGAAGGCCAGGATGGTCCGTCGCATCTTAGAACCTCCCCGTGGCGGAAAACCCAGCGCCGTCGGGCAATCCGTAGGGCACGAAGCTTAGCCTCTTCGGCTCGGGCCCGGCCAGGTTGACATTCTTGACTGTGGCCGTGCTGGGCGGCCCTGATTCGAGGAAATTCCACAGCGACAAGAGCCCGGTCAGCACCCCCACGCCGAAGGCCACATCGGCGCCGACGTAGTACCACTGGCCCGTGCGCCTGCGCGAATCGCTGTTGCTGGTGAACTTCTGAGGGTTCGCAATGTCGCTGTTGATTTGGTCTTTGATGCCCATGCCCTTCGCGGCCAGGTAGATGCCCCCGCCGAACGACGCCGCCGAAAGAACGGCGTAGGTCCATGCCTTGGTCCGCGGGGGCCTGGGCGAAAACTGCAGATCCAACGTCGTCTCATCCGCGCGGTTGGTCACCAGCTTGGCGGCATAGGCCTCCATCCCTTCTTTCTGAACCACGATCTGATGGTCACCCGGCTTGACCTGATGCTCGCAGGGCATGGTGCAGGCGAAGGTTCCGTCGACCATGAGACGCGCGCCTTGGCTCTGCGGACCACCTGCCTTGAGCACGGCGTAGTCGACGGTTTCAAGCGTCATCGTGTGCGTGGTCGCCGTACCCGGCTCGACGGTAATCTCCTTCTGACTGGTCCGGTAGCCAGACCTCGCAACCCACAGGGTGTGCTTCCCTGGCTTGAGGTGTCCGGTATATGGCGTCTTGCCAATGGCGCCGATGTCCTGCCGATCGATGAACACGTCGGCGCCGGGCACGTTGGCGACGACCTCTATCCACCCCAAGAAATGCTGCTCGGACAGCGCAATGTAGAGTTCCACCACTTTGTCCGTGCGCGGAGCGATCTCTCGCTCTTCCGGCTTGAACCCTTTGGCTTCGAAGATCAACCTGACTGGCTTCGGCTCCAGCGAGCCCTGCCACGGAGTGGTGGCGAACGTCCCTTTGGACTTGTCATCAAGGTAGATGGTGGCGCCGGTCGGCTTCGACTCGATGATCACCAAACCCTTGGTGGCGATGGTGGGCAGCGCCGCCGCAGGCGCGGGCGCCGTCTCGCTCTTCTTCGCCACCGGGGGCGGTGGCGCAAGCAGCGCCCTCAGGCTGTCGATGCGTGTCCTGACCTCGGCGGCATCGCGGGCTTGCGGATCCTTGTCGAGATAGCGCTGGAACAGGTCAATCGCTCGGTCCGTCTTCTTCGCCTTCTCGAACGAGACCGCGGCGTTGAAGAGAAACGAGGCGAACGGCCTTTTCTCGTAGGCCGAAAGGAACTTGGCCGCGGCGTCGTCCCACAACTCCCTCATGTATAGGGTCTGGGCCTCTTCGAACTGGGCCTTGGCCGCCTGCAGCTCGGGGTCGGGAGCTGCCCGTTCCTCTGCCCGAGCCATGCGTTCCGGGACGACCGCCACACTCACCAGGCAGAAAGCCGCGGATAGGGCTAGCCTCAACAAGCGTCTCATGGTCAGACATTGTTGCGCCGTTGGCTAGGGACATCAAGATCGGACTGTGGTCAAATAGCCGTCGGTCATGACCTCCCCTGCCCCGACTGACATCGCGCGACGCAAAGCCGACCACCTGCACATCGCAGCCTCAGGCGCGGGTCGCTTTGCGCGTTCCAATCTGCTGGAATGCGTGCAGCTGGTGCACGCGGCTCTGCCCGAGTTGGCCCTCGACGAGATCAACCTTTCGACCACTCTGCTCGGCCGGAGACTGGCCGCGCCGCTCATGATCGCGGGCATGACCGGCGGGACGAAGCAAGGCGCGACCATCAACCGGATGTTGGCCGCTGCCGCCGAGAAACTTGGCCTTGCGTTCGGGCTGGGCAGTCTACGTCCCATGCTGGACCGGCCCGAACTGGCAGCGACCTTTCAGGTGCGCAAGGTCGCGCCCTCGGTGTTTCTTTTCGCGAATCTCGGGTTGACCCAACTCCACCAGATGAAACCCGGCGCGGTGGCCGATGCCATGGATCGCGTGGCGGCAGACGCGCTCTGCATTCACCTCAACGTCGGACAAGAGTTGGCCCAGCCGGGCGGCGATCGGGACTTCCGTGACGGCCTCGCCACCATCCGCCGACTGTGTGCCGAGTTGGGGCGACCCTTGCTGGTCAAGGAGACCGGCTGCGGTATCTCGCCGTCAGTGGCGCGCGCCCTAGAAGACGCCGGCGTGGCCGCCATCGATGTGTCCGGCGCGGGCGGCACCTCGTGGATCGCCATCGAGTCCTTGCGCGCGCGTGGCGAGCAGGCGGCGCGCGGCCGCGAGCTGCGTGAATGGGGAATTCCCACTGCGGCCAGCGTGGGCTGGCTGGCTTCATCAGGCCTGCGGGCCGAGATCGTGGCTTCCGGCGGCGTGCGCACGGGGCTGCACGCCGCGCAGGCACTCGCCCTCGGGGCACATGCTGTGGCGCTGGCCCAGCCGGTCCTGGCCGCGGCTCGCAAGGGCGGCGCGCGAGGCGCCACGGCCTACCTGTCGGGAGTGGTCGATGGCTTGCGCCAGGTCTGTCTCTTGGTGGGCCAACGGAACGCAGCCGACCTAGTCCGCAGCCCGCGCGTGATCACCGGCGAACTCGCGAACTGGCTTGCGCAAAGGCCGGCATGACCGAGAACGCGACCACCACCGGCTTCGGTCACGGCAAGGTCATCCTGCTAGGCGAGCACGCGGTCGTGTATGGTCAGCCGGCGATGGTGGCGGGCATGCAGGTCGGCGTGCGCGCCCACGCCAGCACCGGAGCAGGCAGCGTGCGCGCTCCCGCCTGGCAACTTGACCTGCAGGTGGGCGACGACTCGCCCGTGAGCACCGCGATTGATCGGCTGTGCGCCCGACTGGGCGTCGCCGCACGCAGCCTGGACTTGTGGCTGGAAGCCGAGGTTCCGGCACGGGCTGGCCTGGGAAGCTCGGCGGCCATGGCCGTGGCTATTGCACGGGCGGTGGCGGCCAGGACCGGCGCCGGCGAGGATGACGTGCTGGCCGCTGCGGCGGCGGCCGAGACGGTTTTCCACAAGACGCCATCGGGAATCGATAGCGCGGCAGCCAGCCAGGGCGGTGTGGGCCGTTTCGACCGGGCCACGGGCTGGCAGAGCATCCCGGTCAAACGGCCGATCGAACTCTGCGTGGGCCTTTCGGGACAGCTGCGCCAGACCAGCGATCTGGTCAGCGCGGTGGCTCGTCTGTGCGAGCGTGTGCCAGTCGCGCGTCGTCTCATCGACGCCCTCGGAGACATGGCCCGCGCCGGCATCGAGGCCCTGTCGAACGGCGACGATGAGGCGCTCGGGCATGAGTTCAACATGGCCCACGGGCTGCTTTCCGGCCTGGGCGCGTCCACGCCCGAACTGGACGCATTGGTTCGCGCCGCGCGCGACGGGGGCGCCCTGGGCGCAAAACTGACTGGCGCGGGTGGCGGTGGCGCGGTGATCGCGCTCGCTCCCAATCGCGCCCCCGAGGTGCTTAAACGCTGGCGTAGCCTAGGGTGCTATGGCTTCCTTACCCTGGTGGGAACATGAGTGGTTTCAATCTTCCCCTTTCCGTCACGGCACGGGCAGGAACCAACATCGCGCTGGTCAAGTACTGGGGCAAACGCGACCCGACCTTGAATCTGCCCGCCACGGGCAGCCTGTCGCTGACTCTGGCCGGTTTCGGCAGCGAGACCACGGTGCGCTTCGCTCCCGACGCCGAGGCTCCCGAGGGCGGTGACTACATCACGCTTGACGGGGCGCCCGCCCAGCCGCGCTTTGCCGAGCGGGTGCGTCTCTTCCTCGATCTGGTTCGCCGCGAGGCGCGTGTCGGCCTGCCCGCCGAGGTGGCCACCCGCAACAGCGTGCCCACAGCCGCTGGCCTGGCCTCATCCGCTGCCGGCTTCGCGGCCCTGGCGCTGGCCGCCTCGCGGGCCGCGGGACTGAAACTGGCCCCGCCCGAGTTGTCTGCCCTGGCCCGCCAGGGCTCGGGTTCGGCCGCGCGTTCGATCTTCGGCGGCTTCGTGGAGATGGCGGCGGGCGAGCGTTCCGACGGCAGCGATGCCTGTGCGGAGGCGCTTCTGTCTGCGGGTGCCTGGGATGTTCGTTTGATGGTGGCGATCACCGCTCTTGGGCCCAAGGCCATGGGATCGAGCGAGGCCATGGAGCTGACCGCGCGGACATCGCCCTACTACGCCGGATGGTTGCAAGCGGTGTCGCAGGACCTGGTCGCTGCCCGCGCCGCCGTCCTGGCGCGAGACTTGGCGGGGCTGGGACGGGTGGCCGAGCGCAATGCTCTGCGCATGCATGCCTGTGCCATGGCCGCCGATCCGCCCATCTTGTACTGGAACGCCGCCACGTTGGCGGCGATGGAAACCGTGCGGCGCTTGCGAGCTGCCGGCACGCAGGCGTTCTTCACCATCGACGCGGGCCCGCACGTCAAAGTCCTGTGCGCGGCCTGCGACGCCGCGGCGGTGGAGCCAGCGTTGGCGGCGACGCCCGGGGTTCTGCGCACCCTGGTGCTGGCGCCTGGCCCAGGCGCCGAGGTCTTGCGCGAGGAGCGTCGATGAGCGGATCGCGCACCACCCTGGTGGGCGCGCCGGTCGTCGCTGCCCCGGGCAAAATTTTCCTGGTGGGCGAATATGCCGTGCTCGAAGGCGGCGTCGCCGTGTTGGCGGCGGTGTCGCGCTACGCGGTCGCGCAGTACCTGCCCGGAATCGAGCCGCAGTCGGCGGTGGTCGACGAGGCGGTGAAGCGCTCGCTGGTTGCCATGGGCGAAGCCTCGACCGCGCTGCCGCCCGGATCGGTTATTGTGGACACGGACGCCTTCTGCCAGGGCAAGTTCAAGATCGGGCTGGGCTCCAGCGCCGCGACTGCTGCGGCCACGGTGGGCGCCATGTTCGAGACCGCCGGCCTATCCATCGATGACCGGCAAGATCAGATCTTCGCCGTCGCCGAAGCGGCCCACCGAGCGGCCCAGGGTGGAGTGGGCTCAGGCGCCGATGTGGCAGCCGCTGTCTACGGCGGCTTCATCAAGTTCCAGCGGCCTGCCGGGGGCCCCATCCTGGTCGAACCAATTGCCGTACCGACTGGCCTGCACCTGGTGGTGTTTTGGACGGCAGAACCCGCTGACACGCGCGAGCATGTGGAATCCGTGCAGGCCTACGCCAAGCTGGCACCCTCGTCCTACGCCATGCTGATGGGCGCGCTCCGCACCACGGCCGAGCGCTTCGTGAACGAGCTTCACGCGGGTCGTGCCACCGGCGCGGTGGTGGCCGCGGGACGCTACGGCCGGCAACTGGATGAGCTGGGCAAGGCCGCAGGCGTGAGGATCGTCACCGAAACCTTCGAACGGGCGGCTGCCCTGGCCCGTGAGTTGGGGGGCGATGCCAAACCGTCGGGGGCCGGAGGCGGCGACATCGGGGTGGCCCTGTTCGCAACGCCCGAGGCCGCAATCTTGTTCGCCCGCGCCTGCCAGCCCGCCCTTTCTGTACTGGACGTTTCCCTGGCCCGTTCTGGGCTTCACTGCCACTTCACCGAAGAACTGCCGGACACGGCACGGGACCCTTTCAATGTCGGATAGACTACACGGCTCACGCATTCCGGAATTTCGTCGTTTGTCGCTGGCGGATCGGCGCCGCGAGTTGGCGGCGCGTGCAGAACTGACCAGTGATGACCTGGCCTTGCTGGACACCGGCGGCCTGGCTGCGGCAGACGCGGCCCGCATGATCGAAAACGTCGTGGGTGTCTACGCCCTTCCCTTGGGCGTAGCGCTCAATTTCCAGATCAACCAGCGCGACTATCTGGT
>PMCR01000331.1 GCA_003155465.1 Myxococcales bacterium | reverse complement strand
CCTCCTCGGAAACGCGGCCAAGTTCGCGGGCCATGGCGGCCTTGCCCAGGTCAGCGTTTCCACGGAGCCGGGAACCAGACGCGCCACTATCCTCGTGGCTGATAGCGGGGCAGGCATGACCAAAGAGACGCTCGCCCGTTTGTTCGAGCCCTTCATGCAAGGGGAAGCGACGCTCGANNGGTCAGGCTCCATGGTGGCGAGATTCTGGCTCACAGCGACGGCGCAGGCCGAGGAGCCCAGTTCACAGTGAGCCTTCCGCAAGCCGAGAACGAGGACGCTCCTGGGGAGCCGGCCGCTGCCAATCGCATTTCCACCGGCAGGCGCGTGCTGATCATAGAGGACAATGTCGATGCCGCCACCAGCCTGCGCGAGGTGCTCGAGCTGGACGCACACCAGGTCGCGGTGGCGCACGACGGCCCTGCCGGGCTGGCCATGGCGAGTGACTTCCATCCTGAGGTCGTGCTCTGTGACATCGGTCTTCCGGGAATGAATGGCTACGATGTCGCCCGAGCGTTTCGGGCTGACGAAGCGCTCAAACGCACGTTTCTCGTGGCTCTGAGCGGCTACGCTTTACCCGAGGACTTGCAGCACGCGGCGGAGGCGGGCTTCGAGCGGCACCTGGCCAAGCCGCTCGGAATGCAAGCGCTGCAAGACCTGCTCTCGTCACTGCCGGACAGCAACTGGTAGAGATCCAAGACTGCAAGAAGAAGCGAGAGCTTGAATACCTCGAACTCGCGACCATGTCCCCGTTCGGTGCCGCGCCACCGCCGAGGAATTGCCACCCCGTAACTGACGGGTGAACCCCAGCTAGCGGGCTACTTCGAGAGGAGCCAGTTCTTCGAACACGCAGAGCGGGGGGACAAGCAGATCCCACTGTGCTAGACATCGCCAGACCTGAGACCATGACGGAGTCCGCTAGGGTTCCTTCGGTGCCACCGACACATACCCGCCTTCCCCGGGTGGCAGATGGCTGCGCTCTGCTCACCGCCGCTGTCGGGCTGCTGGCAGTTGCGGGATGGCTGCTGGGCATCGACCCGCTCAAGCGGGTGCTACCGGGCCTCGCGGCGATGAAGTTCAACACCGCCCTCGGTTTCGTACTTGCCGGGAGCGGGCTTCGCTGGCGCAAGCGGGTCCCGGTGAGGTTCGCACTTGGGGCGCTGGTGGCGCTGATAGGTGCCCTGTCGCTCGCCGAGCACCTCGCGGGACTGGATCTCCGAATCGATCAGTTCTTCGTCCGCGACATCCTTGCTCCGCAGGAGGCGGCCTTTCCGCCGGGACGGATGGCGCTCTCCACCGCGCTCTGCTTTCTGTTGCTGGGGATCGGGCTGCTGGGAAGCGGCGGTGCCTTGCGTCGGCTTGACCGCGACCCCACCCAATCGGTTGGCGTCTCTAGGTATGTCGGCTACGCCACCGAGCTGCTCGCGCTCGTCGCCACCGTCATCGGTGGCCTGTCGCTGGTTGCCTTTCCCACAGGGGCCGTCTACCTCCGACAATTGCCCGGCTTCGTGAGCATGGCTCTGCCCACGGCTGCCGCATTCGTGGTGCTTGGGGTGGGCATCCTCTGCGCGGCAGACGGCATGGTTGTGAAGAGCATGCACCTGCGAGGCACGGGGCGCGTGCTCTGGCTCGGCTTTGGCGTGCTCACGTGCCTGTTGGCAGCGGTCGGCATCGTGTTCGCCGTCAACATTCAAACGCTTGCCGAGGACCTCCACGCCCAGGCCAATGTCGCCCGCCCACGAAGAGAGGCAACCCTTGATTTGGAGAATGCCGTCCTCGGCTACGGCCAAGCGGTCCGCCTCGCCGTGGTTGGCGACACCCAAGCTCGGCACGCAGCCACCGACGACGTAATCGAACTTGACCGCCACCTCGCCGAGTACAGAGGGCTGGCCACCACCCTGCGCGAGCAAGAGTTGGCGGCACGCTTCGCAGTCCAGTGGCGGGATGTTCTTACCCGGGGCGCGGCGCTGCTGGAGGCTGGTGGCCGGGCGAGTCCGGAAGATCTGGCGCGTTTTGCCGCCCTCCGCATGCAACTGCAGAAGCTGGTCAAGGACGAGATGCGCGTCGAGGCCATTGATAGTTTTGAAGCCCGCAAGACCACCACGCTCCGCGATCTCCGAACCACCGGCCGCTTGCCGCTGCTGCTTCTCGTGGTCTGCGTGCTCCTCGCCTTGCTGACGAGCGGGATCGTCGCTCGTGCGGTCTCGAAGCAGGAGGACATCGTAGGCGAGCAGCGCGAATGGCTGCGTGTCACGCTTTCTAGTATCGGCGACGCTGTGATCGCATGCGACACCGGACGCCGAATCACTTTCATTAACCCCGTCGCCGAATCGCTCACCGGCTGGAAGACGGAAGAAGCCCTCGGGCAACCAATCGCGACGGTCCTCCGGCTCATCAACGAGCAGACCCACGAACCAGCGGCAGACATCGCGGAGCAGGTCTTGCGCGAGGGACGGGTTGTCGCCTTGGCCAACCACACCGCCCTGTGTACCCGCGATGGCCACCAGGTTCCCATCGAGGACAGCGCGGCGCCGATCGCCGACAGTCTTGGCAAGATTGCTGGCGTGGTGCTGGTCTTCCACGACGTGACGCAACGGCGACGCGCGATCAACCAGATGAAGGAGAGCGAAGCACGCCTGCGGTTGTTGTCCGGCACCGCTGGTCGTCTGCTGGCAGCGGAGAATCCCCAGACGGTGGTCAACGATCTTTGCCAGGGGGTGATGGAACACCTGGATTGCCAGGCGTTCTTCAACTTCCTCGCGGACGAGTCCACCGGCCGGCTACGGTTGAACGCCTGCGCCGGAATCCCCGATGAAGAGGTTCGCAAACTCGAATGGCTCGATTCCGGCGTGGCGGTTTGTGGCTGCGTGGCACGCGACAAACAGCGGTTGATTGCCGAGGATATTCTCAACTGTTCAGATCCCCGAACCAAGCTGGTCAAGTCCTACGGAATCCAAGCCTACTGCTGTCATCCGCTGATGGTGCAGGGACAGCTCATCGGCACCCTGTCGTTCGGGACGAGGACGCGGCCTCACTTCAGCCCCGACGATGTGGAAACCATGCACACCGTCGCCGACCAGGTCGCCACCGCCATGGAGCGCATGCAGGCACAAGCAGCCTTGCGCGCGGCCAACGAGCAACTGCGCGAGGCCGATCGGCGCAAGAACGAGTTTCTCGCCGTGTTGTCGCATGAGTTGCGCAACCCGCTGGCACCGATCCGAAACAGCCTCTACATTCTTGATCGCGCCACACCGGGCAGCGACCAGGCGCGCCGTGCTCAGAAAGTCATCGACCGCCAAGTCGGACACCTGTCGCGTCTGGTTGATGACCTTCTCGACTTGACTCGCATCTCGCGGGACAAGATCCGGCTTGAGCTCCAACTGCTGGAACTCAATGATCTCGTCCGCCGGACGGTCGAGGACCACCGCCTGCTCTTCGAGAAGAGCGAAATCCAAATCGAGGTCAACCTTGATCCTGAACGCGTCAGCGTGAACGCCGACGGAACGCGCCTGGCGCAAGTGATCGGGAATTTGCTGCAGAACGCGGCGAAGTTCACCGGCCACGGTGGGCGCGCCACGGTGTCGGTATCAGTCGATTTGGCAAGTAGGCAAGCGGTCATCCGTGTATCGGATACTGGAGCAGGGATAGCGCCCGAGCTGATTGGTCGTCTCTTTCAGCCCTTCATGCAGGCAGACACCACGCTGGATCGGAGCAAGGGCGGGCTGGGTCTTGGACTGGCACTGGTCAAGGGACTCGTCGAACTCCACGGCGGCGATGTCGGCGTGCACAGCGACGGGTTGGGCAAGGGTGCCGAGTTCGTCGTGAGCCTGCCCCTTGCGGCCGAGGGTGCCATCGCCCCCGAGATGAACCGTAACAGCACTGACCACCCTGGCCGACGCGTGCTTGTTATCGAGGACAACGTCGACGGTGCGGACAGCCTACGCGAGGTACTTCAGCTTGATGGACACGAGGTGACCGTAGCCTACAATGGACCCGCGGGCCTGGCCAAGGCCCGCAGCTTCCGGCCGGAGGTCGTGTTGTGCGACATTGGGCTGCCCGGCATGGACGGCTACGATGTCGCGCGCGCTTTCCGCGCCGACGAGGCACTCAAAGATGTTTTCCTCGTGGCATTGAGTGGCTACGCGCTCCCCGACGATCTGCAACGCGCGCGCGAGGCCGGCTTCGAGCGCCACATCGCCAAGCCGCCGAGTATCGAGCAAATCGCTCAGGTGCTCGCGGACCTCACCCCCGCAAAGGCTTGCGACGATCCGCCCAGCGAGGGACGACCAGTGGAGCCGCCTGCGAGGCTGTGAACGGGACGCCGGTTCGCGTTGGCGTCAGACACGCCTCTTTTCATTCGGTCTGACGACTCCACAGAAGGCGCGGAATTTGCGCGGAACCTGTCATGCCACGATGTCAACCAGGGAATGGTGCGTCCTCGTCCGCCATGTTGTCCCCTATCTGGTCGTCGCTCATTTCTTCCGTGACCATGGTTTGGTCGTCGGGGTTTTCCCATGGCCATATGCAACCTTAGCTGAGGAGTGGACGTCCAATGCTCGAAAGTTGTCCACCCAAGGGCGATGGAGAGAGGATCCGGCAATTAGCTACGGGCATTGATAGTTGCGCAGGAGATGCGTGTGAGTTCACTCAGGTCGACGAAGTCTTGGGGCGTGATAGTGCTCGGACTGGCGTTGGCCGCTGTCCTACCCACAAGAACGTCGACTAGCATCGTCCAACACGCGCACGAAAACAGCCCCTACGATCGATAGGCGGGCGCGAACACTTCCTTGGCGAAGGTCTCGAAAGTCGTCGGCATGGGCACCACCGAACCGCCAGCCTCGGGNNGCGCCCCGGTACATTTCCATGAACGCCGAGACCAGCGAGGGATTGAAGCCAGCTTGCCTGAGCCCCTGTTCGACATCTGCCAGCGACACCTGCACGTAGCGAACCGGCTTGCCGATGGCTTGTCCGAGAATGCCGACGAGTTCGGTCTGCGTGATGGCCTTGGGGCCGATCAGGTGGACGACGCTCTTGCCGGAAAAATCTAGGCGTTCGAGCCTACCGCCGGCGTAGTTACCAATGTCGGCGGGGGCGATAATCGGCACCGCGGCCTCGGCCGGCATGGGGCCGCCGTAGATTCCTTGCGCCTTGACGGAGCCCAAGGCCATGAGCACGTTCTCCATGAAAAATCCCGCACGCAGGAAAAGCGCATTGAGCCCGGCGGTCCTCTTCAGCCGTTCCTCGAAGTTGTGGAGCGCGACGATGGGGCCGGTGCCCTGGGTGTGGTGCGCGCCTAGGCTGCTCAGGAGCACGACGTGGCGCACCCCAGTCGCTTCGATGCCGCCCGCCAGGGCGTCGATCACGCGATTTTGATACGCGCGGAAATCGTTGGTCGCCATGTTTGGCGGAACCAGGAGGTAGGCGGCCTCGGCTCCCGAAAGGGCCTCGCGAACGAAACCCGTATTCTCGATATCCCCGACGCAGCTCTCCGCACCAGCCTTNNTCTCGCTGCCGGCCGACTACGCGAATTTGCTTTCCCCTCTTGAGCAGGAAGGCCGCGGCGGCGCCGCCGGTGTTTCCCGAAGCTCCGAAGATGCAAATCATGGGCATTCCTACCTTTCAGCGAATGACCTGAACCCTGCTCCCTGGTTTCGATGCTCGGAGGATGCCAATCGTGACCGTGCGGCTGCCCAACTGTGGTGTGGTGCCTGTGGTGTGGTGCCTGAGTCTTCTTGGAGGTTTTCCGTGGTGTGGTGCCTGAGTTTTCTTGGAGGTTTTCCTGGAGTCTCCCTTGAACGTCGGTGGACATGCCCCGCGATCGCCGTTGAACGCGGGGGGCTGGCGTGAACGACAGCCAGGACGGCCATGCCGAGGGGAAAACGTCGTCGCTGGGTCGGGCAGGATGGAGATCGGGGCCGAGGAAGTCTGGAATCTTTCGTCGGGGACAAACGCCGGGCATGGCTTTCTCTTGGCCGCTGGCCGGTGGCCTCGTCAGCGCAGTGGTGGCCGATCCCGGTCAGGCCGGGGCATTGAATGGCAGGGCTGGCGGAAAGGCCCACAGGGGAAACATCTCCGCCAACTCTCGTGCTCGGTCCCGCAGGCGCTGGGCGCCGGCGCGGAAAGCGTCGACGAAGGCGCGGTACTGGGCGCGGAATTCGAGCTCGGTCTGCTCGTCCGAGGCGTGGACAAAGGGCGCGGGGCTGCGGTCGGTGGTGGCGGGACGGCTGTGGGGATCCTGGGCCAAGATCGCGGTGACGCCCATGGGCTCTCGGCCTTTGGCTCTGTTTTCGGCCTCGGCCGCGGCCTGGATCTCCTTGACGATGCGGCGGCACTCGGCCTGGCGCTGGTCTTCGGTCAGATGCAACAGGCAAGGCAAGGGCGTGAGCTTGACGTCGAAGGTGG
>PMCR01000086.1:559-2542 GCA_003155465.1 Myxococcales bacterium | reverse complement strand
GCGCCGGTAGAGACGCAGCACGGGCACGTACGCGGCCATCATCAGCAGCCACGCCAGCGCTGCCAGCCACGACCCGAACCCCAGCAGCAGCACGGGGGGCAGCAGGTAGATCGCGAACATGCCGGCGACCGTCCCGGCGAGCAGCAGCGCCGAGTAACGCAACTGCGTGAAGGCGCTTCGCGAGATCATGCTTCCGACCTCGGCGAACGAGCCGTACTCCCGGATGCTGCGCGTCGCCGAGGTCAGCCCGAGCCAGATCCTCCCGCCGGTCCCCTTCACCGCTGCGGCCAGCGCGCAGTCGTCGATCAGATCGCCCCGAATTGCGGCAATCCCACCGATGCGCTCGAGCGCCGCCCGGCGGATCAGGATGCAGCCGCCCGCCGCACCCGCGGTCGAATGCTTTGCGCTGGCGATCCAGCGGGGCGGACAGAGCTTGAAAAAGAAGAAGACGAAGGCCGGAATCAGCGCCCGCTCGGCGAGGGTCTCGCAGCGCAGGTGCACCATCAGCGAGGTCAAATCGTATCCGCCGTCTTCGGCCAGCGCCACCAAGCCGGCCAGGTTGCCGGGCGCATGAACGATATCGGCGTCGGTGAACAGGAAGTAGTCGGGGCTGAGCCCGCTGGCCTCGCGGACGCCTTCCGAGAGCGCCCATAGCTTTCCCGTCCAGCCGTCGGGAAGCGGCGCGGCGCCGAGCACGTGCACGCCCGCCTGACGCGCGATCCCGGCGGTGCCATCCGTGCTATGGTCGTCCACCAGGTAGATTTCGAAGGGGCCGGCGTAGTCTTGCGCGGCGAGCGACGCGAGCGCCTGCCCCACCACCTGCGCCTCGTCGCGGGCTGGAATCACGACGGCAACGCGGCGCGGCGGCGCAGGCCCGCGGGGGAGGCGCGCCTCCTGCATCCACCAGAAGAAGCCGCGCCCCAACAGCAGGTAGATCCACAGAAGCACGGTGATCGCGGCCGCGACTTCGAACACCGGCATGTAGGTACGATATCATGAGCAAGGAGCAGCGGTTCCCAGCCAGTCGCGATGGGGTTGATCACGATATCCGGCCAGCCGGGTTGCCGGCACGAAGAAGTGGCTCGCCTCGCCGCGCAGACGCTCAGCTTCGAGCTGGTGACCGATTCCCGCCTGCGCGCGATGATCGATCAGGAGTTCGGCGGCGAGACCGCGCTTCCCGATAAGGCCTTTCCGGACGCCGTGCTGTCGCTGGTGGCGCGCCTGGCCACCGAGCATCACCTGGTGGTTTCGACCGAGGGCGCCGAGCTGCTGTTCCAGAGCCTTCCTGGAGTGCTGCGCGTTCAGGTAGTGGCGCCGGAGTCGCGCCGTCTGGGCACGCTGATGCTCGAGCATCGCCTGGACCGGCCGTCGGCTCGCGCGCTGCTCCGCGATCTCGAGCGGCAGCAAAAGGACTATCGCAAGCGCAGACTCGGGAAGGTCTCCGCCCCCGCGGACTCCTTCGACCTGGTGCTGAATATGGAGTTTTTGGAGGCCGAGGGCGTGACCGAGATCATTCGCAGCGCGGTGAGCGCGCGCGGGCTGATGGAGCAGGGCCTGCTCTCGGCCGCGGCCGAGGCCCACCTGCAATTCAAGGCGCGGCTCAAGCTGTCCAAGCATGGCATCGTGGCGCCCGCCAAGGCCAGCCTCAAGAAGAACGCCTTCATGCACCCCAGCGAGGAAATCTTCGCCAACCTGCTCGACTTCTACCAGGTGGCCTGGGAATACGAACCGCGCAGTTTCCCCATCCAGTGGGACAAGGATGGCCGGGTGCTGGAGGCCTTCACCCCGGATTTCTACCTGGCCGAGTTCGACCTGTATGTTGAGCTGACCACCATGAAACAATCGCTGGTCACCAAAAAGAACCACAAGGTCAAATTGCTGCGCATGATCTACCCCAACGTGAACATCCAGGTGTTTTACCAGAAGGATTTCGAGAACCTGATCTTCAAATACGGCTTGGCCGAACGGACCGGCAAACAGCCC
>PMCR01000086.1:0-403 GCA_003155465.1 Myxococcales bacterium | reverse complement strand
GCCAAGCAGATCGACATCCCGGTGAAAATCGACTTCCTGGCCATCTCGAGCTTCTCGACGCAACCCACGGCCCCGGGCATGGTGCGCATCGCCAAGGATCTCGACGACGTCATCGAGGGCCAGGACGTGGTGCTGGTGGAAGACATCGTGGACACCGGGTTCACCGCCCGCTACCTGCTGCGCACGCTGGCCGCGCGGGGTCCGAACACGCTGGCTCTGTGCACGCTGCTGGACCGCACCTCCCGCCGCATCGTCCAGATTCAGGTCGATTTCCGCTGCTTCGAGATCCCCGACCGCTTCGTGATCGGCTGCGGCCTGGACTACAAGCAGCTCTATCGCAACCTGGGCTTCATCGCGGTAATGAAGCACGAGAAGATCTCGTAGGCAGGCTACTTCAGAGAGA
>PMCR01000350.1 GCA_003155465.1 Myxococcales bacterium | reverse complement strand
ATCATGTAGCGGCGACCTGGGACGATAGCGCGAGGAAGGGACATGCCGAGATTGTCGGCAATGACGCCACGCAGGTTGCTTGCCGCGGGCAGATACTCGGTCCGACCCGCGTTCGAGGACCCGTGCTATGCCCACTGCGTCGCGGTCCCTTCTGTTGCGAATCTCACGACAAAAAGGTCAACCTCGGTGAGGTTTCTCACGGTGAGGTTTCTCACGACAAGAAGGTCAACCTCGGTGAGGTTTCTCCGTGACCTTCTCAATCACAGGTCCTGGCACCATCGTCGCCGTGGACAGCGGGAGCATGACCCAGGAGACGTTCCGGGAAAGCACGCGCAACGCCTCGGACAATCTGGCCTTTGCGATTGTCCGGGCAACCGGCGCCGGAACCATCACGGTGACAGCCACGTCCCCGGGGCTGACCGCCGGCGCCGCAACCATCACGGCCACCGCGGGCCCGTGGGTTCCGTGCTCCGGGACATGTGACTAGAATGTCCGCAGTGCTTGTGGCGCACGAGCCGCCGGGCACGGAGCATCTTGGTATTCGCTTGGTTGCCGCTGCTTCGGTCGAAGCCGGATTTCGGCCACGCGTCCTGCCGCTGCTGACGCCAGTGGCGCTAGCGAACGCCGTGGCACAAACCCTTGCCGAGCGGCCGTTCTTGGTCGGTGTTTCACTTTCCGATCCCCTGGTCGCGCCGCTCATGTTGGCCTTCGACCAACCGCAATGCCCCCTATGGCCGCGTCCAGCCGCCCTCATGGTAGAGGGCGTCGATCTCTCCAGGGGAAAGAGCACCCCTGTAGATGCGGACGTCGTCGATTTGGCCGGAGAAAGGATACCCATTGCTCCGTCCTAATCCGATCTGCGTATCAGTGGCTCTATCGACCAAATCCCCACTGCTGGTCGCGTCACCATCAAGCTTCCCGTCGACATAGAACAAATACTGCCAATTCCCCTCGTACCCATTCCTCACGACAGCAACTTGGTGCCAGTTTGCATCTGCTACTCCCACCGAGCCAGAGGAATTGATGTCAGTCAAGTTAACATAATGGAACTCCGGGGCATGTAGATCCAGTAGGAACTCCCATGTCCCACTGATGCTATCCTTTGCTCCGACTATAGTTCTATACCGAGCAAAATCAACGGGCTTGACCCATGCGCAAATTGACATTGCCGAGACAAGATCGAGAGACTGTGACTGTCTAATCAGCACGTTGTCGCTAATACCATTGAATAGAAGACTCTGATTCTCATTGTTGAATCTATCCCGTGCGAATGTCGCCCCATTCACCGCCCCATCGTTTCCGTTGCCACTTTCGTCAGTCGCATTTCCATTAAAGGGATAATAAGCTACCAACGAAATGGAACCGCCATCCCGGGCTGGGGTGGCACCGGAATCCGTCGTTCCGTCTTGGGCCGGCCTCTCAGCACTGACAGCCGTGTCCCCGGCGCCGCCTTGCATATCGGCGACAAGATCTGGGGAAGCATCAAGGCTGGGACTGATGGAACCATCCGCTCCGCTGGCGCCTCCTGCACCAAGACTCACGCAGAGATGAGAGGCACATGTCAGACCCGCGTTGCACGTATCATTTGGGTAGCAAAAGCAAGTCTCGGCTCCCGTTGTGCAGGTGCCACCGTCGGCGCCAATGAGATTGTTGTTCGAATCCACCTGGCTCGGCTCGGCGCAGGTTTTCGTGGTGGTGCAGATCTGCCGATTGGGGCAATCGACGCCGCCCTGGCACTGATTGTGGCACCGCTGATCCACTGCACATGTGAGAGGTGCCTGGCAATCGCTGGCGTACAAGCAATATGTCTCGACGGGAAGCTGACACACTCTCGATTGGTTGCTCAACGTGACGCAACTTTGTGTCGCGGGGCAGTCTGCCGAGGTGTGGCAAGCGTCGTGGCACCTGCCCATCGTGCACATCAGGGGCTGGTTGCAGTCGCTGTTGAGGATGCACGCGCCTCCGACGTCTATCTTCCTCGCCCCGCTGCAACCGGCCGCGAGCGATGCCGAGGCCACTATCAAGCCAAGAATGCGCAACGATGATACTGGCATTTCAAGCCTCCATGTCTGTTTGCGTTTCCGAGGAAGGGGTGCGTCGCGAAATGTATCACATCGTGCCCGAAGTCAGTGCCCGAGGCAGGGAGACACGCCCGTGCGGCCTTGAGTGCAGGAATCCCCGGCAGCTTCACCTTGGTAAACGTCTGCGAAAGAATCCAATTGGGACCACGATTGGAGTTCGATTGCGTTGCCCCCTGGATCTCGGACGTAGCACCAAGTGACCCGTGCACCTGCGGCTGTTTGAAGCGTGACGATGTCACCGACTGCGGCGCCGCCCGCGTTGAGGACCTCGGCCTGGGCTGCGAGTACGTCGGGCACGACGAAGGCGATGTGTGCGAAGCCGGCTCGATTAACTTCGGGCCGGACGGGATCGGCAAAGACGCTGTAGGAGGAGCATAGGCGGAACAAGCGCCATTTTGCCTTCAGCGAATTGCATCCGCAAAATGTCCGATATGGGGATCTTCTGTCAACTACATTCACCTACACGTCGAGACTGTCCCAATACCCAAGAGCAGCGCCAACTGCAACGTGGCTTGCGCACACAACGCCATTACCACCTGCGTGTCCGGCGACGGGTGCTGCCCCAACGGCTGCACCTCCGTGAATGATTCCGACTGCTCGCCGAGCTGTGGCAACGGCGTTGTGGAGTCGGGGGAGACCTGCGACCCGCCCTCGTCGTGTCCCGCGAGCTGCAACGACGGCAATGCCTGGATAGCGCCGCACCGATAGCGCCGCACCGGTGTTGACCTCGGTAGCGCGGCGCTGATGACCCGGATCTGCCCGGCGAGAGACCGCTGATCACGTCGGCACGTGCGTTTCTCGCTGCTTCTCGACG
>PMCR01000258.1 GCA_003155465.1 Myxococcales bacterium | reverse complement strand
CGGGTTTGCAACCAGGAAGTCCCGGATGTCTATTCTGGGCAGCACCATGGCGCGCAAAGCAAATTCCGACCTGGAAATCGAGCCCACGCCCTTTCCGGCCTCGGCCAAGGCGCGCACTGGCCGGGTACGCGCCGATCTCGCGCTGNNGCGGGCCAGGTGCTCGACGGAGATCGTCCGGTGGACAAGGCGGGCGACCTGGTCGCGGCGCAGGCCGCCTTGCGCCTGCGCGGGGAACCTATGCCCTATGTTTCGCGCGGCGGGGTCAAGCTGGCGCATGCGCTTTCAACCTTCGGCGTCGACGTCAAGGACCTGGTGGTCGTTGACGTGGGTGCCTCGACCGGCGGCTTCACGGATTGCCTGCTCCAGGGCGGCGCGCGGCGGGTGTACTGCGTTGATGTCGGGCACGGTCAACTCGACTGGAAGATCGCCTCGGATTCGCGCGTGGTCGTCATCGATCGCACCAACATCCGCCTCATGCCGCCCGAGCGCATTCCCGAGCGCTGCGCGCTTGCGGTGGTCGACGTCTCTTTCATCTCCCTGCGCTTGGTGCTGCCCCGGCTGCCTGCCTTGCTTTGTCCGGGTGCAGCCGTCGTCGCCCTGGTCAAGCCGCAATTCGAGGTGGGCCGGGCCAAGGTGGGTAAGGGCGGCATCGTACGCGACGAGGCGGATCGGCAGCACGCGCTCGACGAGGTGAAGGCCGCAGCACGCGAGCAGGGGTACGAAGTCCTGGGCGAAACGACATCGCCCATCACGGGGGGCAAGGGAAACGTGGAGTTTTTCCTCCATCTTCGCCATCAGTCGTGCGATTGCGCCCCGGCAAACCTGCAGCCGTCGCGGCGGTAGCTCGTCCCCCTGGTGCTGCGGCTGCCCTCCGTCTATTGTGATCCCCTATGGAGATTCTCGTTACCGGCGCGGCCGGATTCATCGGTTCTCACTTGGCTGAACGGCTGGTCGCGCGCGGGGATCGGGTCACGGGCTTCGACAACTTCGACAGCTTCTATCCGCGCGCGGTCAAGGAACGGAATCTGGCGGGGCTGCGGAGAAACCCGGTCTTTCGCTTGGTCGAGGGCGATCTGACCGACCCGCACGATATTGCCGCTGCCCTGGACGCTGCGGGCCGAGTCGACGGGGTGGTGCACCTGGCGGCGCTGGCCGGCGTGCAGCCATCCATCCGAAGCCCGCAGCGCTATTGGGCCGTGAACGTGATCGGCACGCTGCACCTGCTTTCCGCTTGTCGTGAGCGTGGCATCAAGCGGTTTGTCTTCGGCTCGTCGTCCTCGGTCTACGGCAAGGACAGCCAGGTGCCGTTTTGCGAGGCGGATCCCTGCAGCCGGCCGCTGTCGCCCTACGCGGCGACCAAGCGGGCGGGCGAGCTGCTCGCCTTCACCGAGCAGCACCTCTACGGCTCGTCGGTCACTTGCTTGCGCTTCTTCACGGTGTACGGTCCGCGCCAGCGGCCGGACCTGGCGATCCACAAATTCACCAGACTCATCGCCGACAATCAACCCATCCAGCTCTTCGGCGACGGAAACACCTCGCGTGACTACACCTGGATCGACGACATTCTCGACGGCGTGCTCGCCGCGATCGAGCAGCAGGCGCGCAGCAGTCCCGCGTTTCGCATCTACAATCTGGGCGGCGCGCGTCCAACCAGCCTGAAGAACCTGGTCGATCGCATCGCCAAGGCCTTGGGCAAGCCGGCGCGAATCTGCTGGCAACCCGAGCAGCCGGGCGACATGCCGCACACCTTGGCTGATCTGGAGCTGTCCCAGCGCGACCTGGGCTACGCGCCCAAGGTCAGCATCGAGCAAGGCATTTCCCGCTTCGTCGCCTGGTGGCGCGCGGAGGAGGGCCGCTAACCTTCCCTTCCGCGCCCTCTCCCAATCCCATAGTACGTGAAACCGGCGGCGCGTAACTCGGACGGTTCCCAGACGTTGCGGCCGTCGACGACCACCGGTGTGCGCATGAGGCCGCGTAGGCGCTCGAAGTTCGGCCGGCGGTAGTCGTGCCATTCAGTGACCAGGGCCAGGGCATCGGCGGCCTCGGCACATTGGTAGTTGGAGGCGGCAAATTCCACGCGCTCACCCAGGATCTTGCGCGCGGTCGGGATGGCGATGGGGTCGGTGGCAGCTACGCTCGCACCAGCAGCCAGCAAGTCCTCGATGATGACCAGAGCGGGCGCCTCGCGCACATCATCGGTGCCGGGTTTGAAGGCCAGCCCCCACACGGCGATCCTGCGACCGTGCAAATCGCCGCCAAAGTGCTTGAGCAAACGTTCGGCCAAGAGGTGTTTTTGCCGCTGGTTGACCGCTTCCACCGCGGCCAAGACTTGCAGATGCGCGCCCGCTTCCTTGGCGGTGCTGAGCACCGCGCGCAGATCTTTGGGAAAGCAGGCGCCCCCGAACCCCGCCCCGGCGTACAGGAACTTGGCGCCGATGCGCGCGTCCGAGCCCAGTCCCTTGCGCACCAGCTCGATGTCGGCGCCCACCGCATCGCAAAGACCGGCCATCTCGTTCATGAACGAGATGCGCGTGGCCAGCATGGCATTGGCCGCGTACTTGGTCAGCTCAGCCGAACGGCGGTCCATCACCAGGATGCGATCGCTTGAGCGGGTAAACGGCGTGTACAAGGCCTGCAGGGTGTGGAGTGCGCGCGGATCGCTGGTCCCGATGATCACGCGATCGGGCTTCATGAAGTCGTTGACCGCATCGCCCTCCTTCAGGAACTCGGGGTTGGCCGCGACGGAGAACTCGTGGCGCGTGTGCTGGCGCACGATGGCCTCGACCTTGTCGCCGGTGCCCACCGGCACGGTGGACTTGGTCACCAGCACGGCCCAGCCCGTTAGGGCGCGCGCGGCCGTCTCGGCGGCTTGAAAGATATGGCGCAGATCGGCCGAGCCGTCGGGCGCTGGCGGGGTGCCCACTGCCAGCACCACGACCTCGGCGCCGGCGACGCCGGCAGCTATGTCGGTGGTGAAGGCGAGTCGGCCTTCTTGCACGTTGTGGGCGATCAGCTTGTCCAGGCCGGGCTCGTAGATGGGCACCTGGCCCCGCTTGAGCAGGGCGATCTTTTCCCCGTCGATGTCGCAACAGGTGACGTCGTTGCCCATGTCCGCGAATCCCGCACCCGCGACCAGTCCGACGTAGCCGGTCCCGATGACACATATTTTCATGACGGCGCCAGCGTATCATGGTCGCAGTGTGGATCGGGTCCGTAGTACCATGGCTATCCATGCAGGTGATGATTCTCGCGGCTGGCCGTTCGACCCGTCTCGGCTCTCTTGGCCTGGCTCTGCCCAAGCCGTTGCTTCCGGTGTGTGGCTATCCCGCTGTCACCTTCGCCTTGGCGTTGTGTCGGCAAGCCGGGCTGCACGACATCGTGATCAACCTGCACCACCACGGCGACAAGATCGGCAGGACCCTGGGCGACGGCTCGCAGTTCGGCGTCAACCTGCGCTACTCGGTCGAGGAGGAGTTGCTGGGCACGGGCGGGGGTGTGGGCAAGGCCCGCTCGCTTTTTGCATCCGAACCGGTGCTGATCATCAATGGCAAGGTCGCGGCTGAGGTCGATCTGCGTACGGTCATCGCGGCCCACGGTCAGGCGCCTCGGGGAACCGTGGCCACCATGGTACTGCGCACGGACCCACATCCCGAACTGTGGGCCCCCGTCGGGGTGGATGCGGAAGGCAGCGTGAGGAGCATCAGAGGACAGCGCGCGAACCGCGCCGAACGCGCAGCGCTGGCCCCGCGCATGTTCACCGGGATTCACGTGGTCGAAAAGGCGCTGCTCGACCGCCTGCCCGCGGGCGTGTCCGATCTGATCGGAGACGGGTACATTCCGGCCCTTCGGGCTGGCGACCGCATCGGCGCCATGACCATGACCGGCTACTTTGCCGAGCATTCCACCCCCGAAAGCTACCTTGCCGGGAACCTGGCCTTGGTCGCGAATCCAAGCCTGCTGTCCCATCCGCCCGGGCCGCTTGCCGGCGTGGATTCCGCCGCGCAGATCGATCCCTCGGCCCGCATCGTGCCGCCGGTTCGCATTGCGGCCGGGGCTGTTGTCGAGGCGGGCGCGGTGGTCGGGCCGTGGGCCGTGGTGTGCGGCGGTGGCCGGGTGTCGGCAGGCAGTCAGGTGGTCCGCAGTGTGGTGTGGCCAGGCGCCATCGCGCAGGGAAACCAAAGCGGAATCATCGTGGCCCCCGAGGGTCCTTTCATCGGGGAGACCACTCCGCCCCCCGTGATGGTGTAGGGGCGACCTGCGGTCGCCCCCTGCGCTAAGTCCTCCGTGTCCAGTGGACACTCCCGGCGTGTCCGGACATGTCCGCGACCGGCATCCGGCTCGCGTTTTCGGCCTCGATCTCATGGCCCGGCGCTTGCAAGTCGTGGGGACCGTGCCCAACAGGCTCCGCCAAAGCCGGACGCTCGCCTGGCTCGGCTACCCACGCCGTTGTCCTGGCGGCGCGCCTGGTACATTCTGGGCCTTCGCGACAAAGGAGAAGACTATGAATACAGTTCGTGTGGTGTCATGGATCTCGCTGGCCTGCGCCCTTGCTGCCTGCAGCAGCGCCAAGAAATTGGACCTTGGGGGATCGTGCATCCTGAACAGTGACTGCAACGAGCCGCTGGTGTGCAAGTTCGGCGCTTGCCACAAAACGTGCGTCACATCTCGCGACTGTGACAACGGTGAGCGCTGTGTGCGCGTGGACAACGGGGCCGTGTGCCAGTCAGCCACTTGCGATCCCCAGGGCAATTGCCCAACCCCGCTGGTCTGCCGCACAGTCGACAACACCTGCCGGACCCGTTGCACCACCACCGACGACTGCCCGGGCGCCCAAACCTGCGCGGGCACGGTTTGTGTGGAGAACAGCGAACTCGCAAGCCCCGACGCCGCGCCCGGCCCGGTCGACGGAGCAGCCGTGCCCGACGCGGGATCTGCGGGCGACCTACCCGCGCTCGCGGCAGACGTGCCACTGCAAAGTAGGGACACGGCGGCCCCACTTGCGGACGGCCCGCTCCCGGCCGACGTCCGCAGTGGTGGTTCGGAAGGCGGCGTGGACACACAGTCGAGTGTTGTTGATTCCGGAGGCGGTCTTCCCGTCTGTTCGGGCAAGCCGCTAACCATCACCTACGACTGCACGGCTACTCCAGACTCTCCGCCGTGGGATACTCTGTTTTCGACACTGCTGGATCCGGGGACGTATTGGTCTGCATCGGGTGGCGAGCTTCAGATGACCACGGTGGACAACGAGGGAATCTGGTTCGGCAACCATAGGACCCATGACACCCCCAATTGGACGCCCGCACCCCTTGACCAGGGCGACACACTGTCGTTGCGGGCCAGGCTCGGACCGAATTCCGAAAAGTGGTACACGTACCTTGTCGATGGAGCGAACAGAGGCCCAGTGATCACCTTCATGAAGGGGTTCGTCTATCTATCAACGGAAGCGGGAGACATTAGGCACGACGTCGATACGAGCGTCTATCACTCCTACGCGATGACCACGGAGGCGGGCTGGATGGCCTATTCCATCGACGGCGTTGAGGTCCTCCGCGCGAGCTCGAAGGCGTTGGGCGCTGCTGGCCGTGGACAGATCCTCGTTGGGGACGGACAGGCGACACCAGGACCGTATGGCAACGAAACGGGTACCCTTTTCGTGCAGGAAGTTGTCATCAAGACCTACACCGCCTGCGTGCCCTGATTCGGTCTGGCACTGGACCTACCCACGGATCGGCCGCGGTCCCGATATCGGCGTATGCACTGAAAATCCAGATCGAAGCGCTTTCCGGTCCGCGCGACTGGTATACTCGAACCGATGCGGCGTGAAGAGGCCATTTCGACCTTGCGGAGCTACCTGCCCGCCCTGAAGCGCGACTTCGGCGTACGCCGGATCTGTTTGTTCGGATCCACGGCCCGTGATGAGGCGCGCCCGAACAGCGACCTCGACCTCCTGGTCGACTTCGAGGTTGGCCCGACCTTTGACTCGTTCATGGACCTCAAATTTTTCCTGGAGGATCATCTTGGCCAAAGGGTGGATCTCGTCACGCCCGACGCCCTGAAGCCGCGGATCCGTTCCGTGGTGGAGCGCGAGGCGGTAGATGTCGCCTAGCGCCCGGGACTGGCGGATGTATGCCGACGACATCATCGAATCCTGCGGAAGGATCCGGCGATTCATCGCGGGGATGACCTTCGACGCGTTCGTCGCCGACGAGCGCACGTGCGACGCCGTAGTCCGCAACCTCGAGGTGATAGGCGAGGCCGCCAAGAATTTGCCTGACGACGTCATCGCCAAGGCGCCCGAGGTGGAGTGGCGCAAGGTTCGCGGGATGCGCGACGTATTGGCGCATGGCTACTTCGGCCTGAACACGAAGGTGGTTTGGAACACGGCGACGACCAAGCTCGACGCGCTTGAGAAAGCGGTTCGCGGCCTCCTCGCGTAGTCTGCCGGTCACCGGCTGTCCCAAACGAGGGCGCCCGGATTCGCGGACTGCCATCGTATTGTCCCCCGTCCTCTTCCGATCTCTGCGACCTCTGCGCCCTCTGTGAGGAACAGGTGACCTCTATCGTCCGCCCGCCGCTGGCGCCGATGCTTGTTCGCGCAGGCAGAAGGTGACTGCTTCCACCAGGCTGCGTTTGTAGCGCGACTTGGGCAAGAAGATGTTGGCCCCTGCGGCCAGTGCGCGCTGGCGGGTCGACTGCGAGGTGCGCGACGAGAGGACCACGATGGGCAAGCCGCGCAGGGTAGGTTCGTGGCGAATTCGCGCGATCAACTGGAACCCGTCCACGTGTGGCATTTCCAGCGCGGTCACAACCGCATCGAAGCGCCGTTCGCCCAACACCTCCCACGCGTCCCAGCCGTCCTCCGCGGCGACGGTCTGGTAGCCAGCGGCGGAGAGCAAGCGCGAAGCGCTCTCGCGCGCCATGCGCGAGTCGTCGACGATGAGGACGCGCGGCTGCCCGCGCCGCGGCCCCGGCGCTGCAATTCGCGGCGGTCCAAAGGCCGCGTCGGCGAGCGCGCCCAGGTCCAGCACCAGCTGCGCCTTGCCGGCTCCCGACGCTGTCACCCCGGCATAGAGGGGAATCAGCCCCAGCAGCGGGCCCGGCGGACGGATCACCACCGTGCGAGTGCCAATGACCTTGTCGCAGGTGAAGACGAAATCACGGCCGCCGTAGCGCACATGCAATGCCGTCGCGCGCCGCCCCGGGGGCAACTCGATGCCGAGCAAGGCATGCAGGCGCAGCAGGGGCAACCCGGGCTCGTCCCCGGTCGGATGCCCGGTCGGCATGGACGTCACGACGGAATTGCCGGCCAGAATGTCGGGGCCTACTGGCAGCGCCTCGATGACGTGGGCAGCCGGCACGACATACACTTGGCCGCCCAGCTTGAACAGCAGAGCCTGCGTGATGGTGGCGGTGAGCGGCACTGTCAGGCGAAAGCGCGAGAAGAGGCCCGCCTGGTATTCCAGCTTCACCTCGCCGCCCATGTGCGCCACGGTGCGCTCGACGATGTTGAGACCCATGCCTCGGCCGGCCAGCGGGTCCGAATGGGGCCGGGTGGAGAACCCCGGCTCGAATACCGCCGCGAGCAAGCTCTTTTCATCCAGCGTGGCGGCTGCCTCTTGACGCCCGGTGCGCACCAAAGCCTGTTTGACTGCCTCTCGATCGATGCCTCCCCCGTCGTCCTCAAAGGTGATGCAGACGGAATCGCCTTCTTGCACGGTCTTGATCTCGATGCGGCCCCGGGTCGGTTTGCCGCGTAGGGCGCGCACCTCGGGCGACTCGATTCCATGCGCCAGGGCATTGCGCAGAAGATGCAGCAAGGGGTCGGTGAGCTGGTCGACCACACTCTTGTCCAGCTCGACCTCACCGCCCGAGACCACCATGTCCACCGGGCGGCGGCAGGTGCGCTCCAACTCGCGCATCGCCGAGCCGAGCCGGATGTACAGCCATTCCAGGGGTACCAGGCGCGCGCGGCGGATCTGCTCTTCCAGCTGCTCCGAGGTGTGGCGCATCGAACCCGCATCGGCAGTCAGCGCGCGTGCCGTGCGGTCCAGGTAGGTGGCGAAGTTGGCAAACGCAACTTCCACCTCGCCCAGGCGGTCGAGAAGGCGCGTCCTTTCTTCCCGCTCCGCTCCTGCCGCTGCAGATCGCGTGGGGAGCTCGCCGGCTCCCCCTGCGGGGGCTTCGGGACGGACAGCCCATGTAGATGTTGGCGAGTCCGTTCCCAGCGCGCCCAGGATGGCTCGCATGCTTTCGCGGGTCACCCGCAGGTCGCGCAGCACGCTCTCCAACTCGTGTGCGCGCCGGTCCAGGCGCGTGCGCAGGATGACCAAATCGCCCACGCCATCGAGCAGCACATCAAGCCGCTCGGCCTCGACCCGCAGCATGCCGTCACCACTCGCGCGTCGATCGGCCACCGCGCGCCGATCGGTTTGCCGGCGGCGCTCCGTCGTCCCTCGGGTCAGCGCGACGGGTTCCAGGGGATCGGGGCTGCGCGGCGGCGGGGCCGCCAGGCGGGCGCTGGTGAGCAGCGCCCGGAGGGACGAGATGCCCTCGTCGATGCGTTCCAGGATGCCGAACGTGGGCGCAAGTTTCCCGGTTCGCATCTCGGCACACAGCTCTTCCAGCTCATGCGCCGCCCGCGCAATGGCGTCTTGGGCCACCGAGCCCGCCGCGCCCTTGAGCGTGTGCAGATGGCGAAACAAGGCATCTACGAGCTGGGGGTCCACGTCCAAGCTGGTGTCGGCAGCGCGCGCCAGCGCCCGTTGCGCCTCGGCGATATGGCGCAGGTGCTTGTCCGCCTCGTCGAGAAACAAGCCGCGAAGCAACTCGGCCTCGCTCGGGTTCCACTCGTCAAGTGGGCCGCGCTCGCCGTCGTCCGGGCCGTTCTTCTTGGGCGCTGCCATGGTGCAAGACGGAGCTAGCGCTCACTCTTTGTCGCGCCGTCGGCCAGCACAGCCAGCACCCGCCGCAGCGCCTCGCCGAGCGGCGTCGTCGCTTTGTCCAAAAGGGGAGCCAATGGCTTCAACAGCCCGGTGATCTCGCCGCCCCGTTCGCGCAGGGCTCGCGCCAGATCGGCCTCGTCCTGGCCGGCGAAGCGCAGCCCTGCCAGCACCTGCGTCAGCTCTTTCACGGCGGCGGCAAGTGCCGCGGCGTCGCGTCCTGCGCCAGCAGCAGATGCTGCCAGCGTCTCGGTCACGCGGCGAATTTCCTCGATGGTGTGGTTAGCTTCGCTGGTTGAGTTTACGATGGTCTGGATGAAGGCGCCGATATCCTTGGTGGCTGCCGCCGAGCGCTCGGCCAGCTTGCGCACGTCCTCGGCCACCAGGCCGAACGCCTTGCCTTGCACGCCCGCCCGCGAGGCCTCGATGGCCGCGTTGAGCGCCAGGATATTCGTCTCCGAGGTGACATCGTCGAACAGCTCCACGATCTGGCCGATCTCGTCGGAACGCGCCTCCAGAGCCTTCAACTTGCGCGAGATCTCGGCGATGGTCGCCTGCTGGTGAGCCAAGCCGTCGGTTATCACCTGGTTGGCGCGTTTGAGCCCTTCCGCGGCCGACAGGGTGTGGGTAGCGCCGCCTGCGATCTGGCTGGCCTGCCGGCTCAGCGTTTCCAGCATTTCGTCGAGCGCGCGGGCCAGGGGCGCCAGAGTTGGGGTCGCAACCTCAGTGCGCACCGTCAGATCGCCAGCTTTGGCGGCGTTAACCACGTGCAGGAGGTTCTCCAATCCGCTGTTCTTGGTCATGGATTTGTCACCGTGCTGATGGCGTGGCGAACATGATCGATGGCTTGCTGGGCGCTGATCAACAGGGCGGGCCCGTCAGCGTCCAGCACCGTGGCGGCCAGAAAAATCGGCCGCGGAGGCGGTGGCCGGCTGTGCTGCTCGTCGACTCGGCCCACGCGCACCTCACGTTCCACGGCCAACGCGGCGGGAATGGCCGGCGTATTGGCGTCGGGTGCGGTCTCGATCAGGATCAGTCTTTCGGCGGTCACCGGATCGGGTAAGCCGTCGCCATGCGCGTCGTCTGCCTGCGGAAGGTAGACACCCAGGTCCAGAACGGGCAGCACTTGGCCTCGCACAGGAGCAATCCCGCGCAACACGGGCGGGGCCAGCGGCACCGGCGTGAGCCCCGGCATCGGCAGTATCTCGCGCACCACACTGGCAGGCAGGGCACAGCGCATGCCGCGCAGATGGAAGAAGACTACGTCCAGGTCGGAGGATGTCGCCACAATCACCCAACCATCGGCGCCACGCGCCTGCGGACGAACTTGCAGCGCAGGAGCCGGAACAACACCTGGGTTACGTCGTACGAGCCCATCTTGGACAGCCGGATGATGTCGCGCACGGTGTTCTTCCCGTTGACGATTTCGAGCAGCGTCGCCTCCTCGCGCAGCAACCGGTGGTCGTCGGACGAAGCGATCTTGTCCTCGTTGCGCACGAAAACCAGATCGAAGTTGTCGATTTCCTGTCCAATCACACGCCACTCGTCGACGCGCCGGAGGCCCTGCATGATGAGCCCGTCGATGGGCAGGCCCAGGCTAGCTTCGCGTGCAGCCGGCGAGGGCTCGGCCCCGGGGTGGAAGGAGAAGCATCCCTCGCCCCAGCGCAGTCCCTCGAACACCAGGGCGGTGGTCTGTTGTGCCATGGCCCTTCTCAGCCCGGATTCGGTGATGAGGCCTCGGCGGCACAGATCGGCGCCCAGCAGAGCCCCACCCGGGGCGGCGCGACGCTCGGCGAGAACCTCATCCAACTGGGCACGTTCGAGCTGTCCGCTGCGCACCAGAAAGTGTCCCAGCAGGAACTCATCGGCCACGCCCTGGGCGCCGGCGAAATCGATGCGACCCTTGTTTACGCAGATCTCGATGCTGGCCTCTTTGCCCATGAGGCGCAGCGCACCCGTATGCTGCCGGTCTTGCAGCAGGAGCAGCACGTCGGCGATCGACACGATCGCCAGATCACCCAGCAACGCGGCGCCGTCCGCAGCGATGGGCAAGCCCGCCGGCTTCTTCTCTTGTGGCTTTGGCAGAAGCTCGATCACATCCAGGTTGTCGGGCGTCTCGCCCGGGGCGGGCGCCGGCTTGCGCCCGCGTTTTTCCAGGGCGTGGTGCACCACCGCGAGCAGCGCGTCCGGCGAAAAAGGCTTGGGCAATATGTCGACCACGCTGGCCAGGTTGGAAAAACAGGCGCCCGCCTCCTCGCCCTTTGCGCTCATCACGACCACGGGCATGGTGGCCAAGGCCACGTTTCCCGAGATGGCCCGGCACACGTCGTCGCCATTCAGATCGGGCAGAAGGTAGTCGAGCAGCAGGAGGTCCGGGGGGCACTCCGTTGCTGCCAGAATGCCGACCTCGCCACAATCCGCGGTCGACACGCGAAAGCCCGCCTTGGCCAGCGTCATCTCGACTAACTTCAGAATTGTCGGGCTGTCGTCTACGACGAGGATGCTCTCGTCTTGCATCGCTATCTGGTTCCCCTCACGAAACAAGCGCGTAAGGCTACCACGGCGGATACACAGAACGAAGGCCTCGTCGAAGGCCTCGTCGTCGCAGAGGTAGGCGCAGGTGGTCTTTGGTGTGCAAGCTCAGGTACATCAACAGTAGTGACGATGTGAAGGATGTTCCATGGATGCGGCCACGTGGCTCAAGCAACTCGGCGACCAACCCGGCCAGACTGACAAGCGTGCACGCCTTGCGGAGTTGGTCGCCTACATCGGTGGGGTGACCACTCTGGATGACCTCTTGTTCGAGGCCTCCGATCGCGTCAGCGCATTCTTGATCGCGGAACGCACCACGCTGTTCATGTCTGATGCCCAGGGCCAGTTGCGGGCGGTGGCCTGGGTGGAAGACTCCGTGCGCGAGCTGCGCCTGCCGCGCGATCCGACCAACGTGATCGGCTTTGCATACGCCGCCCAGGCTCCGCTTGGCTTCAAGAACCTTAGCGACGCAAACGAGCTCCTGCGCCTGCATCCGCGCCTGCGGCCCGACGACCGGCTGGACCAATGGCTGGGGATCGCTATCCGGGGCGCCATCGTTGCGCCGCTATTGGTCGGCGATTTGCCTTTCGGCGTAATGTTGGTGGTCAATCGCCGGGATGAATCCGGGCTCTTCGGGCCGCGCGATCTGGTCTACGTCGGCGAGCTGGGCCGGGCCGTGGCGAAAACCTTGGCCGGGCTGCTGGCGTCGCGCGAAGTGCCCGCGCAGCCGCCTGCTGCAGGGACACCCGCGCCCAGTACCCCTGACTCGGGTGGGCGCGCGACTCTGGCCGCGCCGGCCGTCGCGCAGGCCAGGAAGGGCACCCCCGTGCCCGATTCCAGGCCGGGCCTTGCCGCGCAGGAGCGTGCGGGGAAGAAGCCGGCCGGCAAGTGGGACACCCTTGTCGACGCCGGCATTGTGCGTCTCGAGGCCCTGCAGAAGTCGCTCTCCTTGGCGGAGCAATCCGATCAAGATCCAGCCCGCTATCTGATCGAGAGGGCGGGAGTCAATCGGGCCGACGTTGAGAAGGCACTCTCGACCTACTACAACGCGCCCTTCTACCGCTTCACCGGCGGTCAGCAGATCCCGGAGGACCTGCGTGGCCGCCTGCGCCTCGACTACCTGAGGAAGATGGGCGCGGCGCCCATCGAGCGGCGCGGCCCACAGCTCATCGTGGTCATCGACGACCCGACGGATTTCTCCCGCTGCGATGCCCTGCGTGCCATCGAAGCGGATCGTGAGGTGGTCTTTCACGTCGGCTTCAGGGACGAGATCGCTGCTTGCATCGAGTACTCGTACGGTTTGCGGCCGGACGTCAATGTCCTGATCAAGGAGCTGTCCGGCGACGAAAGCACAGGGGCGGTCGACGAGCCCAGCGATGATGAAGGCGAAGGCGAGGAGTCGGACAGCGCCATCATCAA
>PMCR01000398.1 GCA_003155465.1 Myxococcales bacterium | reverse complement strand
CTCGTCGAGAGAAATCGTGATGGCCGCCGGGCCCAGCGGCCGGAAGTTCATCCCCGCAGCCTCGGCATGGTCGTGCCAGGCCTTCACGTCGGCGGCCAGACCCTCCACCCGAACCGTGTCGAAGAACGGCCCCCGCCACACGCGCAGGCCCAGGCGCGCCAGGCCCTCGGCCAGCGCCGCGGTCAGGCGGGCGACCCGTCCGGCGATGGCGCGGATCCCGGCTGGCCCGTGGTACACGGCGTACATGCTCGCCATCACGGCGAGCAGGACCTGCGACGTGCAGATGTTGCTGGTGGCCTTGTCGCGCCGGATGTGCTGCTCCCGGGTCTGCAGGGCCATGCGCAGGGCGGTGCGGCCGTGAGCGTCGACCGACACGCCGATGAGTCGGCCGGGCATCCGGCGCACCAGTTCCTTGCGGGTCGCGAAGAACGCAGCGTGGGGGCCGCCGTAGCCCAGCGGCGTGCCGAAGCGCTGCGTGCTTCCCAGAGCCACGTCCGCGCCGAATTCTCCCGGCGGCAGCAGCAGCGCCAGACTGAGCAGGTCCGCAGCCACGGCCACACGCGCGCCGGCCGCGTGCGCGCGTTCGCAGAAGGCGCGGTAGTCGACCACGCTGCCGTCGGTGGTGGGGTACTGCACGAGAGCCCCGAACACGCGGTTGTCAAAGGCGAAGCGCTCGTGGTTGCCCACCACCACCTCGATGCCGCGCGCCTCGGCGCGGGTTGCGACCACCGCCAGGATCTGCGGGTGGCACAGCTCCGAGACGAAAAAAAGATTCGCGTCGTCGCGCTCGGCCAGGCCGGCCAGCATGTGCATGGCCTCGGCCGCGGCNNTCCAGCCGGCCCTGCGAGATCTCCGCCTGGTAGGGCGTGTACGCCGTGTACCAGCCGGGGTTCTCCAGGATATTGCGCTTGATGACCGGCGGGACGATGCAGTCGTGGTAGCCCACGCCGATGAACGACCGAAACACGCGGTTGCGGCTGGCCAGCCGGCGGGCCTCGGTCAGAAGCTGGTTCTCGGAAAGCGGCGGCGGCAGGTCGAGCGGAGTGGACGAACGGATGGCCGCCGGGACGGTCTGGTTGATCAGCTCGTCGAGTGAGCGGACACCCACCACCTTGAGCATGGCGCCCAGGTCGGCGTCGTCGGGGCCGATGTGCCGCCGGGAGAACGAATCCGTCCGATCGATCGATGAGGTCATCGGACTGGGCTAGCCTTCGTGTTCCTTGAGGAACTCCTCGTAGGCCTCGCTATTCATCAGTCCCTTCAGCTCATCGGGGTTGGATATCTCGATTTGCGCCATCCAGCCGCCGTCGTAGGGTTCCTCGTTGACGTATTCGGGTGAATCCTGCAGTGGGGAGTTGACCTTCACCACCTTGCCGGAGATCGGCGCGTAGACGTCGGAAACCGCCTTGACCGATTCCACCGACCCACACACCTCGTGCGCTTTCAGCACTTCTCCTTCGCGCGGTAGATCAACTTGCGTCACATCGCCGAGTTGCTCGACGGCGAACTGGGTGATGCCCACGGTGACCAGGTTGCCTTCCCGGCGCGCCCATTCGTGGTCCTCGGTGTAGAGCAGGTCGTTGGGAACGTTCTCGCTCATGTCGGTCGGTCTCCTTCGCTGGCGGGATTGTACTTCAGGCTAGCGGCGATAAAAGGGGCCTTCTACTACCTCTGCTTCGGTCGGTTTGCCGCGACAGTCGATCAACAGGCGAGCCCCGGACTGGGCCAGCGAAGCCGGCACATAGCCGAGCCCGATGTTCTTGCCCACCGTCGGCCCCACCGTGCCCGAGGTCACTTCGCCGATCTTGGCGCCTGTCGATGGATCGTGGATGGGATAGCCGTGGCGGGCGATCCCGCGGCCGAGCATGACGAAGCCAACCAGCTTGCGTGCCAGCCCTGCCTCTTGTTGCCGCAGCAGCGCCTCGCGGCCGATGAAGTCACCCGCATCGAACTTCACCACCCAGCCCAGGCCTGCCTCAAGAGGGGTTGTCTCGTCGTTGAGGTCATTGCCATAGAGGGACAGTCGGGCTTCCAGCCGAAGCGTGTCACGTGCGCCCAGTCCAACCGGTTTGCCGCCCACACCCGCGCATGCCTCCAGCAGGGCTTGCCAGAGCGGCTCGGCGTCGGGCACCGCGCAGAAGATCTCGAAACCGTCCTCGCCCGTGTAGCCGGTGCGTGCGATCCAGGCGGGCCGGCCCGCGACCTTCACGTCAGGCAAGAAGTGAAACGGCTTGAGCGTCGCAAGCGGCGCGCGGGTGAGCGGCGTCAGGCATGCCTGCGCCTTGGGACCCTGAAACGAAATAAGCCCGGTGTCGTCAGAGGCGTTGTGGATTTCGCACCAGGGCCCGACCTGCTGCACAAAATGACGATAGTCCTTTTCGATGTTGGCGGCGTTGACCACGATCAGGAAGTGGTCCGGCTTGACTCGGTAGACGATGAGGTCGTCCACGATGCCGCCCTTGGGATTGCACGCCACGGTGTACATGGCGCGACCGTCGTAAAGCTTGCCCACCTGGTTGGTGACCAGCCGCTGCACCGCCTCGGCCGCGCCCGCGCCGCGGAAATGGACCTCGCCCATGTGGCACACGTCGAACATGCCGACCGCGGTGCGCGTGGCCTTGTGCTCGTTGAGAATACCCGACGGGTAGTTGACCGGCATCAACCACCCGCCGAAGTCGATCATCTTGGCGCCCAGCCTGCGGTGCGCTTGGCAAAGCGGTGTCGTGCGGGGTTCGGATGCAGGAGCGACGTTCATCGCGGCGGAATCTTGGCGGAAAGGCTTCGCCAGGACAAGAGGATCTGCTACCGTCGTTCCAGCAACGTCGGATCGAGAAACCCGACGAGTAGCTCGGTAGCCTGGTCTTGCAGCGCGCGCGCCTCGACCGGCGAGCGCACGTCGTTCATCAGGAAGGAGAACACGAGCGGCTTCTGCCTGGGGGCGCCGGCCACGCCAGACAGGCAACTTACCTTGGCCAAGGTGCCGGTCTTGGCCCGCACGTAGCGCTCGGCCGCGCTGCCTGCCATGCGGTTGGCTAGCGTGCCGTCGGCGCCGCTTACCGCCAGCGAGGCGAGAAACTCGCCGGAGATGCGAAAGTCGCGCATGGCGGAACGGATGACCGTGGTGAGCTGTTCGGCGGAAAAGCGATTGGAATCGTATAGCCCCGAGCCGTTCCGCATGGTGTAGCTGGCCCTGACAATGCCCATGCCTTCGAGATGGCGCGCCACCGCATCCAGACCCTTCTGCCAGGTACCGGGCCTGCCCATGACTTCTCCGCCCAAGGTTCGCAGGACCTGTTCCGCGACGAAGTTGTTCGAGCGCTTGCCCAGCTCATGTGCGACCACCGCCAAGGTAGGGGAGTCGTGGGTGGCCAGGGTGCGCAGCCCATCCTTGGGAGCGGCAGCCACGCGCACGGGCTTGTCGAGGGTGATGCCGCGTTTTTGAAGAATCTGCTTGAAGGTCTGGCCGAGGAACAGATCGGGCTGGACGATCCGGCGCAGCACTAGGCGCGGCTCGCTGCCCAGACGAATGCGGCCCGACACGGTCACGCGGGTTTGCCCGTTGCCGGCGTCGCTGGTTTGCACGACAGGCGCGGCAGGCCCTTTGGCTGCGGTGGTCACCCGGCCGGCCAAGACCAGGTTGGATGACGGCGGGTCCAGGACCACGCGGGCCGGTGCTCCTGCGCTGGGCCCGGGCGAGATGATCACCGAGACGGCGTTGCTGTTCAGCGAAGCAGCAGACGACGGCGCGCGAAATGCGGCCGAGTCATCCTTCTCGTCGTAGGACGGCCCCACCGTGGCGCTGTCAAAGGCGCTGGCGTCGACCAGCAAGCCTCCGTGTACCTTGCGCAGGCCGATGGCAGCAAGCTCGCTGGCCAACTCGGTCAAGTCTTGCGTGGTGAGCGTCGGATCACCGGACGCGCGCAGAAATAGGTCCCCCTGCAACTCACCGGCGGGGTTGACCGCGCGACCACCCTCGGCTGGCGCCAGGCCGAGGACCGCCGTCTTCCAGCGGAACTCGGGACCCAGAAGGGCAAGCGCGGCCGCGGTGGTCACCAGCTTCACGTTGGAAGCGGCGTTCAGCCCGGTCTTCTCGTTGCGGCCGTAGATGGGCCTGCCGGTCTCCGCGTCGATGACCATCACCGAAACCCTGGCCCCGGCCAGGGCAGGGGATGTGAAGAGCGCATCCAGCCGCGCCTTGAGCCACGCTGGTCGTTCCGCCGGGTCGGCAGGCGGCGGCACGGCAGGCGGCGGCACCGGGGCTGCAGACGGAGGCGCAACGGCACCATCGCCCGCTGGCCGGCTGGACTGCGCGGCGACGACTTGTGGGCCGATGCACAGGGCGCAGATCAACGTGAATTTGTGGAGCAACATGGGACCTTGGCCGCGGGTCTACCGTGAAGGGGACCAGGACTGCAACCCGGGGAAGGGAGGTCAGCGCAAGCCGGGATCAGCGACGCCCGGAGATGGTGCGCCCGGTGATCCCGCTGCGCGCACCGCGGCGTCGCTGGGCACGGCGTTCGGGCGGCGAATGAAATCGTCGTATGCGGGCACCTGCCCCTCGCGGCACAGGCTGAGATCGCGATCGAGCGCAACGGCTGATATCCCGGCGCAGTCGAGCAGCGAATGAAACAGGTTGTCGTGGGAGACCTTGTCGTGCTGCTTGGCAGCCAAGCGCGCGAATCGCGCGGCGTTGCGCGGATCGGAGAGGAAGCGGGGCGAGGCCCACCACATCATGGGAATCCAACGCTGCTCCGGGCGCAGTCCCTGGGCGATGAGCACACGATATCTCTCGGGGCTGCTGCCGTGGGTGAGCGTGCCGCCCGGCCGGCCCACAAAGTGGCCATGCTCGTCGTCATAGACCGATTCGCCGTGGTCCGAGAGGTATACCAACAGCGTGTTCCTGTCGCGCATGGCCTCGATCACGCGGGCGATGAATTGGTCGGTGTGGACGATGGTGTTGTCGTAGGCATTGACCACCTCCTCGGGCGTGCACTGGTCGAACGGGCGATCGCACGCCGGCTGAAAAGCGCGTTGGTCGGGCTGGATGTAGTCGCGATGGTAGGGCGCGTGGCTGCCCCAACTGTGCAGCACAGTGAAGGTTGCGGCGTGCGTGCGCACCACCTTGTCGAGGCTCGGGAGCAGCACATTGGGATCCGTCTTCGCATTCATCAGCGCTCCCACCTCTTCGGTGGTGCCAGACCAGCCGAAGCGCCGATTCTCGGCTTCGCGGGTTATCTCGCGCGCTCCCTGATAGCCGCGTATGCCGAAGCGCCAGTCTGCCTGTGTGCTTAGCCACGAGGTGAAGAAACCGAGCCGGCGATAGATGGAGATGATCGAGGTCTCGCGTCCGTAGAGTTCGGTGTGATTCTCGGCGGTAGCGCGGGTGAGCAGGCACGGGATCGCGAGATAGGTGAGGTTGGCGCACGCCCACGCGTCCGTGAAGTTGACCAGCCCCGGTATCTTCGCGGTGTAGGGATTCGTGTTGCGGTGGTAGCCGTCGAGAGAGAACGACTGCGCGCGCTCCGCTTCGCCCAGGACTATCACCACATGAAGCTCGCGATTCTGCGGCTCGATGGCCAGCGGTCCGGCCGAAATGTCTCGTTTGTTGCGGAAGCGCACGCCGAACTCGACCGACTGGGCGGCGGTGTCCCACGCGTAGTACCCGAGCGCGAACGGCAAGTACGTGCGCAGCGGCCGCGACGGGTCGCGGGTGGTGGCCGCGTACCCGATGGGGATCGCCAGGGCCAGCGCGCTCGCCAACCAGGCACGCTTGCGCCAGCGGTTCGGGCTACGCGGCTCGGGCGCCTGCAGAAACGACCAGACCGCAAGCACCACGCCCGCCGAGACATTGCCCGCGACTCGCGCGAGCAGCGAGGCATCGATGAAAGAAAGCTCCTCGGCCGGGTTCGATTGGAAGAAGCCGACCATGATGAGTTGCAGGTCGATGTGGAATAGATCGGCGAAGTAGGCGGGCAGCGGCATGATCGCGAACCCGATGATGAGCAGCGAACGAAACAGCCAGCGCCAGCGCCACGCGATGCGAAGCAGGACAAAATAGGCCAGTCCGACCGCCAGCATATCCGCGAGGACGGCAAGACACGCCGCCGCCAAGCCCGCGTTCTGGCGTTCGACCACGAACGAAGCCTTGAGGAACGACAGGTCCGACAGCGCGAGCAACCCGGCCGAAGCAATCAGGCACAGCGGCATGGGCGCCGCCAGCCGGCGGAGCACCTTCATGGCGTGGGAAAAGCGCAATTGAACACGGTTTTCGCGTGGGGCAGGGTAAAGATGGAGAGTGTAGCCCACAGCAGGGCCCCGCGAAATATGGGTCGGAAGGGGGTAGCGCCAGCCCACACGGTTCACCGGGCGCGACGCCGTGACGATGGGTTTTCGATTGGGGCGGCTATAATATGCGGCGTGGATCTCTTCGCACATGCGGCAGGCAAAGACCGGCGCGGCCAGCCGCTGGCCGAGCGCATGCGGCCCATTTCGTTGGCCGAGTACGTGGGCCAGGACCACCTGCTCGGCCCAGGGCGCTGGCTGCGGCGCGCACTCGACGGCAAGGAGCTGACTTCGCTCATCCTGTGGGGGCCGCCGGGCACGGGCAAGACCACGTTGGGGCGCCTGCTGGCCGCGGAAACCAACGCCAGTTTCGTGGCGATGTCAGCGGTGATGTCCGGGGTCAAGGAGGTGCGCGAGGCCGTGGCCGAGGCGGCCGAGCGGCGAGACATGCGCGGGCAGAGGACCCTGTTGTTCATCGACGAGATTCACCGCTTCAACAAGGCTCAGCAGGACGCTCTTCTGCCTCATGTGGAGGCGGGTACGGTGATTCTGGTGGGCGCCACCACGGAGAATCCGTCCTTCGAGGTGAATGCGCCGCTGCTCTCGCGCGCCAAGGTGGTGGTCTTGAAGCCCCTCTCCCAGGGGAACCTGCGCACCATCGTCGACCGCGCTCTCTCTGACCCCAGGCGGGGCTTGGGCGCTGACGCCATCGAGTGTTCCGAGGCCACGCGTGACCTGGTGGCGGCCGAGGCCGGGGGTGATGCGCGCCGGGCCCTGTCCACGCTGGAGGCGGCCGCCGCCATCGCGCAGCCCGACCAGGAAGGCCGCAAGTTCATCGATGCGAAGACCATAGAGGAGGCTCTGCAGCGGCGGGCGTTGCTCTATGACAAGGCCGGCGATCAGCACTACGAAGTGGTGAGCGCCTTTATCAAGAGCATGCGCGGCAGCGATCCCGACGCGGCCGTGTACTGGATGGCGCGCATGCTGGAGGCAGGCGAGGACCCGCTCTTCGTGGCGCGCCGGAT
>PMCR01000248.1 GCA_003155465.1 Myxococcales bacterium | reverse complement strand
GCTTGGCGCGCACCATCGGTCCCTGGTTGGCGGCAGGTTTGTTCGCCGCAGCCATGATGCTCGCGCGGCGCAGGCCCCGCCGCTAGCTGGCTCTCTGCGCGAGAATCCGACGAGATGGGCGCGTGGCTGCAGGCCTTTCTGTTCACCCAGATCGTCGAGGTGCCCATCTACATGCGCACTATGCGCTGCTCGGTCTGGGCGGCGTTTGGGGCGAGCGCGATCACTCACCCCATCGTGTGGTTCGGATTCTTCCATCGCGCGGTTCCCGGCAGCTACACCACCAAGGTCGTTGCTGCCGAGCTGTTCGCCTGGTTGGCTGAGGCTGCCTACTTCCGCTTTGCCTTCAAGCGCAAGCGCGCGTGGTTGTGGGCGTTGTGCGCGAATGCCGCCAGCTTCAGCCTCGGGATGCTGTCGCGTCGACTGTTCGGCGTCCCGTAGCGTTTCAATTCCGGGCCAGGCCGCGACGACTGAGCCGGCGCAGCGCCACTGCGAGAACCGCAGCCGAGAGAGCGATGAGCAGCGCGAATGTCCAGCGGCCGAAAAGCTGCTTCCCCGCGGGAAAAAAACTCGGGAACGCGCCCGCAATCAGCGCCAGGCAAGGCAGGCCGAATGCGGTCGCTGGCCACCGAGGCATGAGCGCGTACACGGCCACCAGGGTGACCGCCATCGTGCTCTGGAAAAGCAGGACGCCGGGCAGCGCCAGGACGAGTGAACCTCCCGAGAAAGCGATGAGGGGCAAGGACAGCAGGAGCGACCCGACGCTCACGCGCAGCCAGCCCAGGCGGTCAGCCACGAAGCCACCCACGAGCTTTCCCAGGAAGGCAGCCACCGGCAACCCGATCGCGACCGCCAGACCCGCCGGGCACTGAAAGCAGGCACCGAAGCCAACAAAGGAACGGACTGTGACCGACACGAGCAGAAGCATCAAAAGGATAAGCCAGGGCAGAAGCGTTGGCTGCGCCACTGTCCCGCTCGGCGTACCCCGATTTGCCGCAGCCGGCTTGTCCAAAATGACGAGCGCGATGGCCGCGAAGACCAGGGCGACATAGATGGGGAAGGTCGAGCCCCGGCCGGTGCGCCCCATCCACAGGCCGAGGCCAAGACCGAGCGCGCCGGGCGCCACGAAGACCCCGGCCGGGGCGGCCCGCCCACCTGTTGCTCGCAGCACCAACCCACCGGCGCCCAAGTGAAACAGGGCATTGCCCACGCCTGCCACGATCAGGGTGGCCAGGACGGGAATCGACCCCGGGGCCACCACCACCGCGGCCATGGCCGCGCCGACGATCATCGATAGTCGGGCCAGGCGCAGCCGATCCACCAGCAGGCCCAGGGGAAACTGCAGACCAAATGCGAGCAGGTCGTAGCCGACCACTGTCCGGAAGGCGCCCAAGTCTCCCACGTACGAGCCGCGCGACGCACGTACCACAGCAGCCACGCACGCGGCGTCAACCAGGGCGTGGATGACGCCGTAGATTGCAGGCCGAAAACGCGATTCCGCGGACAGGGGCCGAAGCTTCATCAGCGCTACCCGCGCCGCCCGCGAACCTGGCCGAGCCGCAATTCGGCGACCGCAACACCGTCCCGGCTGCGCACCGCCACGTTGAGCTGATCCTCGTCGGACGCCGGGGCCCAGGTCACCTGGCGATCCGTACCTGTCACTTCGCCGTCACTCTGCCAGCGAATGGTGAGCGACTCGTCCGAACCGGTCAGGTTTGCCTGCACAACGCCGCCCACCCACCTGCCCGCTATGCGCACCTCGGGCGGCAGACAGAGGGGCAGATCGCGTGTGCGTGGGGACCGGCAGGGTGTCGTATCGGCCCAGTGGGAGCCAACGTCAGTGGCCGCGGACGAGAAGCCACCGCGGTTCGGCGACAAAGGGCCGATGGGCGCGGGCGCCGGGTCGTAGGGGATCGGCGCTTCCGGCAAGCCAGCGTCCCTGCTCGCGCCGCGGTCCAGCGAGCCAGCATCCCGTGGAAGCATGTCCGCAATCATGTAGTCCGGGCCGGCATCGCGCCCGCGCGCATCCGGGATCGAATCGCCAACTAGATAGTCCGGGCCGCGATCCAGCGAGCCAGCATCCCGTGGAAGCATGTCCGCGATCATGTAGTCCGGCCTGGCATCGGGCCGGCCGGCATCAGGTGGGAGTGAATCCCCGACCGCACCGTCCGGCGGAGGCGGATCAAAGTTGATCGGGGCTTCCGGGGTGGCGTCGGGCCGGCCCGCGTCCGGGGGCGGGGCCGGATCCAGAACCATATGGTCTGCGGTGGCGTCGCGCCGGCCACCGTCGGGTGGAATGCTCAGGCCACCGCTGTTGCAGCCAGGAGCCGAGAGTGCCATCCAGCCAGCAAAGGCTGCTCCCTGCGCCGCACGGACAATCTGCCCGGCTGGCCGTCGCAGAACAGTCTCGCGCCGGCGTCCAGCAGCCGCGAATGCGCGCAGGTCGGTCATCAAGGCATCGAGAGCCGCGTGCCAGATTCGATCCGAGGCCGCCACCTGCAGGCCAAGCCGAGCGGTCTCGCGCGCCACGCCGTCATCGTCGTGCGGATCCAGCTGGCTGGCCAATTCCAGCGCCTGTTCGAGCAATAGGGCGGTGTCGAGCGAGATGTTCTTGGTCAATTCGTGGGCGCGCCCGCGCAAGCGTTCTTTGCGAATGTCGCCGACCCGGTAGAACCAGTCGAGAACGCCGCAAGAGTAGTTGAGGCCCATGTAGCGATTGGCCACGCCCTCGTTGGCGAAATTGCGTTCGCGGAAAGCCGCCGAAGAAATGCGAAACAGAAGTTCGGCGCGATCGTCGGCCAGGCGGTAGTCCCAGCCGAAAAAGCTGCCCGACAGCTTTCCTGCCTGAGCCAGCCTGTGATGAAGGGGCGTTCCCAAGTAGGGCTCGGCCCGACAGAAATTCACCGGGGTGTCCGCGTAGTGGCGAATGAAAGCGATGTTTTCAGCGACATCGCCGAGGCTGGTCTCGGGCTCGAAGAGCAGCAGGTTGTAGCAGGCGGTGATACCGGCATCGTTGCACGCGTCCAGCGCCTGTCGCATGGACGCGACCGTGACCCGGCGATTCAGGTGATCGGCCCCGCGCTGCGAGGCATTCTCCACGCCGACGTACAGGCGAATCACGCCCAGCTCGGCCAGGCGGCGCGCGAGTTCAGGCGTGAGCGTGTCGGGCCGGCACTTGCCCACGAAGGCCGCGCGCTCCACGCCCGCCTCATCGAGATACTGCTTGAAGGCCTCGACCCGCGCCAAGCTGTCGGCCGGGCGGGGCAGCAGGAAGTTCTCGTCGTGGAAGCAGAAGATCGCGCTGCCACCCACGGCTCGGCCCAACACCGCCATTTCGGCCGCGACGTCTTGCGGAGAACGCAGCCGCAACAGCTTTCCCTGCGCGCCGTGGGCGCGAGCGTCGCGCAGGACCGTCGTGATCGAGCAGAAGCTGCAAGAAGCCCAGCAGCCGCGGCTGCCGCTCACCGGAACAAAAGGGATGCGCATGTGGCGCGCGTGCGGCCGATAGCGCTGGGCAATGGGCAAGGCATCGAGGTCGTGCGGCAGGCGGCGCGGCGCAGTTCGCGCCACGGCACCACCGGCGTTGCGGAACGCGATGCCGGCCACACCATCCAGGCTTCGCTCGGTGGCAAGCGCCGCAAGCAGCTCAACCACCGTTTCCTCGCCATCGTAAAGGACCACGCTGTCCACGCCATAGCGACCCGCCAGGACGTTCGCATAGCCCATGGTGGCGAAATGGCCCCCGGCCAAGATGTGTCCGCGAAACCCGGTCTTGCGCAAGGCGGTTGACAGGCCAAGGAAGTCCACGCCGCGGTGCTGGAATTGGGCGGCCAGGCCCACCACGTCCGGGCCGCTCGACACGATCCGATTTGCCAGGTCGGGAATCTCGGCGCTGTCATTGAAGCCCAGCACCTCCACCCGGTGACCGGCTGCCGTCGCAGCTGCCGCGATCATGCCCATACCCAGATTTTCTTCGACATCAGCGCCGACGAGGGTGAACCGCATTTTGAACCTCCGCGTTCCAATCAAGGGGGCGTTCTCGTGACCGCCTCCAAATGATAGCACCTCCGCGCTGACAGCCGGTGTGCGCACCGTCGCACCGCCTCCGACCCCGTCTCCGTTCCCGCCCCGGCCCCCTGCTCCGAATCTCAACCTACGGCGAGCCGTCCGTTTCCGGCGATGCGTCCGTGGGCGAATATCCGGCCGCCACGGCGGCAGTCAGGACGGTCTCATCGGAAAGGTCCTTGGTGCATCCGGGCTTGAGACAACAGACGCTGACCTCGACAGGTGCCCGATCGATTCGTTCGCAGACACACCCAGTCGGGCAATCGGCGGCTTCTTTGCAGATCACCTGGCCCGGAGGCACGTTGAGCTTGAAGCTGCACGCCGAACTTGCCAGCACGCCGGCGAGAAGGATACCTAGGAAGAAAAGGTTGTTTCGCATTTTGCACACAGCCGGCTAGAGCCGGACCGAGAGACTGAGGCCCCACGCCGAGGGCGACACGGCAGGCTGGAGTTCTGCTTTCGCTCCCCCGCTCTGCTTGCGTGTCCCGATGATGTGAAGGGTGATCCCGGCTGCAGCCGCGGCCCCGCCGATACCGTAGAACACCCACTGCATGGTCGCAAAGTGCTTCCCGTCGGCCTGCTTCACCCGCAGATCGGCTCCCTGCGCGACCTTCCCTTCACCGGTCAGGTTGTTTGCGTCGCGGTTCGTCTTGTGCACGAGATAGCTGAACACTCCCCCCGTCACCAGCGCCGCAGTGCCGAGAATCTCAAGACCCACGCCGGCCACGAGCAGCCCTTGGCCCTGTTCCTCGGCTGGGCGAGGAGCCGAGGTGCTCGCGACCGTGGGCGTGGCCGGAGGCGGGGAGGGCACAGGCGGGGAGGGCAGAGGCGGTTCGCTCGCAGCGGGCTCAGCCGCCACCGGGGCCAGTGGCGCCGCTTCGCTGGGCGCTGGCTTTTCGTTCTGGGCCGCGATCTTCGCCCCCAATTCCTTGACGTAGCCCTCGGCCTCGGAGACTCCACTTGCAGCTTCGCTGTCCTTGGGTGCGGTCTTGGCCTTGCGCAGGTACTCCCGAAAACGCGCGAGCGCCTGCACTGGCTCCCCATTCTTCTGAAAGCACCGTCCCTGGTTGAAGATCCAGATCGGGTCCTTGGTGGTTGCGTACAACTTGGCGAGCAGACGAGTTCCCTTGGCGACCTCGCCGGCTGCGCACGCGGTTCGTGCTTCCTCCGCGCGAGAAGACCAGGACCGTGTGGGGGCGCCGGCCGCGAAGGGGACAATACCCAGCGCGGCCAACCCACCAACGCATGCCGCCAGGGTTGTTCGACGAAGGCTCATGCGACTTGGCCTGCCTTTCCTTTGGTCCCGCTCGATTTCGTCGGGGAGCAGCTCGATGGGAATGCGGCGCTCATTGACGCGAAAACAAAGCACAATGGCTGGCAGTATAGATGAATAGGTTCGTCGGGGGGAGGCCTCACGTCGATCGTGTCGACCGGACCTGGGGAGAAAGTCCCGTCTTGCGCACCGTGTGACCTGGATCTCCGATGGTCCCGCCAGTGGAGCAGTCGAGCAGCCGCTCATCCGTTCCGCACAGCTTCCCGATGAGGGCACCGTCGCGGAACTTGCCGAAATTGCATCTCTTGCATAAGGTGCGGTCCTCCAGGCGTCCTGCAGCGGTTCCCAATTCCCTGTCGAGCGGGGTTCTGGAGTCCAAAGCAGAGGAGTGTGTTCATGAGATTTCCTCCCGCCGCCCCGATTCTTGCATTGCTCGCGCTTGGGGGAGCGTGTGCTTTGGAGCGCCCGAAGTTCTCTTCTGAACAGGGCGGAAGCGCGGGCTCGACCTCGCCCAGCAGTGATGGAAGTGGGGGAAGCGGTGGGGCGAGCGTCTCGGGCGGAAGCACAGGGTCCGTGTCTGGCGGCAGCACGGCCAAGAGGGATGCGGGCGTGACAGGTGGCACCTCGGCAACCGCGGGTACTACCACGGCTACGTCGACCGGCAGCACCCCGTCCGGAGGGACCACGCCGGCCGGCGGCTCATCAGGTGGCAACGCGACCGGCGGCTCGACTACCGGGG
>PMCR01000477.1:7596-7743 GCA_003155465.1 Myxococcales bacterium | reverse complement strand
TGGGGCATTCGCAAGGGATTGCTCGAAGCGGCGACCTACAGCGCACCCATGCAGAAAGCGTGGAATGGCCTGTCGACAGTCGCGCTCCAGCCGGACGGCATGCTTGGCTACACCCAATCCACGGGTGATCGACCCTGCACCGAAGAC
>PMCR01000477.1:0-7561 GCA_003155465.1 Myxococcales bacterium | reverse complement strand
GGAGAGGGGCCGGGGGTGAGGCTGCTTCCGTTTCCGAAGTTGACCCATGCCCCGCTTGATGGACACATCATTCCGCCCAAATCCAACCGCACGAATCCCCGCGAAACCGATTTCCACGTCTACGATGTGGCTTGCCTGAATTGGGGGACACGCTCCTAGTGAAATGAAGAGCAGTGCGGGGAGGGGGACTCGAACNNTCTACCAGTTCCGCCATCCCCGCATGTTTTGTTTTCAACTACTTAGGCTGTCTTCCTGTCTTCTGACGCAGGGGTTGTAACCACAGCGTAACCAATCGTACCAGGTTCGGAGGAACCGGCCCGCAGGTCGACCGCGATAGTGCCAAGGTCACGGGCTCCAAACAAGTCTGTCCTTGGTCGCGTCGCCCTTGCGCATGGACTTCACGCCGTGGCCGCCTTCCAGCGGCGGGTGGATTTGTGGGAGTAGCCGGTGAGCAGGCCCAGGGCTTCGAGGCTTTCGAGGACTTCTTCGACGTCGGTCTTCTTGGCGCCCTTGAAGGCGGCGCAGACTTTGTCGATGGTCCAGGCCTCGCGGGTTCGGGCCACCAGGTCGCGGATGGCGGCGATTTGTTCGGGCAGCTTCTTGGGCCAGGCGGTCGCTGCAGGCGCAGCCATGGGCGCGGTTGTCTCGGCGGTGGCTTCGTCGGGGGCATCTTCGGTGGCGGCGAACCTGGCCTGGGTCGCGGCCTGGGCGGGCTTGCCACGTTGCGGGTTCTGGAATTCCGGGCGCAGCCAGCGGATGAGGCCGCGTTTCTCTTCGGCCGCGCGCTCGGCGTTCAGCGCCACCAGGCGTTCGAGGATCTGTTCGTCGGTCAGATCGTGCGGCCAGCCGTAGGCGTCGAACACGGCGGCGTCGAGATCGTCGTGCAGCTTCTTGAGCACGGACACCAGGCCCTGCTCGTGAATGACCTTGTCCTTGGCCGAAAGCACCTCGCCCGAACGCAGCCTTTCGAGGACGTTGTACATGCCGGTGATGGTGAGATCGGGATGCGCGGCTTGCTGGCGTTTGCGATGAGCGTCGAGTTCTTCGGCGAGAGCGCGTGTCCGTTCGGCTTGCTTCGCCGTGCTGGCCGGAAACGGGAATGGGAGGAAACACGTCGTGTTCGTCCAAGTGGGATCATTGCCAACCCCCAAATGGCCACCTGCTGCGAGTGCCCACACCTGATGAACGCGAGCTGAAAGGACGCCGAGGATCAAGGCGTCGTCGCTCGCAATGGCGTAGAGTTTGTGATCGGGAACCACATCGCCTGCGATGAACACGAACGGCTTGAACTTGGATGTCTCGACGGTGGCCACATATCGGTTCAGCCCATTGAGCCCATCTCGCATCCTCTCGTTCGATCTACCGAACAACCACCAGTTTCGTTGCCGCTGTAGATCACGGTTGAGCATTCGCTGCGGTCGAACAGTGTCGGAAATGCGCTGGTACAGGGCTGGGTACTGCCTCCGGGCGGCTTCCTCAGAAAGACCAAATAGGTCAATCACGAAACGCTCGGTGGGTCGCTGCACAATGTCCTTGCCGATCAAGTAGCGTCTGACCACTGGTGGCAGAGCTGTCTCGCGAAGACCGAGGGCAGCGAAGTCAGCGCGCGAGATCCGGAATCCTTCTCCCACGAGGATCACTCCCTGCGTACAGAGATTCTCGTTGCTGCCGAGTCTTTGAGCCTCAGCGACAGCGGCTCCGGTGGTCAGGTCTGGATGGATGTTTCCTCTTTGGTGCCGGAGTTCGACGGCGATTTCTCCGTCAGGGCCTTCCGATTCGCGGTCGACGAAGAATAGGTCTCCCGAGCTCTTGCCTGGCACAACAACCGTCATCGCAACGCGTACATCGGCGCCATCGACGGAGTCTACCCACGGGTGATCGGGAATGGCGAATGCGATGGAGACCGTGTCCTTCGCGGCGAGGTGTCCTTGGATCACCTTGCGGTTGAACGTCTGCGTGATGCTGTTTGTGGTGATGAAACCGAAGCGCCGAATCTTCTCTCGTCGGACGAGGTGCGCGGCCTGGTTCCACCAGTACATGACGAGATCGCTTGTGTCCGGGATGTCGTTGTGGGCCGCGCGCAGTGCTTCGACGTAGCCATCACCCAAAGCCAGACGCATCCTCTTGTTCCCAATGAACGGCGGATTCCCCACGATGAAATCCGCCTCCGGCCATTCGGCCTTGCGCGGGTTCTTGTACTTGTACACCGGCACGCGCGCCGACTCGTCGGGCACTGGTTCGCCGGTGACCGGGTTCACCTTCATGGTTTCGCCGTCCCACCTCGTGATCGGCTTGCCCTTTTCGTCGCGGACCAGCTCGGGCTCGCCGTCGTAGGCCAGGACGGCATCGCGGCACTCGATGTTTTTGTAGTCTTTCAGCACGGGCTCGGGCACGGGGATGCTCTTGCCATACATGCGGAAGTGCCATTGCAGGTAGCCGATCCACAGAACCAGCTCGGCGATTTCCTTGGCCCAGCGTTTGATTTCGATGCCGTGGAATTGGGCGGGCGTCACGCGCACGGATTCCATGTGCATGACGGTTTGCTTTTCGCCCAGGCCATCCAGCACGGCCAGCACCTCGCCCTCCAGGCGCTTGAAGAGATCCAGGGTGACGTAGAGAAAATTGCCCGAACCGCAGGCGGGATCGAGGACGCGCGTCTCGCACAGTTTCTGGTGGAAGGCGCGCACCGCGAGCACGGCCTCCTTCAACTTGTCCTTGGCCGCTTTGTCGGTGGTGGCGCGCTCGGAGGCCTTCACGTTGCGGCGGGCGAGGGCCTGCACCACGTCCCAATCGGCGCGCAGCGGCTCTTCGATGGTGGGGCGGACCAGGCGCTCGACGTAGGCGCGCGGGGTGTAGTGCGCGCCCAGGGCGTGGCGCTCTTTCGGATCCAGGGCGCGTTCCAGCAGGGTGCCGAAGATGGCGGGCTCGACGCCGGACCAGTCGCATTCCGCTGCCTGCAACAGCAGGGTCAACGCCTTCTTGTTCAGCTTCAAGGCCTGCGGACTGGCGAAGAGGCCACCGTTGAAGCGCAGAATCTTGCTGACGGTCCCGAACATGTGGCCGCCCTGGTTCATGGTGCGCCAGAGCTGCTCGATGCCGGCGGGGAAGGAAGCCGGGCTGGGCAGCCATTGGTCTTTGAGGGCGTTGGTGAAGATCCCCGCGGGCAGCAGGCCCACGTCCTCGGCGAACATGGTGAAAATGCAACGCATGAGGAAGGTCGCGATCAACACCTGATCGTGCTTGTCCGCTTCCAGTTGGCGGGCCAAACCGGCCAGGCGTTCGGCCACTTCGCGCGTGACCTTGGCCGCGTGCTTCGAGGGATCGAGATCCAGCGGATCGGAAAAGACCTTGCGCAAAAGTTCGATGTGCGCGCCCAGATCCTTGAAAAACAGCCGGTTCTGCTGGGCATTGGGAAACGGCCGGTGGTTGCCCGAGCCGTCGAAAGTCGCGTACAGGTCGAAGCAGTAGCCCAGATCGCAGGCGATGATGAACGGCGGCGGCCGGTCGAAGCTGCGTGCGTAGCCGAGCGCCTGCCCATAAGCATCGCGCATGAGCACGTTCCAGGCCGGGCTTTCGCGCTTGGTCTTGCCCGCCTTGCGTGCTTCCTCGTGCGCCGCTTGCTTGGCCTCCAGGATGAAGCAGCCTTCTTTGTAGAGGTCGATGCGCCCGATGGTGGCCAGCCCGTCCTCGTGAACCAGCTTGGCGTCGCGCTCGAAAACGTAGGTGTTGTCCTCGGCATCGTCCGCGGTCGGGTCGGGACGCGGCACTTCCAGCACGTCGCAGAGTTCGTTCAGGAACGAATCCTTGTTGGCCCGCTCTGCCGCGCCGGCCGCGGCCCATTTCTTCACGAAAGATTCAAGCGACTGCGACATTGCGTCGTGCATCGTAACCGACAAGAAGGCCGGCGAAAGCGGAAAAACGAGACCGCCGTCGCGGCTACCCCAGCCGGCGCTTGAACTCTTCGTAGTCGAGGCCGAAGGCGCGGCAGACGCCGCGGATGTAGACGTCGGGGATCTCGGTCTTCATGCCGTTGTGGGCGGGGATGGGGTAGGGCCGGCCCTTGCCCGACGGGTGGTGGAAGATGTGGTGGCTGCCCTTGGTTCGGGTTGCGCCTTGGATGCCGTACTCGCGCAAGGCTTCGCAGAGGGCGCGCAGCCTAGCAGGCATGGGCGAAGGCGGGCGGCGTGTCGCTGACCACGATTTCCTGCTTGGGCCGTCCGGAATGGCCGACGGTGACCCTGGCGTCTTTGAGCGGTTGGATCGAACGCTTGGCCAGGCCGGCCTTGTGGGCGAGCTTCCAAACCTCGGGCGGGGCTGGCGCGATTTCCACCGGCGGCAGGTTGTGGGTCAGACGAAACAGCACGGTTTCGACCATGGCATCGTTCAACATGGCCAGGGCGGCCTTGTGGTTGCTTCCGTGCCCCATGATGTCGAAGTCGAGGGCATGGGCGATCCACGTCTTCGGGTTCCCGGCTGACGGGTAGATCACCACCCGCATCGGAATCTGAATCAGGATCTTCAACTCTTCCACGATGGGCCTTCTTCGGGATCCATTCTGGGGTAGCGGGTGGGCACCGTCAACCGTCAGGATGAATGATTGCCCCGACTTGGAGACGGGAAGGCTATACATTTGCCGAAGTCGCCGGGTGACCCAGCGGAACCGGCTTCGTGCAATTCTCCGTCGAGAAAACGCGAATTTGATCACCCAACCGGATCACCCGCGATCGGGGGAAAGCGAATCCTAAGTCTGGCGCGTCTACCAGTTCCGCCATCCCCGCGTTGTGATTTCGTTAGGTTATCACGAACTACCGACCCGGATCGTCCGGCGAACTGGCTGGTGCGGCGGCGGGGGTGGCGAGAACCAGACTTGCCTCGCGCGGATGGCCGGCTGCGCGCAGGAACGATGCGAACTCGACCCGCCACTCTGGTTCGGCGCGTTCGATGTGCAGAAGCTGGTGCATCCGTCTCGTCCGCTCTTCCGCACCCAGAGTGAGTTCGGCGTCGGCGGCGGGGTGTTCCCAGCGGCCGGGGAATCGCGACCGCCCGGCAGAGGCCACGGCGTAGTGCCAGACGGCTTCCGCGGTTCGTCCTTGCCCTGCCAGCAGATCCGCGTAGCGAGCGTGGTTGTGTACCGAACTCGGGCACGACACCACCGAGTGCGCGAGCAGGGTCTCCTCCGACCGCCAGCGGGTTGACTGGAACGCCGAGAGGACAACTTGAAGGACGATGGCCGCTGCGAGCAGGCCTCGTCGCCAGCGGTCCCGGTCACTCCATCGTCTGGCTGCAGGCCCGAGGGCCAGGGCGATGAAGAAGCACGGGGCCAGGAGAAACCGATCAGCCATGGCTTCCGGCATCGAAAAGGCGAGTCCTGAGACAAGCGCCCACGCAAGGAGCGCACAGAGCATGAACGGCATTCGTCCCCGTCGGAGCGATTTGATCGAAACGCCCACCGCTGTGCCAAGCAGCACCAGCCCCACCACCGCCATGGCCGAAATCCCGTCCGGCCGAGCCACCATGGCGTACTTGCGGCCCGTGCAGAGGTTGACGGGCGCCACCAGCAGCCGCGCATAGTGCGCCAAGATTTCGAGACCGTATAGCAGCCGGGTTCCCGTTCCTGCCCCGGCGATGACGTCGTCGGGTGCCACATACGCGAAGGTCTGCGGAATCAGCCGCTGGCGGAGCACGAGATAGACCGCGAGCGTCGCCCCGAGCACGAGAGTGGGCAGGTGCGTGTGCGCCCACGGGCGCCTTGGCAGCGGGTGTGCCCCAGCCGCGACAAGCACACCCACGATCAGCGGCAGCACCGCGGCGCTTTCCTTCGCGAGCAGCGCCGCTGCGAACGATGCCACCGCGGCGGTGAGGCGCAGCGGGCCTGCCCGGCTTCCGTTCGTCAGCGCAGGGCCGAGCGCCAGCAACGCCAGCAGGCAGGCGAGCCAGCTTATCGTCTCGGCGCGCCCGACCAGGCTTGCGACGTTCTCGACGTGCACCGGCGACACGGCGAACAGCGCCGCAGCGAAGAACGCGCTCCGCTGATCCATCCAGAGCTGCGCGACACGAAATCCCAGCAGGACCAGCGCCACATACCAGAGCAAAGAGGTGCAATGGAACGGAAGTGGTGCGAGCCCGAAGAGGGCCCGATCCAGCGAAAACGCAAGGGTGGAGAGCGGCCGGTAGGAGGGAGGCACCGTGTCCAACCCAGTGCCCCAGAAGGTCCTGGTAAACGCCTCCCATGCCGGAACCCCACCCGTCACGGCCGGATGTCCGAGGATGGCGTACTTGTCGTCGAGAACGAAGCCGCCGGCAAGCCCCGGCCCGAACGCTCCCAAGGTCAGTGCGACCAGCAGGAGCGCCCATCCGAACCAAGGCCGCGCCGTGCCCGGGTGGACCGACGCGGTCGTTCCTGTCTCCATCTAGCCTTAGAGTATACGCCCGGTCAGCCCGGCGGTGAGCGAGGATGGCAGGGGTAGCCAGTAACGGGTCAACTGCCGACCACCTTGAGCATCACCACGCCGTGCGACGGAACCGTGGCCGTGTATTGGGTGGCGGTGGGACCGAGATCGGTGTGGGACCAAAGGTCGCGCACGGTGGCGGATGGACCGGTGATACCCAGACTGGACCAGGTCACCGTGATGTCGGCGCTGGCTGTCGTCCGATTGAACAAGACCACCGCATAGGTCTGGGTGCCGGAGAGCTTCTTCGACCAGACTTCGAGCGTCGTACTGGTGCTGATGGGTTTGCCCTGAATGCCCAGCGGATCCTGGTCCACGGCAATGACGTCGGCATTGGTCAGGATCTCCTTGGTCGCGGCGGGCATGCTTCGGAGATCGTTGCCGGCGATCAAGGGAGCGGCCATCATCGCCCACATGCTGAAGTGGGACCGGTACTCGGTGTCCGTCATACCGCCGTTGCCCACCTCGAGCATGTCGGGGTCGTTCCAATGTCCCGGTCCGGCGTACTGGGCGAGCCCAGGTGATCCGTAGGAGGCACCGCTGTATCGACCCGACCACCCACCATTGTTGTTGATCAGCGCGATGACACTGTGGCTGTCCTTGTCCCAGGTGTCCGTGATGTCAGTCCCCGTCCGCCAGAGCTGACCGATCTTTGTCCCCCAGTCATAGAACCACCAGGCGCAGATGCTGAACACGATGGGGCGTCCCGACGCCTTCAAGGCATTGGCCATGTTCGTGTAGTCCGTCTGGATGTTCGAACCAGCGGCGGGGCTGCAGTTGTCGTACTTCAGGTAGTCCACCCCCCAGGAAGCGTAGCTCTGCGCATCCTTGGTCTCATAAGTATGCGAGCCCGGGACGCCGGCACAGGTCTTCGTGCCGCGGTCGGAGTACAGGCCCAGTTTCAGGCCTTTGCTGTGCACGTAGTCAGCAAGTGCTTTCATTCCGTTCGGGAACTTGCTGCTGTTGGGCACGATATTTCCGCTCGCGTCGCGGCTCGACTGCCACATGTCGTCGATGTTGATGTATTGGTAGCCCACCGCCTGCATACCGCTCGAGACCATTGCGTCCGCGATCCCCCTCACCAAAGTGTCCGTGACGCCGCCGCCGAACTT
>PMCR01000115.1 GCA_003155465.1 Myxococcales bacterium | reverse complement strand
TCGCCGTCCTCAACGGCAAGACGCAGAGCATCCTCGACGGCGTCAACCAGGGCACAGTCGAGGCGCTCAATTTGGTGGTCGCCGGCCGTACAGACGGTGGCGCGCAACACTAGTCCGCAGCGAACGCGGGGGCCGGAGTTATCACCGGCCCCCAAGACGGGAGCTCAATCATGAGTGTTTCAGTAGAAACTGGCGGTAAGTCCGGCAAGAAGGAACTTAACGCCGAATTGAATCTTGTGCCCTACATCGACCTGCTCACCTGCATGGTCGCCTTCCTTCTCATCACCGCGGTGTGGACCCAGCTTGCCCGCCTTCAGGCCCAGCAAAAAGGCCAGGGGCAAGCCGGCGAGGAGACTCCGCCTGAGTTGCAGGTCAAGGTGGTCGTGATGGTGAACCAGGAAGGCTTCAACTTGGTCGTCGGTCAGGACCAGACCCCGATTCCCAAGAAGGGAGCTGAATATGACTTCGAACGGCTTGCCGCCGAGCTGAAGAAGGCAAAGGACGGTCACCCGGACAAGAACGACGCTCAGGTGGCGTCCGAGGATACCATCAAGTTCGATGTCCTGGTGCGAGCCATGGACACCGCCATACAAGCGAGATTCCCTGATATCTCACTTATTGACTCAGGCGCAGCCGGAATCTAGGACCGAGGAGAACCATCATGGCAATCAAGGCGCCTCACGCGCACCTCTATCGCTCGATCGCCCTCGAAGTCGCCAACTCGAAGCTGAAGGGCGGTGGCCGTAAGAGTCTGTATCAGGCCCTCAACCTCGTGGCCTATATCGACATGATGACAATCCTTGTCATCTTCCTGCTCATGACCTTCTCGGCCAGCGGCGAGATTCTCTTCGTGCAGAAGAACATCGTCCTGCCCGACGCGCAGAGCTGGACCGACCTCGAGCGGGCTCCGGTCATTGGTGTTACCAAGGACGTCGTCACTCTGGACGGCAGGCAGGTGGCTACCGGCGAGGAGCTGATGAAGGACTCGGCCACGGGCGATGCCAAGATCCCGGAGCTGGCCGATCAGCTCGTGACCGCGAAAAACAACTACAAGCTACTGCATCCCTCGGAGGACTTCAAAGGGGTTTGCATCATCCAATCGGACAAGAGCGTCGAGTTCAAGATGTTGCGCAAGGTCATGTTCTCGGCAGCCACGGCAGGCTACCAGAACGTAAACTTCGCCGTGCGGCCCAAGGCCAAAGGCAACGTCGCAGCAGGTCCGGCCGCGGCCGAGTGACCTTTCCGCGCGTCTATCGCGTTTTTCGATCCGCTGTCAGTGGTACGGGCGGCCGGCTTGCCCCAGGGCCGGCCGCGGGGATCTGTCACGGGAAGAGCTTTCCCAGGGAGGTACAGAGATGCGAAAAGCTAGCTTCGTGGTAGTCGGCGTGCTCACCGCCGGCCTTGTTCTGTCCGGGTGTGAAGGCGACCCTAACGATCCGCGTACCTGGGCACGCAAACTCAAGAGCGTGCGCGACCAGAAGGAGGCGTTGGATCAACTCGCCAAGATGAGCGTGGACCGAGCCCAGCAGGCGCTTCCCGAGATGGTCGCGCTCTACAAGGAGACCAAGAAGCCGGACCATCTGGAGGCGCTGAGCCGCTTCCCCGGTGAACAGACCAAACCTCTTTTCATCGAAGCCCTGGACTTCACCGAGGACGACTTCGACCGCGCCGTCATTGCTGCCGGCGCGCTGGGCGAGATGAAGGCCACCGACGCGGTCCCGCAACTCATCAAGGCGGTTGAACACCAGCTCCCCATCAAGTCACGTGCCAACACCGTGCGTCTGGCGTCGATTCGCGCCCTGGTCAAGATTGGCGACAAGCAGTCCGTGCCTTCGCTGATGAAGATCCTCACTACGTCGGCCGACGAGCAGGACTTCTTGCTCAACCAGAAGGCGGCCCTCGGCCTGGCCGAGCTGCGCGACCCGCAGTCGATCCCGGCGCTCATCAAGGGTCTGTTCATGACCGGCCGTGGCACGCAGGTGTTCCAGGAATGCCGTCTGGCCTTGGTGCGCATCGGCGATCCCGCGGTGGATCCCCTGATCAACCTGCTCAACGAAAAAAACGCCGAGATCGCCGATATGGCGCGCAAGCTGGATTTCGACAAGACCAGCCCCGGCATCGTGCCGTTCAAGGCTGCGTATCTGCTTGGCGACCTGCGAGCGGCGCGTGCCGTGCCAGCCCTGGCCGCACGTCTGAAAGTCCCGGCCAAGTCTGGCGAGCACAAGGCCATTCTCATCGGCCTCGGCTTCATCGGCACTCCGAACGCGGTAAAGGTGCTGCTCGACGTGCTTACAGACAAGAAGGCCGAGGCGACCGACCGCCAAGCTGCCGAGGACGGTATCTACCTGTCGGGGGACAAGCGCGCGGTGCCCATCCTGCTCGACACAGCCAAGAATGGCTATGTGGTGGTGGGTGGGGTCAAGGCATCGGATCTGCGCGCCAACGCCGCCATCGATCTCTCCCGCATTGCGGGCAAGGAAAACTACGACGCGTTCAAGGCCCTGGCCGACAAGGAGAAGGACGCGCAGGGGATCTTCGGCGAGGCACTTGACCGTATGCAGGTGGCCAAGGACTGCGACAAAGACCTCGACTGTTACGCCAAGGTCCTCAACAACGATCCCTCGTGGACACGCGCCGAGAAGGCCGCGTTCGCCATTGGTTTCTCCGGCAACGCCACCAAAGGCGTGCCCATCCTACTCGGCGCGCTCAAGCCAGTGGCCTCGCTGCCCCAGCTTCGCTACCCCGTGCACCAGGCGATCCTTCAGTCGCTCACCAAGCTGGCTGATGCATCATGCAAGATGTGTGAAGAGAAGTTGCTGAAACAAATCGAACGCGACGAACAAGCGGTTCGTCTGCCAGGCGCGCGCGACCTCCTGGGAGAAACCCGCGTAGCCCTGGCGGTCATCCAGAACAAGAAGAAGGCCCCATAGGGCAGCGGGGTTCGCTCTCACGGCTCCCTGCACGTCATGTCGACCGTCGGCCGTCACAAATCGGAAGGCAGGGTCGAACCGCCGTGTCGATCAGAGATCCAGTCGTGCTACGTCGACTGATGCTCGGCGACCACGGTGGTATGAATGCCACCGCGGATGTTGAAGTCACCCTCGACACGCGCACGCCGCGGATGAACCGCTGCGACCAGATCATCAAGAATGCGGTTGATGACGGCCTCGTGGAAGGCGCCCTCGTTGCGGTACGACCACAGGTACAGCTTCCACGACTTGAGCTCGACGCACAGAAGGTCGGGCACGTACTCGACGCGAACCGTGGCGAAATCGGGTTGACCCGTCTTGGGACAGAGGCAGGTGAACTCCTGCGTCTCGAAGCGGATGAGGTAGTCTCGGTCAGGCTTCGGGTTGGGGAAAGTATCGAGCGTCTTGGATGGCGTGGTACCCATGCACCTGCCATGATAGCAGGCGCCTCTCCGCTGACACTTCTCGAAACCAGAAACGACGGTGTCTTACCGCTGGGAGGCCCTATCGGATGACGCGATATCGTTTGTTCTCGCCCTTGCTCTTTTCCTGCCTTGTCGCGCTGGCACCGTCCCTGGCAAGCGCCGCGTCCACCGTGCGCGGCACGGTGGTCCTGCCTGACGATCTGAAGTCTGGCCGGCGATTTCTGGGCCACTGGCGGGTTGAGAACACCACCGTCCCCGTCCAGCCGGCTCCCGCGCGGGGCGACACCGTCGTCGTGCTGGTAGGCCCCAAGCCGCAGGTGCTGGCGCCAAAAAACACGCCGGTCGAAATCGCCGGCATGCAAGCTAATCCCGGCACGGTGGTCGTGGGTGAAGGGGCCGTGGTGGAATTCAGGAACTCGGACAAGGTTTCGCACGACCTCTCTGTCCCGGGCCGACCCGAAATCATGCCGCCCGAGCGTCTAAGCCCGGGCACCGTCCGCAAGCAGCGCTTCGGCATCAGCGGTGAATACGTCGTGCACTGCACTGAGTATCCCCATGTCACGGTTTCAGTGATTGTCACCAGCTCGCCGTTCTTTGCCACGGTGGACGAGAAGGGGGGCTTCAAGCTCAACGATGTGCCAGAAGGACCGGCCACGCTCAAAGTATGGAGCAATGGCCACTGGGTCCTTGAACGCGCGGTCGACGTGCCCCCCAAAGGAGTCGACTTGACCCTCAAGGTGTCCGGCACGGACAACAAAGAGCCCACCGAGCAATAGGGGGCGGAAGCGATGTTCCTTTCCAAGATATGGTTCGTTCTCGTCGGGCTGCTGGCCGGGGTGGCGGTCACCGCAGCCTTTGTGGCACCCCGCCCAGCCGATCGCCGCATCGAGCAACTGGAAGGTCAACGTCTGGATCGCGCACAATATGCGGCCGAGCAGATGCTGAAAAACGATGCGCGTCGCTGGATCGACTACGTGGCCAAGCTGGGCCGCGACGCGCACCTCACTGAGGCTCTCGACTCCTCTTCGCGTGGCGCGGGCGAGCCCAAGGCGCTCCACGAAACCGTGCGCAGCC
>PMCR01000198.1 GCA_003155465.1 Myxococcales bacterium | reverse complement strand
GGGAAGCCCGATGCCCCGGCGCACCACCTCGTCGACCAGTTCCTTCAGATCGATGCAGCCGACCTCAGGTCCCTGCGGGTGGCACACGACATGGCCCAGATCGTTGATAGAGAAGTAGCCCTGGCTCCAGTACCGGATGCCGTATGTTTCTGCGGAGTCCGCGACCGTCCATTTCCGCGGGATTCCGTTGGTGCTCATGGCCGCTACGTTGAAGAAAACTTGCACGAAATTCCACAAGAAAACTCGGCCGGCGTGCGAAAGGCATTTTCGGCCGATGCGAGGCGCGGCAAGGATTCGCGTCGCCAACGGCTTCGCGGGCGAGTCGTGCTACCCTGTCGACCACTGTGGCGAGCACATTCGGACAGCTCTTTCGTATCGCAACCTGGGGCGAATCACACGGCCCGGCCGTCGGGGTCGTGGTGGACGGCTGCCCGCCGCGGGTGCCCATCACGGCAGAAGAAATCCAGGTCGAGTTGGACCGGCGCCGGCCCGGCCAGAGCCGCATCACCACCAGCCGCGATGAAGCGGATCCCGTGGCCATCCTGTCGGGAGTGCATGACGGTCTGACACTGGGCACGCCTATCGCGCTGCTGGTGCGCAACTCCGACTCCCGCCCTCGCGACTACCAGGAAATCCGTCGTGCCTTTCGCCCGTCCCACGCCGACTACACCTACCAGGCTAAATACGGGGTCCGCGCGGCTGCGGGTGGCGGCCGGGCCAGCGCGCGCGAAACCATCGGTCGGGTCGCGAGCGGCGCCATCGCGCGCAAGCTGCTCGGCGAGCAAGCCCACATCGAAATTGTGGCCTACGTGAAGCAGGTGCACACCCTGCCGGCCACGGTGGACAGCGGCACGGTCACGCGCAAGGACGTGGATGCAAACATCGTGCGCTGCCCGGACGCGGCGGTGGCCGACCAGATGATCGCGCTCATCGATCGTGCCCGCGCCGACGGCGATTCGCTGGGCGGCGTGGTCGAGGCGGTGGCGCGCCATGTCCCCGCGGGACTGGGCGAGCCGGTGTTCGACAAGTTGCACGCCGACCTGGGCAAAGCCTTGCTTTCCATCCCCGCGTGCAAGGGTTTCGAGGTGGGCAGCGGCTTCGAGGGAACGCGCCTGCATGGCTCCGAGCACAACGACCTCTTCTACGCCGAGAGCGGGCGCATCCGCACCCGCACCAACCGTTCGGGCGGCATCCAGGGCGGCATCTCCAACGGCGAGGACATCATCGTGCGCGCCGCCTTCAAGCCCGTCGCCACCATCCTGCGCGAGCAGGAGACGGTGGACGTCGAGGGCAATTCCATGCTGCTGAAGCCGCGCGGCCGTCACGACCCCTGCGTGCTTCCGCGCGCGGTGCCCATCGTCGAAGCCATGATGGCTTTGGTGCTGGCGGACCACTTCCTGCGCCAGCGAGCGCTGGGCTAGCTTTTTCACCACAGAGGCCACCGCGGTCGCAGAGATCGGAAGGGAAGAAGGTCGGACCGGGCTGAGCCTTGCCTCCCCGAGGCCAACGAGTCAGCAACACGGAGCGCCACGACGCAAGCGTGCCCGATCTGCGGGTTGGGTGTACGATTGGCCCCTTCGGGGTTCACCCGAATACTCGCCGACAACTTTCGGTCGCTCGTCAATTTCGAGTTCCGTCCGGAAAAGCTCTGCCTCCTTCTCGGGGACAACGGATCCGGAAAGAGCACGCTCCTCGACGTCGTGGCGCGCATCAGCGATCTTGTTGCGCTTGGGATATCCGCGGCCGATCACTTCCGGGGAACCCAGACACGGTGGGATTCTTGTGAAATCCAGCGCTTCGAGTTGGACGTGACTGGCAACGGTGGCACCTACCGATACGCGCTTGAGATCAAACATCAGCTTGACGGCGCACGCCCACCAACGATCCGATCAGAGGAGGTGACATTCGAGGGGGAGAGACTTTTTCGGTTCGCCGATGGGGCGGTTCACCTGGCTCGCGATGGCGGGAAGGCCGGGGCAGATTTCCCCTTCCAGTCCAACCAGTCGTTTCTGGCCAACTTGGACTCGCGCGGCTCTCGCCTGGGTTGGTTCAAGGGATTCATGGAGCGGGTCCGAATTATTCAGCCCAATCCTTTTGCAATGAATCCGACTTCAAAGGGGGATCTGCGGTTCCTAGGGCACTATTGCCAGCACCTTGCGGCGTTCTTCGATTACCTGAGCGACGAACGCCCAGATGCCCGAGCTGAACTGGAGAGCCGCCTTCGAGAGGTCCTCCCCGGCTTTCGCAACATGCTACTCAGACGCACGGGCGGAGAGAAGCTTCTGCTAGGCGTCTTCGAGGACGGGAGGGGGCAAACGCGCGAATTTGGCCTGGTCGATACTCAACCAGGAATGGGAAGCCACGAATGTTCTGCGTTCCAAGCCAGGTTGAAGTGAACAGCGCCTATCCTCTGCTTCCCCCGCCGGCGCGCAGGCGCGAGCCGATGGCCGCGCGATACACACGAGACGACATCTCGTGCCCCACCATACTGGCCGCCAGGCGCGAACAATCGATCAGCTTGTCGAGATGGACGCCGGTCTTCACGCCCATCCCCTCCAGCATGTTCACAACATCTTCCGTGGCCACGTTGCCTGATGCCCCCGGCGCGAATGGGCAGCCACCCAACCCGCCCAGCGCCGTGTCGATGGTGGCGATGCCCATTTCCAACGCCACCAGGATATTGGCCAGCGCAGCGCCGCGCGTGTCGTGAAAGTGCACCGCCACGGCCTGGCTGGGCGTTTCTGCCAGGACCAGCGCGAGAACGTCGCGCACCTGGAGTGGATTGGCCACCCCGATGGTATCGCCCAAGGAAACCTGGTAGCAACCTGCCGCGCGCAGGGCGGACACCAACGCCACCGCCTTGGCAGGGTCGACCGCGCCCTCGTAGGGACAGCCATACACCGCCGAAACGTAGCCACGCACGCGCATTCCTGCCGAACGCGCGCTGGGCACCACCTCTGCAAGAACCCGCAGGGTGTCGGCTATGCTCTTGTTCAGGTTCTTGCGGTTGTGACTCTCGGACGCCGAGAGAAACACGGCGATCTCCGGCATCGCCGCCTCCTGCGCCGCGACCAGTCCCTGCGGGTTGGGTACCAGCGCTGAGTAGATGATCCCAGGGCGACGAACAACCCGCCGCGCCACCTCGCCCGCATCGGCCAACTGGGGGACCCACTGCGGGTTGACGAAACTCGTGATCTCGATGGCGCGCAGACCGCAGCCCGAGAGCGCGTCGATGAGCGCGATCTTGTCTGTCGTCGGCACCAGGCGGGTTTCGTTCTGCAGGCCGTCGCGGGGCCCTACCTCGAAGAGCATGGCGTCGGCAGGCAAGTGATCGAACACGGCAACGCCTACTAGCCGACTGCGATCGTCTCGGTCTGCGCAAGCAACCGATCGCACAACTCATCGGTCAGACCGTGGAGCGTGTCGATGACGACGTCCGCCGCCGACTGGTCGTATCCCAGATAGTTGGCTGCCCGAACAGCGACCACGTGGGCGCCGGCAGCCCGCCCCGCCAGGATGCCCGGCTCGGCGTCTTCCACCACGATACAAGCGGTTGGCGGCACGGCGAGCAGTCGCATCGCGGTCAGATACGGCTCGGGATCCGGTTTCCCCTTGCTGTAGTCCTCGGCCCCGAGCAAGACCCGAAAATCGCCGAGCATCCCCAGACCCTCAACCGCCTCGTGCACTTCAACCCGGCTGGCACCCGAAACCACGGCCAGGTCCGCGCGCCGGCCAAGGCGCTTGATGGCTTCGCGCGCCCCAGGCAGCGGCTGGTATCCCTTGTGCGCGAGGAGTCTCCGCTTCTCGTCCACCGCACGCGCGATGAGCTCGTCCATGCCCACCTGCAGCCCATGGTTGCGGCAAATCATGGCGTAGATCTCATTCCACGAGTGGCCGACCACGAAATGCTGCTCGGCGCTGTCAATCTCGACGTGCCAACGCCGCAGGGCCAGAACGACCGACTCCACGTTGTCACGCTCGGTGTCGACCAGGGTTCCGTCGAGATCGAAGAGAAGTGCGGCGCGGAAGGACATGGTTCCGCGAAGGATTATACGGAGGTGCGTTGGCACGCCACCTACCTTTTTGCTAGAAGGTCGCTCGTGGGACGCAAGGATTCGACCCGATCTGCACCGCCCAGTGTGAAGGATCTGCTGCGTGAGAACGCGGATCTGCGTCACGAACTCGCCAGGTTGGAGTCCTATCGCGTTCTCGCCTACCGCGACGAGCTGACCGGCCTGTGGAACCGCCGCTACTTCACCGAGCGTCTCACGGAAGAGTTGAGCCGCGCGCATCGCCAGCCGCGCCGCCACTTCGGCATCATGATGGTCGATGTCAACAGCCTCAAATCCATAAATGACGCCCACAGCCGCGAAGAAGGAGATCTGGTGCTGCGCTGGGTGGCCGAACTTCTCGAACGCTCGCTGCGGGCCCACGACGTGATCTGCCGCGTCGGGGACGATGAGTTTGCGGTGCTTTTCCCCGAAGTCGGGGTATCCGGGTCCGAGCCGCTGCTCGCGCGGCTGCATGCGGCGCTGTCCGAGACGCGCACCGGCGCTCCCTTCTCCATCGGCCTCAGCTTCGGATTCGCCGACTATCCTGAAGATGGCACCACCTGCAACCAGCTCATGCGCGTGGCCGATCACAAGATGTGCCTGGACAAGCGCCGCCAGAGTCTCGCGTCGGCAGACCCGACCATCCCTTGGCGGCCACGTGCGGCTGTGCGGACGTGACGATTCGGCGAGAAAACACCTAGAGCACCGAACCGGTTGAATTTTACAGCACCCGTCGAGAGACTGTACACTAGGGTTCTCCATGCAATCCACGGTGACTCGTACCCTTGGTCAGAGCAGCTCCGGTGCCTCGGCCGATGAGGTGCGTGGCCAGCGAGACACGCGGCGGCAGGTAGAAAGGGACTGCCCTGCGGTTCGCGCGGGTTTCGCCTGCGCCTTGGCTCTCGCACTGGCCCTGGGTGCCTGCCAGCAACGGAGCGACAAGCTGGCAATCATCGGTGCGCCCGGCGTGGACGCCATGGGGACAGACGGTTTCTCTCTCAACAGCGGAGGCGCGGGCGGATCCTCTGACAGCGGGCCGGGTTCCGATGCGAATCGCGGAACCTCGTCTGATGGCGGATCCTGTCCCGGGACCGATCTTCAGACTGACCCGCTGAACTGCGGCTCATGCGGAACCACCTGCGCGATTCCCCCCCATGCCCAGGTGTCCTGCGTGGCCGGCCGGTGCGGCGTGGGCACCTGCGATCCGGGATACGTCGATCTCGACACCAAGTCAGAGAACGGTTGCGAGTGCCTGCAGAGCAACGGCGGCGTCGAGATTTGCGATGGCAAGGACAACAACTGCGACGGCCAGATCGACGAAGGCTTCGACCTCGAGAACGACGCGGCCAACTGCGGCCAATGTGACAACGTGTGCAGTTCGGCTCACTCCGGCGGACGCTGCCGGCAGGGACAATGCATGTTCGACTGCCTGCCCGGCTACGTCGATCTCGACGGCGCGCCGGAGAACGGTTGCGAATATGGCTGCACGCCGAGCAACAACCGCGTCGAGATCTGCGACGGCAAGGACAACGACTGCGATGGCACCATCGACGAGGGGGCCAAGGACGTCGGTCAACTTTGCGGTGAAAATGGGTGCCAGTCGGGTGTCCTGACCTGCATCGCCGGGGTACCGGTCTGCGTGGGCGCTGGACAAGCCAGCCCGGAAGTCTGCGACGGACGCGACAACAACTGCGACGGCATGATAGACGAGAGCGATCCCAACCTGGGCAAGCCCTGCTATCCGGCGGGGGCCGACGGCTGCAACCTGCAGACCGGGGCCTGCACCGGCGAGTGCCGGCTGGGCGCTTGGGTGTGCACGGCTGGGGCCCTGGTCTGTACCGGCGCGGTGACGCCGCAATTGGAAATCTGCGACGGCAAGGACAACGACTGCGACGGCGCGGTCGACGAAGACTTCGATCTTCAGACTGATCCGCGGAATTGCGGGAGTTGCGGGCAAGCCTGCACACACGCATATCCACATGCCACAGGGCTATGCAGCGGCGGTCAATGTCGCCTGGGCCCGTGCCAGGACGCATGGGCGGATGCCGACCACAACCCGAGCAACGGCTGCGAATACGCCTGCACGCCCGATGGACCCGAAGTCTGTGACGGCAAGGACAACGACTGCAACGGGCTCACGGACGCGGATGACCCAGGCCTGATCCAGCCAGCGCTCAACTTCTGCCGGCAGACCGGCGAATGTGGCAAGGGTCCAGGCGGCTCCGCGCGCTTCCCTGGCGACGCCAGTTTCCCGGTGTGTACCACCCCGTCCGGCGCCAGCAAGCCGAGCTGGATCTGCAACTACCCGGCCACCGTGCAGCTTGCCAGTCCCAACCAGCTGGTGGCGCAGGAATCGTGGTGCGACGGGCTGGACAACGACTGCGATGGCGCGGTGGACGAGTTCGCGTCGACCGTCCTGGGCACCCCGTGCAGCGACAACGCGGGTCTGGGCGAATGCCGCCGCGCCGGCACCATGAAGTGCCAAGCCGACAAGACATTGGCCCCGGGCTGCGATCTGTCTGGCTCAACCGCCGCCATACCGACCGACGAGATCTGCGACGGCAAGGACAATGACTGCGACGGGCTCACTGACGAGGGCTGGGACAACCCGCCGGGGCTGGGACTTCTCACGTGTGCGGGTCAAGAGTGCAAGGGTGTGCGCGATTCCGTGGTCCACGTCACGGCAGCCGGCGCACCAAGCAGCGGCTACTACATCTACAGCTACGAAGCCAGCCGCGTCGACGCGAACGCGACCTCGGCGGGCACTTCCTCCGCGCGCGCCTGCTCGCGCGGAACCAGCGCGACCGGGACCGGGGTTCTGCCCTGGAGTTCGGTGACCTGGGTGGCGGCCGATGCCGCTTGCCGCGCCGCCGGCATGCGTCTGTGCAAAGTCACGCGCAGCAATGACGTCGTGACCGCCGACGAGTGGGGCTTTGCCTGCTCCTTGGCAAAGCCCTGCACCAGCGGCTGCTACCCCTACGGTGCAAGCTACGATGCGTCCCTCTGCAACGGCGCCGAAACGAACCTCAACGCGGCTGCGGCCGTGGGGTCGTTCAACCATTGCACAACCTCCGGGGACCTCGACCCGACCCTGACCGGCGAGGTGGCTTTCGACATGAGCGGCAATCTGGCCGAATGGACCGACGACCCCCGCGGCACGCTGGCCGATGGACGCAAGATTTACACCTGCCGAGGGGGCGCCTTCGACAGCTACTCCGTCGGCCTGGGGTGCACATTCATGGCCGCCACGCTCGCGCAGAATTTCTCGTATCCTGATACCGGGTTCCGCTGCTGCTCGTCGTGCGGGCCGGGTCTGGCCGACTGCAGCGGAGGCTGCGCCAACCTGGGCAGCGACAGCGCCAACTGCGGCACCTGCGGAACCGCATGCACCGCGCCGGCCACCTGCCAGAACGGCGCGTGCAGGTAGCTGGCACTTTCTCGATCGCTGCGCCCCCGGCCTAGGAGCCTGTTGCGAATAGCCGGCGGGTCGATTGTCGCGTTGGGACTCGTTCTGCACTGGGCCTCCAGGCTTTCGCTAAAGTCCCTGGTTGTCCTATGGCGGATGGCCCAGGGGTTGTTCGTGACTCGCCACCGCTGGTGTCTGCAGCCTGGAGCTGTAGTATCCTTAGTAGGCTCCGGAACCGAAACAACATGTTCAGAAGCACGACGGCAAGGGCGCTGCCCCTTCTTCTTTTCGCGGCGATGGGTATTGGGTGCCAACAAGGATCCAATTCCGCAGACGGAGCTGGCCCGCCCAAACAAGACCGGACCACAGAACCGCTCGATACCGGCGGCTCGATTTCGACCCTCGACGCGCCCGCGGCCGGGGGGACGGGCGGGGTTTCGAGCCCGGGCAGCACAGGCGGCCTAGCAACCGGAGGGGGGACGACCGCGACGGTCACTTCCACGGGCGGTCTTCCATCCACGGCGGGCTCGGCTGCAAACGGCGGGACTGCGAGCACTAGGACCGGCGGCACCGCGGGCACGTTCGGAACCGGCGGCAGCACGGGCACGTCCGTAACCGGCGGCAGCACGGGCACGGCTAGAACCGGCGGCGCCACGAGCACGGGCGGAGCCGCGACGACGGGGGGAACGACTGGCTCGGGCGGGACGACCTTGGGCGGAACCCGCGCGACCAACACCGGCGCAAATGTGAAGCTTTCGCAGGTCATGCAGGTGATCGACGGATTCGGGGTCAGTAACGCCTGGTTGTATCCTCCCAGCGCCTCGGCCAAGACCGCCGTCTACGACGCCCTTTTCAGCGTCACCAAAGGGGCCGGACTATCCATGCTGCGCAACAGAATCCCATTTCGAGAGAACTCCTCCAACGACGACAAGTTCATCGACAAGAACGCCGACGGCACCTACAAGTCCACCACCGCTGCCGATGGCAGCAAGACCTTCTCGCTCAATTGGTTCGGCTGGGACTTGACCAACACCAGCGCCCTTATCAACGACATCAAAGCCAAGGGGGCGGACTATCAGGTCACGAGGTTCATGAGCACGCCCTGGACGCCACCCAACAACAGCGTGAGCAAATGGAAGGTGAGCGACAGCTACAAGACCATGGACTATTCGAAGCCCGAAGTGGGTGGCACGCTCGATTCCAGCCACTACGCTGACTACGCCGATGTCTTGGCGGACTATGCCCTGGGATACAAGGGCAAGTTCGGCGTGGATCTGTCGGTCCTTTCGCTGCAGAACGAGCCGAACTTTCAATGCACGTACGAATCGGCCAACTGGACGGCGGCACAGTTTCACGACTTCCTCGCGACGCTGAAGACAGAGTTCACAAGGAAGGGCGTGTTCGCTCGGTCTCCCAACCTGAAGATCATGGCGCCCGAATACCAAAACGTGAAAGAGGATCTGATTGTTCCCCTCCTTAGCGACGCGAACACGTCCACCCTGTTGGGCGTGGTGGGGGTTCACCAGTACGAATTCACGAAGAGCAACGCCACCTCGTACACGACACCGGTGTTGGCCAAGTCGTTGGCAGCGGGCAAAGGGATCTGGATGACAGAGTTCAGTACGGCAGCGTGGGCCCAGGACACCAGCATGACCGACGGGCTGCTGGTCGCGCGGCTGGTTCACATGGACCTGGTGGTCGGCCAGATGAGCGCGTTCCTTTATTGGTGGGCGTGGGGCAGCGGCAACGGATTCCTGGTCAACCCCAACGGCACCGTGCCCAAGCGCCTGTACACTCTAGGCCAGTACAGCCGTTTTGTTCGTCCTGATTGGCACCGCGTCGACGCCGTGGCAAATCCGGCCGCCAACGTTTACCTGTCCGCCTTCAAGAATCCGGCCGGGGACCAGGTGGCGGTGGTGGCGATCAATGCGGGAACTTCCCAGATCGCGTTCGGGTTGACTATCGACTCGGGACGTTTCGGCGAGATGACCGGCTACCGCACTTCGGCCAGCGAGAACATCGCCAACATCGGCACTTTGACCGGTGGCACAACGGTGACCGTCACCCTGGTCCCGACCAGCGTAACCACTTTCGTTGGCCCGGTCACGCCATGACGAGCTAGAGTGACAAGAAGACGGGCGGGCTAGCGGAACCTGTGTCAAGATGGCACTCCATCGACCCCTGCAAAAAGCCGCGCCTGAATAGCGTTGTATTTCCGGCTAGTTGAGCGGCGTCAGCCAGGTCGGAGACATCTGGCATCCGCCTTGAAGAGCAGCACGAGGAACTGCAGACGTGACAAGTGAAGCCGAAGCCAGCGCGGCCCGAGATCCAGCCGCCCCGACCATCCTGGTCGTGGACGATGAGCCAGGCATCGTAGACTCGTTGAGCAAGATCTTCGAGCGCGAGTCGCTGCGTGTACTCACGGCGCGCAGCGGTGGAGAGGCGCTTGAGATCCTGCGCCGCGAGCCGGTTTCTGTCGTGCTCACCGATTTGATCATGCCCGGCATGTCCGGCCTGGATCTGCTCAAGGCCAGTCGCAGCATCTCGCCTGAAACCGAGACCATACTCATGACCGCCTACGGCTCGGTGGAGAACGCCGTGGATGCCATGAGGCAGGGTGCCTACGACTTCGTCACCAAGCCGCTCAAGCGCGCCCATGTCGTTCGCGCGGTGAGCAAGGCGCTGGAGAAATGCAATCTCCTGCAGGAAAACCGCTCGTTGCGCGCCCAACTGGCTGCCGAACGGCAGAAGACGCTCATCGGCCAATC
>PMCR01000492.1 GCA_003155465.1 Myxococcales bacterium | reverse complement strand
GCGGCGGGACCACCGGGTCCGGCGGCGTGGCCAGCGGCGGGACGAGTGGGCCCGGCGGCGTGGCCGGCGGCGAGACCAGTGTTTCCGGCGGCGTAGCCGGCGGCGGGACCAGCGGGTCTGGCGGCGCGCGCAGCGGCGGTACAAGTGCTGCAGGCAGCACGACCGGCATCGGTGGCGCCACCTCAGGCGGTGGTGGTACCGGGGGAGCCAGCGGTGTGGCGACAAGCGCGGCGTCGGCATCAGGGGGCTCGATGACGACAGGCGGGGCGAGCACCGGAACGGGGACGGGCGTGACCGCGACGGGCGGCAGCACCGGAACCACGGACACGACGGCTGGCGGCGGGAATTCNNCCGCAGGGCCACCCGCTGGGGCGCGATGTTGGCGTTCGGCGCGGTGGTGGCCGAGAGGCTTCGGCGCCTGGTCGGCGGCAGCGATCGGTCGTCATGATTCCTCTCGTGGCCACCCGCTCGGCTGCGGCGAGTTTTGGCCTGCACTTCGAGCCGCCGGCCGGGGCTCGCTTTGACTTGGTCTTTCCTGCGACGCTCGCCACAAACGGTCGCGTGCAGGCGTTGCTTGCTTGCTTGTCGAATGTGCGCTTTCGCCAGGATTTGGGCGGCTTGACTGGCTATCGAACGACACGCACCGGGGAGGCCTGCATGGGAGCGCAAGGATGAATCGCCGGAAGTTCATTCTCGTGACCCTGGTTGCCGCCTGCTCAAGCATTTCGCTTCTTGCCATGCGGGCAAGGGGCGGCGAAGCGCAGGAGGTCGTGGTCTTTGCAGCCGCGTCGCTGCGCGAGGTTTTCGAGGGGGCTGCGCCGATTTTCGAGAAGCATCACCCGAATTCGAAGGTCCGCTTCAATTTTGCCGGCAGCCAGGACCTGCGGGTGCAGATTGAACAGGGTGCCAAGGTTGACGTCTTCGCTTCGGCCGACTGGAAGCACATGAAGCTTCTGGGAAGCAAGGGGATGGTCATCGGGCCCGTGGTCTTCGCACGCAATCTGCCGGTCGTGGTCGTGCCGAAGAACAACCCTGCCCAGGTGCGCAGCTTCGCGGACCTGCCCAAGGTCACGCATCTGGTGGTGGGCGCGGCCGAGGTGCCGATCGGCGCCTACACCGAGGCGATTTTTGCGGCGGCCGAAAAGCTCTACGGCAAGGCCTTCCACGAACAGATCCTGGCGCGGGTACGCTCGCGTGAGCTGAACGTGCGCCAGGTCCTGACCAAGGTGGCGTTGGGCGAAGCCGACGCGGGCATCGTCTACAAGACCGACGCCTTGACGATGCCCGACAAGGTCCAGATCATCGAGATTCCCGGCCAAATCAACGTCGTGGCCGAGTACCCAATCGCCGTTTTGAAGCTCGCGCCCCATTTTGATCTGGCGCGTGCATTTGTGAAGCTCGTCTTGTCCAAGGAAGGGCAGAAGACCTTGGCCGAGGCGGGCTTCAACCAAGTCGAGAAGCAAGGGACAAAGTGAGCCAGACGGTTCTCTCTCGTGCGAGAGGTCGCCGACTGTTCAGCGCGACCATGGTTGGGCTGGGCGGCCTTCTCTTGCTGTTTCTCGTACTGCCGTTCGTGGCCCTGGTTCTCGACGGTGGGCCGGAAGCCATCTGGCGCGGTCTTGGCTGCTCTTTGACCTGGCCAGCGCTGCGACTGAGCCTGGGCACGACCCTGATCTCTGTTGTGCTGGTGGTCGTGGGTGGCACGCCGCTGGCCTGGTGGCTGGCGCGTTCGCGCTGGCGTTCGGCGCGCTGGCTGGAGATCCTGTTGCAGCTTCCCGTGGTGATTCCACCTGCGGTGGGCGGCATTGCGCTGCTGCTTGCCTTTGGTCGACGCGGACTGTTCGGCGGAATTCTGGAACGTCTGGGCTGGACGCCCGCCTTCAGTGTGGTCGCAGTCATCATGGCGCAGGTCTTTGTTTCGGCACCGTTTTACCTGCAGGCCGCGGTACAGGCCTTTGGCCGGTTGGATCCAAATCTTCTGGCCGTGGCACGTAGCCTGGGGGCTTCGCCGCCGCGCCTGTTTTTTCGGGTGGCCCTGCCGCTGGCTCGTCCTTGGCTGATCGGCGGTGCGGCCATGAGTTGGGCACGCGCGTTGGGGGAATTTGGTGCCACCTTGATGTTCGCCGGAAACATGACGGGAAAGACTCAGACCCTGCCGCTTGCCATCTACACCGCCCTGGAACTCGACATCCATACCGCGCAGGCCCTGTCGCTCTTGCTGGTGGTGTTCGCCTTTGCTCTTTTGCTCTTTCTCCGGCGTTTCAATCGCGGGGCTGAAATCACGCGCAGGCTGGCGACTCCATGACGGGTGATGGCGGACGACTCTCCCTCGCGGTGCAGGCCACGCTGGGGTCATTCTCGTTACAGGCCTCACTGGAGGTTGGTGCCGAGCCGCTGGCTTTGGTTGGTCCCAATGGATCAGGGAAAACCAGCCTCCTGCTTGCCATTCTGGGCCTGCGTACGCCTGACCACGGTCGCATCGTGCTTGGGGATGATGTCCTGTTCGACGCAGCCCTGGCCATTGACCGTCCCACGGAGGAGCGCCACCTCGCCTACCTGCCCCAGGACTTCGGGCTGTTCCCCCATTTGACGGCCATCGAGAACGTCGCTTTCGCACTCGCGTGCGGATCGGAACACGCACGCCCGAGGCAGCGACGCGGCGAGGCCCTGGCGTGGCTCGAACGCTTCGGGATCGGCAATCTGGCGGAGCGAAGCCCCTCGCGACTTTCCGGCGGTGAACGGCAGCGGGTCGCACTCGCACGTGCCTTGGCTTCTTCCCCCAAGGCCCTGCTGCTCGACGAGCCCACGGCATCGCTGGATGTGGAGGCCCGCGTCGAGGTGCGCGCATTTCTGTCTGAATCCATTCGCTCTCTCGGCCTGCCCACCATTCTTGTCACCCACGACGCCATGGATGTCGAAGCCCTTGCCAGCCGCGTGGCGGTGCTTGAGAAGGGTCGGGTCGTGGCGTGCGGCTTGCTTCGCGACATCCGCAAAGCCCCGCCCACGTCGTTCGCGGGCAGGCTCTTCTCTTCGTCGACCGTCCCGGGAGCGGGCGAGATCAATAACCCCATTTGCAATGAACGCGTTAATCACAACTGAAATAGGAGGTTCCTGCCAACTATCCTGTCGCTGTCAGCCCTGGTGGGCGAAACGCCGGCTTCCCTCGACCAGGTTCCTGCCGGTCAGCGCATACGCTTGCTCGCCACCTGGTCGCCAGATTCAGCAGAGTCCTATCCCGTTTTCGATTCTGCGTTGCAGACCATCGGCGAGCGGCGCGAGGCACTGTGGCTTTCCTGGTTCATCACCGCAGGCGCATTCGACGACTCGCTGACCGGACGCGAGGAAAGCGACACGGCGGTGTCGACCGAAAACGCGTGGCAGTCTCCGGCAGTCGCGGGAGTCGTCTTCTTGTGGCTTGTGTTGCATGACAGTCGCGGTGGGACTGATTTCGCCTCCTACACGCTGACGGTGGCTGATCCCAATATGGTCATGTGAACTCCTGAGGCCCAACGCAGTGACTTTTCGGCCACCTCGCGTGTGCCTCTTCGTGATACTCTTGCCCACGCACGTGGCTGGCGCGATGTGCTGACCGGTCTTTGTCCGTCCCGTGCGAATACAGGACCAAAGGAGCAGTCCATGAGAATCTGGGTTACGCGTTTCCTGCCTTTCTTGTTGTGGGCGGCTGTCGTGGGGGGTCCATTGTCGGCTTCGGCGGGTGACAGCAGCAAGGAACGGGCCAGGCAGCACTACAAGAAGGCCACCCAGTTCTACGACATAGGTCGGTGGGATGAAGCCATCGCCGAGTATGAGAAGGCGTACGCCCTGCGCGAGGATCCGAGCGTCCTCTTCAACATGGCGCAGACCCTCCGGCGCAAGGGCGATCTCAAGCGGGCACTCGATCTCTACAAGAACTATCTGGTGAAGGATCCGGAAAGCAGCCTGCGGGGCGAGGTCGAGGACCGCATCAGGACACTGAAGGCCCAAGTCGAGCAGAGCGAACAGCAGCCGGCGAGCGAGGCGCAGAAGCCGGCGGCCCTGGCGCCGCCACCCTTGGTTCCGGTGCCGCCGGTGGTGGTGCCGGCGCCGCAGCCTGCACCGGGGCCAGCGCCAGTTCCGGTTCCCGCGCCGGCGGCGCTGGAGCCGCCCGCCGCGGTTCCAGCGCCGGCGCCACCGGCCGCTGCTCCCGCACTTCCCGTACCGCCTGCAGCACCACCAGCGTCGGCCGCGGCCACACCGGCCGCCGCGGTCGCTCCTGTGCTGCCCGCAGCACCTGTCGCCTATCCCCCGGCGACGACCGGCCCGCCGGCACCGCCACCTGCGGTATCTGCACCCCCGGTCAGTCCGCCGCCGGCGCCAGTTCCGGCCCAGATCCGCGTCTTCACTCAGGCCAGCCAGTCGCCCGCTTCGACCACGGCGGCGACAGGTTCGTCGGGATTGCCGCTGCTGATCACCGGCGCTTTGCTCACCCTGGGTGGGGTTGCCAGCCTGGGCGCGGCCGTATACTACGGCGTGCAGACCAAGCTGCTTTCGAATCAGGTCTCGGACGCGAAGAAATTCAACCCAAGCGACGACAGCGCGGGCAAGCGAGCGCAGAAGCTGCAGTGGGTATACGGTGGCATCGGCGCGGGCGCCACCCTGGTGGGGGGCATCCTCTACTCGATCGGCGAGTGGCAGAGGGAGTCACGCAAGCCGAGCGTGAGTGTACTTCCGCAGATCCAGCCCAACGGCGCAATGCTTGCGGCAACCGGAGCTTTCTGATGCGGTCACTTCACTCTGTTCTGTTGCTGCTGACCACAGTGACTCCATTTCTTGCCTGTACGTACAAGGCCGAGCCTGTGGATGGAAAGCAAGCCTGTGCCGTGGGACCCCAGGTGTGTCCCGATGGCTACGTGTGCTCGGTTGGATTCTGCTACCACAGCGGTGTTCAACCTGGCGGCAGCGAAGGCGGTTCGCGTGGAGGCCTCCCCGTAACCGGTGGCGCGGTGAGCTTCGGCGGCGGCGGGGGTATGGGCGGCACCCGCATCGTCGGCACCGGCGGGATCGGAACGAAACCCGGCACTGGTGGCGCATCCTTCCCTTCCAGCAGCCCTCGCCTTGACGGCGGCTTGGGCGGATCAAGCGGCGGCGCCGTGGGGAAAGCAGACGCTGGTGGCGGAACTTCCAACACGGCCACCTTCCAACACGGCGCGGCCGTTGGCCCAATCTCCGGCTACGGGTGGATTGCGATGGCCCCATTGGACTTTGTGACGGATCCGACCTGCGGCCCCAGTGGGGCGCCGATCACTGCGACCGCGCCCTGTATGAGCGTGATCAACTGGAATGCCCCAAATGCCCTCTGCGTGACTGGCTACATTCCCGCCCTGCCCGTCGCTCCCACTCCGGACGACTTCGCCAGCAACTGGGGTATCGAGATTGGCGTAAATGCCGGCGTCGTCCCCGGCGTTCCCATCGGCAAGTCCTACTCCACCCTCGCTGCCTTTGTCAGCGGCGTGCCAACTTCCACGTTCCGTCTCGGCGTCCACAGGGCGGGTGACCCTTCGACTGTAATCTACTGCTTCAATTACGTCACCTCGTGGGCGGCAGTAGCTTTGACCCAGTTCAATACCGCGTGCTGGGACAACAGCGGCACCTATTTTACCGCGGCGGACGCGGCCAACATCGACCTGCTCAACGTGCAGGTGCTATCGGCGTCGACAGCGATCACGCTGACCAACATGTGTCTCAACAGCATCACATTCGGCGATTAGCGCGACAAGCTCTGACAGGGCCCCACGATGCGCCCGGCAAAAACCACGGCCTCGTCACGCTGGATACAGCCCCTGATCCGGCCGACGCGCATTCGCGGAGCATCCGCGGGTTGATCGCAAAGGCGATCGACCCGATGACAAGCTGAAGCTTCAACGGCAGCATCGGTCGCTGGCCCGACGGTTCGGGCGTGCCGCTGGAAGCGGTTCATCCTCGTGAATCAACCCAAGCATCCTACCGATTCCTCAATGGACACGACGGGGGCTGAATCCACCCGCTGGATGACCGGCTCGTTTTACGTCGATTTTGTCGGGACGGATGTGTCCGCCTCGGGCACGAAATGCGCACCCCACAAGGCGACGGGGCAATTCGGCGCACCGGTTTGCGCCGGATTCTAGTCGCGCCAGAATAGAAGCCCTCACTCTTCCCGGGAAAACAAACCCAAGTACATGGCCAGCAGCGAGTCGCGGGGGGTCTCGCCCACCGGGACACGCGGCACGGTGAACACCGGGCGCGGGGCTGCGAACTCGCGAACCGCATCCACGACCTCGGCGTGGAGCGCGGCGGCCGACTCCTGCTGGCGGCGAAGCTTCTCCAGGCGATCCATGAACGCGCGCGTCTGCTCGCGCTCGTCCAGGCCGCCCAGCAACGCCGCTGCGCGCTCCACCGCGCGCTCGATTTCGCCGGTGGCAGGCCAGAAGGCTTCTTCCACCCGGTTGACGATGAAGGCCCGTGGCACGCAGCCTTCGTCGGCCAAGTGCTCGCTGATGACCTGGGCCTCGACGATGCGGGCGGGATCCGGCGCGCACACCACCAGAAACACGGTGCGCGGATCGCGCAGCAGGCGGCCGACCTCCTCGCCGCGCGAGCGGAAGTGACCGAGCAGGTCGGAAAACGCCGCAAAGAACCCCACGGTCTCGTCCACGAACGACGGGCCCGCCACCCGTGCGATGAGCGAGGTTGCCGCGGCACCGGCACGGCTCCAAATGCGCGAGGACCAGGAAGACGCGGCGGCAGGCATGAACCAGCGGGTAATCTTGTCGCTGAAGAAGGTGGCCACCCGATCAGGGGCCTCCAGAAAATCCAGGGCGTTGCCCGTGGGCGGGGTATCCAGCACGATGCGGTCGAAGCGGCGGGTGCGAAACAACTCGTGCACGCGCTCGACCGCCATATATTCCAGCGTTCCCGACAGACCGCGTGAGATGTGCTGGTAGACTCGGTTCGACAGCAGCGCCTCACGCCGCGCCGGATCGGGCACCAGCAGGCCGATCATGTGATCGAAGGTCGCGGTGGGGTCGAGCATGAGCGCGCTCAGGGTTCCGGCAGGGTGCATCTTGCGGAAACCCGTCAACTCCATGGGATCGTTGGTCAGCTCAAGCAGGCCGAGCGCATCGGCCAACCGGCGCGCGGGATCGATGGTCAGCACCAGGGCGCGCTGCCCCGCCGCAGCCTGGCGCAAGGCCAGCAGAGCCGAGAGTGTGGTCTTGCCCACGCCGCCCGGTCCCACGCAAACCACCAGCGGCGCATCGGCGATGAGCGTGGCCAGTCGAGCGGCGCCGCCCGCGGATGGCTCGGCCGCGCGCGAGGAGCGCCCGTTGTCAGGGGCGTGCGTCGGAGGCCGGGCCGGGAACTCCACCACGCTGGCATTCTCCAGGCCGCGCAGCCGCTCGATCTGGGTTCGCGCGTGGTCCAGCCCATCGAGCTGGCTTTTCGCCGAAACCGCCAGACGCGCCAGGGCCTCCTCGCTCTCGCGCTGCAGGACTTCTAGTAGCGGCCGGTCGCTGGCGTGCAGGAGCATGGCCGGGACCTGGTTCACTACGACCACCCGGGCTGCGATGCCCATCTGGCGCGCTTTGCGCAGAAGCTCGATCGTCTCATTGACCGGCAGTTCCTCGGGCAAGGTGATGGTCACCATTTCGCAGCGCTTGCCGTCGAGCAGCAGGCGCTGAAACCGCTCCGCCGCGTGGGCGACGGGCCCGATGCGGAACATGCGGTGCACGGCGCGCGGCGTGTCCAAGAATGACAGCGCGTGACCCGTGGACGGCAGATCCACGATCACCGGCGTGTGCCGGGCTGTGCTCTGGTCGACCAAGGCGCGCAGTTCGTCGAGCACGATCATCTCGCGCATGGCCGGCGAGGTGCGGATGAACTGGCGCACCACGCGATTGCGCAGGACAGCCTGGGCCAGCATGGGGATGTTGACCAGCCGCC
>PMCR01000273.1 GCA_003155465.1 Myxococcales bacterium | reverse complement strand
CGGGGAATGCTCGACGAGGGATTCTGAACCAGTGCCGCTCCGACGCGCACCGCTCGTTTGGTTCGCTCGGCATGCCCAAGGTCGGCTCTCCCGAATTCCAACACTGCCCATGCGGTCGCCTGAAATGCCTTCATGGGTACCAACCCGTAGGCCCCCGCCGACCACAGCGCAATTTCTTCGCCCGCTCACCGTCGGAAGTCGCCGGTGTAGGTCACACACCTAGCTTTCTGGGTAATGACGAGCCCGGAGGCAGAAGGGTAACCCGATTCGAAGACTTGTGTTTTCGAATCACGAATGGCCATCTGTCCTGCCGTCAATCCGCTTAACGCCTATGGGGGTTGGGGGTGAGGTTGCTTCCGCAGGAGCATCGTGTGCAGGTTGCGTGCTGCTTCGTGCTGGGAAACGGTCCATCGTGCTCCGGCACTGAACGACAACAACAGCGAGAACTGCGGATCGACAAGCGAATCGCGGCGTCCGCTAGAGAATTGGCCGGCATCCCGAGAGGCTCACGGCCACTTCGTCCGCGACAACTTGCCGGCACATGACACGGACTGATGATAGACAAGGGTGGAGGAAACGGCTGCCACGCGCGAGGCATTGCAGAGATGCCCTCTTGTGTGTGCGCTATCTCTTCGCCATGTCCCCGGTAGTCTTCGTCGTCGGCTGCTACGACCTCAAGTTCAAAGACTACATCGGCGGCGACGGAGGCCAAGATGCGGAAACGAGTACTGGAGCGGAGACGGGCGGTAATCGCGGCGATACCGTGAACGGTTACGCGCAGGGTGGAGAGCTGCACCTTGCTGCCGTCTTGCGCAGGCAACGTGAAATCCGGCGCCACGCTCCCCACTTCGGGCATCTCCGCCGCGGAGGCAAACAGGGGCCAAAGAATCAAAGCAAGAGTAACCAGAGGCAGAATTCCCCTATATGCGTTCATCGATTCTCCGTAGTATTGGATGCCAAAGGCGGCCCCTGCGGTTTCTCAGCCGCGCCCCTCTTGGCGCGGTAACCAAACGGCAGCTGACGGCAAGCCCACCGTGCACCATGCAATCCCTGGGCAGCATTGGGTCGCAGAATGCAAGCGGCCACAGCCAATACCGGAGCAGAATACAGGCCGCGACGACGAAATCCCGAGCAATCGCGTCCCCTGGTTCTGGCACGGCAAATGCTCGGCCCTCATCTCAGCAGAAGAACGTGTCGCGACCTTCCTGGGCCGGCGTCACTGACAAAGCCAAGGGGATATTGTGAAACTCAAGCTAGGATCCAGCGACTTACTGCGAGTGGGCGCGGGCGCAGCTGTGATGCTCGTCCTGGCTCTGCTGGCACTCAACCACCAGAGCCAGCGGAGTCCCGCCCGGCAGATCGAGTTTAAGGCGAGAAGGCTCGATCTGGTCGAACGCATGCGCTACTCCTTGGCAGCGGCCTCCGAGGCAGAAAAGAGCGCTGTGTTGGCCATGAGTGAACCGGATTCGCAGAAATTCGCCGAGGAGTCACGCACCGCCTCCGCGGAGGTCGAGCGCCTGGGCAAGTCGCTGGATGGACTCTTGAATGCCAATGCCGGGCGGAGGGAGAAGCAGCTTCTTGCGAGCTTCTTCGGGTGCTTCACCAACTTACAACGGATCGACCGCGATCTGCAGGCCTTGGCCGTCAAGAACACCAATGTTAGAGCCTTCGCTCTGGCGTTCGGCCCGGCNNCCCAGAAGGTGCTGCTGCTCGCGGCCAGCGCCCAGACGGCAATTCTGCGTTTCGAAACCCGCCTGGCGCCGCACATCGCCGAGCACAGCGACCCGAAAATGGATGAGATGGAAGCACTGATGGCCAAGGACGACATCCAGATCCGCGCAGGACTCGATGGCCTGGCTGCGCAAACTGGACTCCGCGCCGACTCCGATCTGGCCACCGCGCGGGCCAGTTACGCACGCTTCAGCGAACTCCGCACGCAGATCATTGCGCTGTCGCGCGAGAACACCAACGTGCGCTCGCTCGCCCTCTCCCTGAATCAGAAACGCAAGACGATGCTGCTCTGCCAGGACGCCCTGTACGTCTTGCAGCAAGAGATCGCCGGCGAGCCCGCGCCCGTCACTCCGTCCAATCCGCGAAAGCTGCGAGCCGAGCCCCACTAGACCCAATGCCGGTCAGATAGGCGGCCGCGCTGGAGGGCGTGCCGGTACTCAACCTCGTTCCCGAGGCGGAAATCCTGACGTTGTTNNCACACGAACTCGCTCACGCTCTCGCCCACGCCACCCGCGACCCGCGACCCGGCCCTGCGGGCGGCCCGCAATTCCCCGTCAGACTCTAGGTAGGCGCGACATGGACGGCGATCGCTTGAGCAATTCCTCGCACGAACAGGCGACTGGCGGCAGGTCTTGTCGCCTCCTCCTTCAATCGTTGCAGGAGCGAGACGAAATTCAGATCCTCAAAGCCGGAGGCGTCTCGAAGGCGAGCGTGCACAGCATTGGCGCCAAGAACATCCTGCAGTGCCTCGTTGAATAGCGGCAAACCAAGCAGCACCAGCACCGCCTCGAATGGCTCGGAGGTGCGCGTCCGCCAGCGGAAGTCGTAGGGCGCGCCCGCCGCCGTCAGGAACAACGAATCCTTCTTGACGTGAGTGGTGAGCCATGGCCCGCCGTTCTCGCGCTCCTGCGTCTCCGCCTCGCCGGACCAAATCCAGACGATGAGAGGCTCTGTCACAGCACGCACGGTGAAGACTTCAGCAACCGGCGGAAGCGACAAGACCGAGAGCCGAACGTCTTTCCATGCGGGGCCCTTGCTAGCGGCGATTCTCGTGCCGCCAGCGTAGCGGTCNNGCAATTTCACAACAGGTCGAGCAAGGCCGCGCTCGACGCCTTGGACAAGGCATGGCAGCTTGCGTATGGTCAACTTGGATCTCAAATTTAGCTCAGGGAGGCAGCGAAGATAAATGCAAAAGCGCAAACTGNNTTGCCTATGGCCCCGGCCTTGAGAAACAAGAAGCGATTGCTCTGATCCGCGCGGCATTCGCCAAGGGCGTGACGTTCTTCGATACGGCCGAGGCCTACGGTCCCTTCACCAACGAGGAACTGGTGGGCGAAGCACTGGCGCCGATGCGAGACCAGGTTGTAATAGCAACCAAGTTCGGCTTCAAGAATGGAAATGCGGAAGTCGGAATGGACAGCCGGCCCGAACGCATCCGGCAAGTTGCCGAAGCATCGCTCAAGCGACTGAAAACCGATCGCATCGACCTTTTCTATCAGCACCGCGTGGATCCGAACGTGCCGATGGAGGACGTGGCCGGCACCGTCAATGACCTGATCCGCGAAGGCAAGGTCAGGCATTTTGGCCTGTCTGAAGCTGGCGTGCAGTCGATCCGCCGCGCGCACGCGGTCCAGCCCGTTGCGGCGCTGCAAAGTGAGTATTCGCTGTGGTGGCGTCAGCCCGAGGCGGAGGTGCTGCCGACGTGCGAGGATCTCGGCATCGGGTTTGTGGCCTTCAGTCCGCTCGGCAAAGGCTTTCTGACCGGGAAGATCGACGAGAATACTTCTTTCGCCAGGGATGACTTCCGCAACATCGTCCCACGCTTCTCGCCCGAAGCACGCAAGGCAAACCAAGTGTTCGTCGAGCTGCTTGCGCGCATCGCGGCCGCCAAGAAGGCGACCGCAGCCCAGATCGCACTCGCCTGGCTGCTATCACGGAAGACGTGGATGGTGCCGATCCCGGGTACCACAAAGCTGCATCGTCTCGACGAGAACATCGGTGCTGGGTCCGTGGAGCTGACAGCGGAGGAGCTGCGCCAAATCGAAGAGGCCCTGGCACATCTGAGGGTGCAAGGTGATCGCTATCCCGCGCACCTGGCTGCGCGCGCCGGAAAGTGAAGCATGGAAGGGCACGACGTATCGCTGAACAGCTTGTCCGATCTGATGGTGAAGCTGGCGTGCAGTTCCACCATGGCGGTTCGTCGCAGTCTCGGCGTGAGCAGCGGTTGAGCCAGCACCTGCGTCCCCAGACATCCCCCCGCTTGATGAGCAGCCTGCGGGTGGG
>PMCR01000262.1 GCA_003155465.1 Myxococcales bacterium | reverse complement strand
CGGGTCAACCGGGTGGACGAGGCCGGAAATCTCATGACCGTGGATTTCATGCTGGTCGATCGCAATCTAGAGTCCGCCTGGGCCAGCCGGACGCGCGTGCCATTCGCCGATGGAGAGGTCGCCGTGGTTTCGCGCGAGGCGCTCATGGCCATGAAAGCCCACGCTGCGCGGCCGCAAGACATAGCGGATATACAGAACTTAAAGGAGAGTGATCGGTGATGGTAGACATGTCGCCCAAGGCTGTCGAGGCCCGCCTGCGGGAGGTCAGTCGCCTCGCTGGTTCCTGGCGCCCCGATGCAAGGCTGGAAACCAAGATAGACATGCGCGGCCCCGCGGTGGCTGCGCGACTGAAGGAAGTGTCCGATCTGCTCGATGTCTGTCGCGCGCTATCCCGGACTCGTTCTGCCTAGGGAGGTAGCGTCATGAAAACGGTGAAGGACATTCTGGACGCCAAGCACCAGGAGATTTGCTCCATCCTCACGAAAGCGACCGTGTTCGACGCCCTCAAGTTGATGAGCGAAATGGAGATTGGCGCGGTGATGGTGCTCGATGAAACGGGAGCGGTGCGAGGAATCCTGTCCGAACGTGACTACGCGCGAAAGATCCCGTTGCAGGGAAAGCATTCGCGCGAAACCCCCGTGGAAGAAATCATGACACCGGCCGAGCGCATGCACACGGTTGCGCCCACGAACACGCTGGAGGACTGCATGGTCCTGATGACCGCAAAGCACGTGCGCCACCTGCCGGTGTTCGAGGGTCCGCGCTTCGTGGGCCTGATCTCCATCGGCGATGTGGTCAAGGCCATCATCTCCGAGAAGCAGAGTCTCATCGATCAGTTGCACGACTACATTTCCGGCAGGTTCGGGTAGGCGCCGGTCGCACCATTTTTTCGTCGGGCACCCCGCAACTTTTTTCCGTGCTTGCCGAAAACCAGTCAATGCGACTGGTCAACCAGACAGCGGTTCCGGCAACGGTCACCACCTCCGACTTCGAAGGCTCGTCCCAACGCATGGGCCTGCTGACGGCCAAGGCCACCTTCCGATTCGACTGCCAGGGACGGGTCGAACTCGAGACACAGGAGCCATTTCCGCTGCTCGCGCAGGATGAGAGGACGGCGCTCGGGGATCTCCCGGCTGACCTGCAGCCGCGCACCGATCCCTCGCTGGAGGTCGTTCTGCTGGGGCATGCCCACTCCCCGCGCGAGCGCCTCGTGTCGGCGCTGACCGTGGCCCTGACCGTGGGCAAGGTGCGGCGCGAGATTCTCGTCTTTGGCGACCGGGTCTGGACGCCAAACCGCAAGGCTATCTCGCGGCCCATTCCTTTCACCAGAATGCCCCTCACTTATTCCCGTGCCTTTGGCGGGACAGTCCCCATCAACCTGGACCGCGAATCGGTCTTCTATCTGTCCGACACCTGCAACGCACACGGCCTGGGCTTCGATGCGGAGCGAATGGCGCGCGAACTGGGGGCCGTGCTGAAGGCGCCGCGTGGCTATCCCACGCTCCCGGCCGGACATGTGCGCCGCCTGCCCAACCTGGAGGATCCGCGTACGCGAATCGCCCGCTGGGAGGACGCACCCTTGCCGTGGTGCTGGGCCACGGTCCCGATCGACGTGCCCATCTGGGCAGCCCGCCAGGCCAGGCAGAAGCCCGCGCCGCCTCCACCTTCACTTGACCAAATCCAGCGAGAACTGCCTTCTGTCGCTAGCTATCGCGCACACCCCGACTGGGTGATTCCCGTGCCGGCGGCGGCGCCCACGATTCGGTTCGAAAATCTTCTGGCGTCAAGCCCCGTGCTGGAGATTTCCATGCCGAATTTCGGGGTCGTGGTGGACTACACAGTCAACGGGCGGGTGGGCCATCGCAGCCTGATGCCGCACATGCTGGTGCTGCTGCCCGACCAGGGGCGCTTCTACGTCGTCTATCGACTCCCCTTCAATTTCCAGTTTCAACCGGGCGACGAACGCGAGTTTCGGTTGCGGACAGAGCCCAGGTGGTTTTCGGGGGCAGCGTGATGCGCGGACGCGACAGTCAGCAGGAGAACATTCGATGAGAGTCAAGGTGTCTTTGATGGGCGATGTCTGTTGTCCCCGACCGGCGCTGCTGACGATGCACCAAGGGATCTCCCCCCCCCCATCTCAATACCCGCCTAACATGTCGCTGCCATGCCTGGAAGCGCCCACGCCCATGATGTGGCCGCCCGGGCTGGCACTGCAGCAGAACAAACTGACGACTACGGTATTTCACAAAGCGCAGTTCGTCGTATTGCGCGGGCACGACTGCGGCTACCTGATCCCACACGTTACGATTCCGCCTGCCAACATCAAACTGCCGCTGATTATCGCCTTTTCCAAACGGAAGGTGATGTTTTCTTCCTCCACGGTGAAAGCCAACGGCACCCAAATCGGTTGCACCGAAATTGGCGGTCCCCCTGTCCCGCTGCCAATGCTGTGCTGTGGATCACCGCTCCCCTGGCCGAATGGCTTCCCTTCTTTCAACGGGCTTCACACGGTCAGCGTGGGCATCAGCGTTGGCGACATCGTGGCTGGCTTCATCGCCATTGCGATGGAAATCGTGGGCGAGATTCTGTGCAACCGCTTGAAGCTGAGCGAGGGCGGCCTTGATGGCCTCGCAGCCAGGCTCTTGGGCGCCTCCACGGTGCAGGCATGGGTGCTCAAGCAGGGCCTGGGCTTGCTCACGGGCTGTGCCAGGATTGCGCTAACCCAAGAAGGAAGGCTGAAGGTCGACATCGGCTCGGGGTACGCCGGATTCGAGGCCTCAATCGAGTACAGGAGAAAAGGCCGCCTCAAATTGGGGACAGAGGTCAACGCAGCGACCCTGAAACTTGTCTACGCCCATTCCATCAACCCGGATGGGACCACCAGCAACCAGTTCGCCGAAAGCGAGGGAAGCCGGGTTGGAACCAACAGCACGGAGTACACGACGACCAGTGGCACGAAGCAAAAACCAGCGGAGAAGAAGCTGCAGATCACGAAGACCCGAGGAACGGTGAGCGTCCACGCCGATCGCCCGAGCGACACCACTGCCGCCTCATGGCACCAGACAACTACGACGCCGGCCAACGGCCCTTCAACGACCACAATCGCGGCTTACCCCGGCGCATCGACGGCGGCCGGAAGCTGGGGCCTGCCGCTATGACCCGCGTGTCGGCGCGTCCGCAGTACGATGCCGTGGTCGGGCTGGATCCACGGCCGGGGCTGGAACCGCAGTTCGCGTTTGCTCTCGTGAAGCTGACCTACGAGATCAAGGGAACGACCGCGGTGCCGAGCCAGCCCGAACCGCTGCTTTTCGATCTGTGGTCGGACGAGAAACTGGAACCGCGTTTTCCCCCTGGTTCTGACTTCTGGCTGGACAAGCAGTACTCCGACGTCGTCATTCGAGGATCTGCCTTTGCTCCGGGCGGACGGCCCACGCCTTCGATGTTCGTATCGGCGCAGGTTGGCCGCGCGGCCAAACGAATCGCGGTTTTCGGAAAGCGGCTGGTCGAGTGGATCCAGGGTGCTCCGCGCCTCGGCCGACCTGAGCCCTTCACCGAAATGCCGCTTCTCTATCAGAATGCCTATGGCGGCCTCGACAATCGGGTTCCCATTCCGGCGCAACTTTTGCAAGACTACATGCGGACCGTCGCGCTCGGATTGCAGTTCGATCACCCCGGCCTGTATCCGCGCAACCCCGTGGGCAAGGGCTATCTCGTCCTGCCCGATCCCATTGACGGGGTCGAGCTGCCCAACCTGGAAGATCCCGCAGACATGCTCACTACCGAGCGACTCTGCACTCGCAAGCCGGAACTCTGGTATCGGCAGCCTTTGCCCTGGTGCTTCGAGTGGACCGTCGGACTGACCTTCCCGCGATACCTGTTCGTGGGCGTCGACGCCTGGTATCCCTCGCCTGACGACGCGGGCTTGCCCGAGGTGCGGCGGGGGTTCATTCCCGCCCAGCTGCGCGGCAGGCTTGAGAAAGACCGCGACCTGGCGGCCGGCTACCTGCAGGAGGCGTCGCTCGGCATGGTCGTGACCACGCCGCTTGCCGGCCAGCCCATCACCCTGACCGGCATGCATCCTGAAGAGCCCACGATCACCTTCACGGTTCCACCCGCGCCCTCGATCGAAATCGAGGTTGAGGGCGATCGGGCCGCGCGGCTGCCCCTGCTGACCAACCTGGTCATCTTTCCCGCCGAGAAGAAGTTCACCGCGGTCTACTGTGCCAAGACCTCGGGCCTGCAGCGGGTCTTCATTCCCGGCATTCACAAGAACATCCCCATCGCCGCGCGCATCAACCGCGACGCTCCTATCCGCTACCAGTCGCCGCCCACCATCCACGATCGGCTGCTTGCTGCCGGCGCAGCTTCGCCCGGACGAGGTGCAGCAAGCGGCGGTTAGCGTTCCCCCATCGCCAACGGAGGCCCCTGCCATGTCTTCAGAGAACCCCAAACACGGAACACCGATTGCTGGAGACACGACGAGCGAGACCACGTCCTTGTCGCAAGAGGAAGGTTCCGTTCTCGACGATCTTCTCGCGGCCCCGCCCAGGCCGGCGTGGCCCGAGGGTCACGTGATCGCCACATGCACCGAAGAACGGCACCCCACCCTGACCGGCCGGATCCGCGTCCGCTGCGAGGATGCGCGCGGATGCGTTCATGAAAGCTGGGTGGCCACCTTGACCGGTCTCAGCGTGCGCGTTTCGGATCGCGTGCTCGTGTTGAAACTGCCTCATCAGCTCGACGCCATCGCAATGGGAGTGATCGACGGCTTCGGCCACCGGCCGCAGGCGCCCAAGCTGGTCGCGCAGCTCCTCGAAATGAAGCCCGACGAAACCCTGCAGGTCAATGCCGAGAATGGCCAACCCTTGCTACAAATCACCCGCACCGAGCAAGGCCCGATGCTTCGACTCCTCCAGGCCGACACCCAGGTCGAGCTTCCTGGCAAACTCCGCATCGCCGCCGGCGCGATCGAGTTGTGTGCCCGCGCAGGGGGCGTGCGTATCGACGCATCCGACGACGTGGAGATCGTTGGCGAAGCCGTTCACCTCAACTAGCGCAAACAAAGGGACGGCCTCGTTCATTTCGACAGCCACCCGCTGGCGAGCACACAGATGTCAGAGGGGAAGCCACTGAGCCCGAGAAAACGCGGTGATGTTCTGGTAACCTGCAATGGTGTCGCTTGCGAATCGGGCCCCAGCCGGCGCCGCCACCAGCGGGGATGGTGGCGACGGCCTGCTGTCACACAGCCTGCTGCTGGGTGAGCGGCTCTACTTCTTTTCGCGCCTGCGCTTCCTGGCCGCAGCCGGCATCCTGACCGGCGTCCTCTTCGCCATCCACGTGGTAGGTATCGAGGGGCTCAATCTGCACGCCCTGGCCGGCACGGCCGTCTTTCTCGCCCTGTACAACTTGGCGGTGTTCTTTGCGGTGCGGCCCTACCGCAGGCCCGAACGCGCCGCCAGTTCGCCTCGTGCGCTAATCCGGATCGCAAGCGCCACCATCCTGCTCGACTACTTGGTGCTGACCTTCACCATCTGGCAGGTGGGCGGCAGCCAGTCGCCCTTTCTGGCCTTCTACATCCTGCACGCCATCTTTGCCTCGGTGATGCTGTCGCGACGGGCGGCGTTTGCCCACGCGGCGGCGGGATACCTCATGCTGGCCGCCCTGGTGCTCGGGGAATGGTTCGGCTGGCTGCCCCGGCATCGACCCCTGGGCGCGGTTTTCGGCGGACCCGAGGACGATTTCCGCGTGGTGTGGACGCTGCTCTTCCTCTACGGCCTACTGACAGCCGCCACCACATACCTGGCTACCGGCCTCGCCGCTCGCCTGCGCGGCAGCGAGCGCCGTTTGCGCGAGGTGGTCCTGCGCACGGAGCGCCTGGCTGACCTGCGTCGTTCATTCCTACATGTGGTGCTGCACGATCTGCGCAGCCCGGTCGGGGCAGCGACCACTTTGCTCGACAACTTGGGCAGTGAGTTGGGCGGCCCACTGACCGGACAACAACGGCAGTGGGTCGAACGCGCGGACCACCGCCTGCGGGGAGCACTCGATCTCCTGCGCGGACTGCAGGTCCTGGCCGATCTCGAAACCGAGCCGCTGGCAAAGCTGATGGTGTCCGTGGATCTGCTGGACATCGTGCGGGAGGTGGTGGAGGAGTACGCCGATCTGGCGCAACAGCGCCGTCAATCTCTCACGGCGGAGCTCCCTGGCAGTCTGCCGGCCGTGCGCGGAATCGCGCGCCTGCTGCGCGAGGCGCTGGTCAACTACGTGACCAACGCCATCAAGTATTCAGGCGAGGGCCGTACCATCGTGGTTCGGGCGCGCGCGCAAGATGCCACGGTGCGGATAGAGGTGAAGGACGATGGCCCCGGGATCCCGCCCGAAGCCCAGACGCACTTGTTCGAGGAATTCGTACGCGTGTCCAAAGGCAAGGGCTCGGAAGCCGGCACGGGTCTTGGTCTCTCCATCGTTCGCCGCATAGCCGAGGCCCACGGCGGCCAGGTGGGGGTGGAAAGCACACCCGGCCAGGGGAGCCGTTTCTTCTTGATCCTGCCCGTCTTCAAATCCGCGGAAGAACTCGCAAAGACAGCCGGCGAAGCATCGTGATATGGTTCATCCCCCTGCATGCGAGTCCTTATCGTTGTACCCGCGCTGAACGAAGAGAGCGGCCTGCCACCGCTGCTCACGGAGCTGCGTGCGGTCGCCAAGCAAGAGGGTTATGCGGCGGAGATCGTGGTCATCGACGATGCCTCGACGGATCGGACCGCTGACGTCGCGCGCGAGCACGGCGCTCGGGTGGTCCGGCTGTGCCGCAACCTTGGCATCGGCGGCGCGGTGCAAACCGGATTGCGGCTTGCCTTGCGCGAGGATTTCGATTGCGCCGTGCAGATGGACGGCGACGGTCAGCATCCGCCTGCTGAGTTGAAGAAACTCCTCACCGCGATCCAAGTGCCCAATCCGCCCGACATCGTGGTTGGAAGTCGGTACTTGCAAAGGGAGGGATTCCAGTCCACCTTGCCGCGCCGGGTGGGCAGCGGCTGGCTGCGCTGGGTGCTCGGTATCGTGACCGGTGAGAAGACCACGGACCCGACTTCCGGCTATCGCGTGTACGGCCGCCGCGCGCTCAGACTCTTCAATTGGTCATACCCGCATGACTACCCGGAGCCAGAAGCGCTGGTCCTGGCCAAAGTGGCTGGACTTCACGTGGTTGAGGTCCCTGTGGTAATGAAGGAACGCCAGGGGGGGGCCAGCAGCATTCCCAGCCTACACGCCCCCTACTACATGCTGAAGGTGACCGTCGCGATTCTCCTCGCCTACGCGCGCAGCTGGCATCGAATCGGGCCCCGCACTTTGTAGACCCATGCAACAAGCCGAACAGTACTGGCTATTCGCAGCGTTCTGCTGCGTGGTCGCGACCTTGCTGCTACGCCTGGTTCTGCGCAAGCGGATCACCATCCAAAGCAGTCTCTGGGTCTTTTGTTCACTCGCAGCGCTCGTGGTCCTTGCAGTCGTTCCCGACCTCACCACGTCCGTGGCCCACGCCATGGGCTTCACCCTGCCTTCCAACTTCTTCTTCGCCATCGCCACCGGCGCACTCGCACTGCTTCATGTCCACACCCTGGTCACCCTGTCCCGCACCGAGCTTCGATCGATCACGCTGACGCAAGAGCTTGGGCTCCTGCGCGAGAAGCTCGACCAAATCGCCTGGGAAGATTCACATGGGAACCCTCAAAGGGCTCTCACACCCTCCCGCGATGGTGCGCCACGCACGGCGCTGGCAGAGCCGGCGGGCTCCCCACGCGAGAACTCCGCTGCTCAGCCGACGGACGGCGGGACCCCAACGGCGCAAGCCCCCGGAAAGGCTGACGTTCTTCACGAGCGAACATGAAGCTGGCGATCATCGTCGTCACCTACCAGGCCGAACCCTACCTCGACGGCCTGTTCTCGACGCTCAAACAGCACACCGACCTTGACGGCGTCGAGGTCGTGGTGGTTGACAATGCTTCATCGGACGGGACCTTGGCCGAGCTCCATCGCATCAGCCAGACCTGGTCAAACCTTCACGTGCTGCCGCAAGCGAGCAATACCGGCTTTGCGGAAGGGAACAACATCGGCCTGCGCTGGGCGCGCGAACGCGGGGCTGTTTTTGCCCTGCTGCTCAACCAAGACATGGAAGTCACGCCAGGGTGGCTCAAGCCGCTGTTGTCCGTGATGGATACCCGATCGGACGTCGCCGCGGCGCAACCGCTGGTCGTGCTTGCCCACGAGCCCCATCTCATCAATACCGCGGGCAACCAACTCCACTTCTGCGGCTTCGGCTATTGCGGCGCCTACCGCCAATCGATCGACAGCGTCCGGCCCGACGATGCCGTCCGCTCGATCGCGTTTGCCTCGGGAGCTGCCCTTCTGCTGCGCATGGACGCGCTGGAACAAGCGGGAGATTTCGACGAGAAGCTCTTCCTCTATCACGAAGACTGCGATCTGCAGATTCGTTTGCGCCAGCTTGGCTACGACTGCGTGCTCGTGCCAGGGTCGCGCGTTCTGCACAAGTACACGGAGCGGTTTTCGGCGCGCAAGTACGCGCTGCTCGACCGCAACCGCTGGCTGGTTCTGATCAAGGACTGGCCCCTGGCACGACTGGTTGTCGCGGCGCCTGCCTTGGTTGGGACTGAGCTGGCGGTGCTCGTGTTCGCAGCCAGTCAGGGTTGGCTGCGGCAGAAGCTGGCTGGCTACCGCGAGATCCTCCGGCTCCTGCCGGCCGTCCTGCGTGACCGCCGCAGAGTACAAAAGAATCGTTCGCCAAAGGCAACGGATGGTGTTTGCTTGACGGGCAACATGTGCTTCCCTGGGCTCGACCACCCGATCATCACACGCGTGGCCAACCCGGTCTTGTCTGCCTACTGGTCCTTTGCGCGCAAAGTTTTGCGCGTGCCGTGACCACCTTGCCAAAATGGATTGCTCCGAGGTAGCAGTCGTCGGTGCCGGCGTGGTGGGATTGGCCGTAGCGCGGGCCATAGCCCGCTCGGGCAGGGAAGTCGTGGTGATCGAGAAAGAACCCGGGATTGGCCGCCACACCAGCTCACGCAACTCGGAGGTTATTCACGCCGGGATCTACTACCCGCCCGGGTCGCACAAGGCGCGGCTGTGCGTGGCAGGAAGGCACGCGCTCTACCGATATTGCAAAGAGAACGGGATCGCGCACCGGCGCCTGGGCAAGCTCCTGGTGGCCACGCGGGACGAAGAGGTTCCGCTGCTGGCCAAGCTGCGGGCGCAGGCCGCACAGAATGGGGTCGACGACCTGACCTGGCTCGACGGCGCGGAGCTGCGCGCGCTGGAGCCGGCGCTTGCGGGCGTGCGCGCGATCCACTCACCCTCCACAGGCATCATCAACGCCGACGAGCTGATGCGCACCCTGCGCCGGGACGCCGAGGCAGCCGGCGCACAGCTTGCCCTCGGCACGACGCTGCTCGGCGGCCGCGTGGCCGAGCACGGGATCATTCTTTCCACCGGTGGAAGTGGCGCCTCGACATTGCTCGCGTCCATGGTGGTGAACGCGGCTGGCCCGTGGGCGCCGTCCGTCGCGCGTTCCATCCAGGGAATGCCGGCGGCGGCCATCCCCACCGCCCATTTCGCCAAGGGCCACTACGCTTCACTGCGCGGCCGCGCCCCTTTCTCCCGCCTGGTCTACCCAGTTCCGATTCCGGGAGGCCTCGGTGTGCACTACACCCTGGATCTCGCCGGCCAGGCTCGTTTCGGACCTGATGTGGACTGGATAGACAGCGTGGACTACAGCTTCGAGGAAGGCCGCGTCGAGGCGTTCTATCGCACCGTCCGCCGCTACTACCCCGGCCTGGCCGACTGGGATCTCGCCCCTGGCCACACCGGCGTCCGTCCCAAAATCGTCCCCGCTGGCGCGCCGGACGCCGATTTCGTCATCCAAGGTCCGGCCGTTCATGGCGTCCCTGGCCTGGTCAACCTCTTCGGCATCGAATCCCCCGGCCTCACCGCCTGTCTGGCTTTGGCCGAGGAAGTGCGGCTGGTTCTGGGTGTGTAGCGACCCTACGGCCGAGATCTCACTGCCCCAGCTTCGCCCTGATCGTCTTCAGCATCGCTTCAAAATTGACCGGCTTCTGGAAGACCGCGTCCAGTCCCAGGTCGCGGGTGCTGGCCGAGATGGTCAGGGAGTCGCCGAGTGAACTCAACAGAAGCACGGGGGCTTTGTTGCCAGCCAGTTTCAGTTCTTTGACCAGGCCAGTTCCCGAATCGATCTCCTCCATCATCAAATCCACGATGAGCAGGTCAGGCTGGTCTTCCTTGAACTTCTTCAGCCCTTCCTCGGCAGAAAGTGCCGTCGCGGTCAGATAGCCGGCCTTCTCCAGCCGCAACCGCAGCGCCTCAAGGATGTCGTTGTCGTCGTCGACACAAAGGATCAGGTACTTTCCGTTTTTCATCGCTCAGGCCTCTGGCTGGGGGCCGCAGGCACAGCCGCGACCAGAATCGACACCGAACTGCCTCGTGTATTCATCGAAGTGCTGCTCGCGCACCGCTCGCCTTATGAAGGCAAGCGCAAGCGCCAGGTTGCTGCGAGCCTGCTCGGACAGCGACTCGCCAAGCTCGCCGAAGCGGTAGCCGCGAATGCCCAGGGTGTAGGCTTTCACCTGCGCACCGAACATCTCGC
>PMCR01000174.1 GCA_003155465.1 Myxococcales bacterium | reverse complement strand
AGGAGCCCTGGCCGCGACGAGCGACGAGGCAAGATACTCGACGTATCTGACTGAGGAGCGAGAAAGCGTACAGGGCCCGCAGCAGCGACGACGACGGGAGAATTTCAATCAGTAGTGCTATGCCTGGCCATCACCGCTGATTGCTCAGTGGATGAACCAGGGTCAGTCCGCAGGCTGGCGCGGTCATGCCGGCGCGCGTGCGATCGCCTTGCGCCAGCCCACTCCGTAACCGGGTGCCAGAGGTCGAGACAGGCTTTTCAGCACGCAGATCGGGCGGTAAAGGTCAAACCCGCTCAAACCCGCCCCACGCGGCCCGCCCCGGCACGCGCGAGGGTGTGGCGGCGCGCGGAGGAAGGGGTTCTCGAACCGAAAATACCCCCTGTATTCGTTTATGCTCCAGCGCACTCACCAGTCTGACTGACTTTGGCACAGTCGTGAAGAACTGGCTGGCGGCAACGGCAAGCAAAGATTGGGTTCAGTAACGAAAGGCTGCTTGATCGCAAACAGGGTGTTGGTACCATCCCCCGTCGGAGGTCAGCCATGCCCGCAGTTCGCAAGAGGAGTGCAAAAATCAAGCTTCGGGCTGCTCCGGCCCGGCGTGTTTCGTCCGGCCGTGGGGCGCCAGCAGGCGCCAAGCACGTGGAAGGCCGCGTGCTTGGCCTGGAGGCGGGTTCCGATGCGGTTTTTGCCGAAACCGATGGAACCCGCTATTCGGTTCGCGTGCCCCGGCATGTGGACCGGCGATGGCTGGCGGCGGCTACGGCCATCGCCCCGGTTCCCGCGGTTGTTCTGCATCCGCCTGGCTTGTCGGCGCCCGTGCTTTGGTGCGTATTTGCCGAATCAGCGCACGAGACATTGGACGAGCGCTTTGAGATTCGCGCCAAAGAGATCGATCTCGTCGGTACCCGGACAGTCCGTCTGCGCGCGGGTCAATCGCTGGTCACGGTGTCGGCCAATGGCGAGGTTCATGTGGTGGGCCGGAACATCACGTCCCGCGCTTCAAATGTCAATCGGGTGAGGGGCGGCGCGGTCCACCTCAACTAGCGCTATGGGCAGCATACTCAACCTGACGCCCTTTGCGGTCGCCGAAGCGGCCGGCAAGGACGCCGAGGGGCGCGGCCACTTCATGGTGGCAGTGAAGGCCACCTATGCTTGGACCAGCGACGGCACAACCAGGTTGGTCGAGTCCCAAGCCGTGCTGGAGGCGGACGCGTTCGCTGGGGATCCGGCAAGCAGTGGTCTGTTGCGCGCCACCGAGCTGACGCCGCCCAAGCCGCGCGTGGATGTGTTGCTGGCCGGCGCGTTGGTGTTCCCGGCCGCGATATCGGAAATCGACGTCACCGTGCAGGTTGGCAAACGCCTGGTCAAGACCGCAAGGGTTTTTGCCAAGCGTATTTGGGTGCCCGCTGTCCTGCGCGACGAAGTCCCCTCGCGTATCGTTCCCCTTGATCGCGTGCCCATCGCGTGGGAACGCGCCTTTGGCGGAACCGATAGACAGGACAGCCGTTGCGTTGAAATGCGCAATCCGGCAGGCAGCGGGGTGACCCGACAACCGCGCAGTCTGGACGGCATGCCGGCTCCCAACTTCGAAGACCCGCGCCAAATCTTGAAGTCGTGCAACGATCGACCGGCTCCCATGGGATTCGGTCCTGTCGCCCCGCACTGGGACCCACGTCGCCGATATGCCGGAACCTACGATCAGGCCTGGCAGAAGTCGCGGGCGCCTCTTCTGCCGACTGATTTCAATGCCCTGTTTTGGAACGTCGCCCCGGCGGACCAGCAACTCGATCTCTACCCGGCGGGCGAGTTGGTCCGGCTGGAGTCCATGACCAAGTCCAGGCAAGAGGCCTTCAAACTACCCGCGTTCGAGGTGCCCGTGTTGTTCTGCGCCCGCAAGGAGCTGCACAAGACGGTCGCGTGGGTGGACACAATCACCATCGAACCAGAGGAGCGACGCTTTTCGCTGGTCGCCCACGCCGCCTACGCGCCAGAGCCGAACCTGCTGGCGCTGCGCCATGTGGTGGTCGGCAAACCCAGTCGCAGTCACTTGGCTGCGCTGGAATCAGGCAAGCCGTACTTCGGTCCGGGCGCCCATGGCGCTGGGGTGGCCTCGTAATGCTGGCGATACTTGCGGCCGGGGCCATCACTGCGGTGGGACCCACCCTCGCGCAGACGATACGCTCGCTGCAGAAGCGCACCCAGGTTTTCGACGACCTTGAGGTGAAGGGCCAAGATGGGGATCCCGTCAGCGGAGTGTGCGCGCGGGTGCCCAAGGGACTGCGGGGTGCCAACCGTTTGGCCGCCATGGCTGCGGTGGCGCTGGAGGAATGTGCGCGATCCGCGGGCCGAGCTGAGGTGCCGCTCCTGCTTTGCGCCCCAGACCCCAAAGACCTGCCCTATCGCCCGGAACCGGTGCTGGACGAGATTGTCCTGCGAACCTCTTTGCACATCGACCGTCGGCGCAGCCGGGTGCTCGCTCGCGGTCGGGCGGGCATCGGCGAAGCGCTGGTCTCCGCAGCAGCTTTGCTGTCCGATCGCCGCACCCTGGCGTGCGCGGTCGGGGGCGTGGACACCTTCATCGACACGACTCGTGTCAAGGATCTCCTCAAGGAGGGGCGCATCATCGTCCCGGACAACTCGGACGGCTTCGTGCCTGGCGAGGGCGCCGCTGTGCTGCTTCTGTCTTCGCGTACCGACGTGGCCAGCCTGGCCTGCCTGGCCAGCGTTGCCACCGCGCGCGAACCGGCCAATCGCATCTCGGGTCTTCCCGCCACGGGCCTCGGGTTGCAGCAGGCGATGACCAATGCCCTGGGCCAGGCGCGATTGCGCATGATTGATCTCGGCTATCTCGCGCACGACTGCTCGGGCGAGCAGCGCCCGTTCGACGAACTGAGCCTGACCCTGGCCCGCATGGGTGAACAGAGCGGCCAGCTTGAACAATGGGGGCCAGCGACGTGTGTGGGCGAGGTGGGCGCGGCCGCGGGATTCCTGTCACTGGCGATGTTGGCGTCTTTTCAGCGGGAACGCCTGCTCACCCAGCCGGGACTTGCGGTATTCAGTTGTGACGGCGAAGAACGAGGGGCGGCCGTGGTCGTGCCCAGTCGGAGGTAGTCATGCCAGACAACGTCTTCATCAATGGTCGCGCAGCCGTTCACAGCGGCTCAGCCGGCAAGTCCATCGCTTTTCCCGACGTGTGCCTGTGTCCGCCTTCCCCACCCGCCGGTCCGATCCCGACACCGTTGCCCAACAACACCCAGGCCGCTGACGTCGACGGCTGCGCGGGCACGGTGTTTGTGAATGGCAACCCCATGGGCCATCGACTGTCCTTCATCGCCAAATCCACCGGGAACGAAGTCGCGCAAAGCACCGGGGGTGGCGTGATCACGCACACGGTTCAGGGCAAGGCTTTTTACCAGAGCTACGCGATGAACGTCCTGGTGGAGGGCAATGAGGCCGTCCGGCACTTGGACCTGCTGACCCAGAACCACATGGCCAAGAGCCCAGGCAACACGCCGCCCGCGCCCTGGTTGTCGACCATGACCGCTCCGGCTGCGCCCCCACCCCAGTTGACGAGCGAGACACTCCACAGCGGGCCCGACTGGATTGGGCTGTGCTTCGTGGATCAGGACGGGAAGCTGCTGGCTTATGCCAAGGGCCAGATCGAATTCGCTGACGGCGCAGTCCACAGCTTCCGCGTCCTGGCCGGCGCCGAGATTGTCTATAGGGGCGTGAAGAAGGGCAATTGCACTGTCACCATCAGCGACTTCGGTGACAAAGAGCGCCGCCGGCGAAAGCCAGAGCCGCGCGATGTTGCTGCCCCCAAGAGGGATCCCGCCGGGCAGGAGACAAAGGCCAAGCGGGCGGACCTTTCTGGCAAAGGGGTCGCCCTTCATACCGGCAAGTCCCACCGGCTGGTTGTGCAATCGCCGCCGGCCACGATCAAGTTGGTCCTGCAAAGCGCTGACAGGATCCGCATTCCAGAGGCGCGATTCGCCGTGACCTTCGCCGACGGGTCACGCAAGGAGGGCCGCCTCGATCACCAAGGTGAGCGCCAGATCCCCAACGCGCCGCCGGGCGCCTATTCAGTCGAATACCCCGACGATGATGACATTCGCGCCAAGGTTTTCGCCGGGCGCGCCGCCACGGCGATGAAGAAGAAGGATCTGCGCATCATGGCGGGCGTGCTGGCCCAGTCGAAAACCCTCGTACAAGCGGCGGCGCAGGCCTACCAGACCTACTTCAGTCCCAGCGGATCACCTCTGCATGAAGATGCCCTGGCCCTGGCCAAGGGACGTCCGGAAGAGGTCGCCATCAAACACCTGATCGCGTGCGCGGAGATTGGCCCGCCATCTGGCGCGACGCTGGTCGCCTGGCAAGAGCCGGACACCTCGGGTGGATGTCCGCCGAACAACAGCGGGGCCGTCCTTGTCTGACGGCTATCGTATCGTCGCCCTGCCGTCGAAACGCGTGGTTAGCACCGGCGCGCAGGTGAGGTACATGCTGCACCGGCAGTCGGCTACAACTCCCAAGTTGGACCCGATGGCTTGCCAGTGGATGTGCTTCAACGACCCGCAAAGCAAGGCATGGTACCAGCCCAAACTGCTCATGGGGCCCATCGGCACCACCGAGTGGGACACACACTGGAGCTGGCCTGGCCACCACAAGGTGGTCTGCCTCACCCGACAGAACGGCAAGGAGATCAGCTACGACTATCCCCAGAACGTCGCCAGCCTGGGCAGTTTTCTCGAAGACGGGCCCGCGCTACCGGTCGAGGCCGACGACCCAGTGGCCGCCGCCAATGGTGTGACCCGCTATGTGCACCTACTTCATCAGATCTCCGAACAATTCCCCATCGGCGATGCGAAGAAGAAGAAGGAACACGATGCCACTCTCGATCAATACGAACGATACCGCGCTCGGCTCGTGGCTCGTGTCGCCCCAACCGAGGGACTGGTGCGCTATCCAGTGCGCGCCGAGCACTTTTCATCGGAGAGCCAGTCGCGCCAAGCGCTCAAGCTGTTCCTATGCAAACTTCCGGGTGGTTCTTGGGTGCTGGTGGATTGGACGAATCCCGCTACCCAACGCACGACCGGCGAGTACAGGGGCCACGGGAAGGACGACCTGGAATCGATCCAGGCCGCCTTCGCTGCCTGGGATGAGCAGAATCGCTATCCCGACGGCGGCATCGCCTACACGATTGACGGCCTTCCGGACCTGCCCCGCCTCCAGGGCAAGTTCGAGACTGACGGGGCCAGTTTCTGGGACAGCATTTCCGAGTTCCTGGGCATCGTGGCACTCGGGGCCGCAATCACGGCGGGCGTGATCACGCTAGTCGCGCCGGTGCCTGGTTCGCAGGCGGTCTCCGCCCTGATCTGGGTTTCCATCTTCTCGAGCACGGCATCGGCCGGGATCAACATGGCCCAGCGCTACAACGAGGGCTTTTCCAGCTGGGGGGCCAACGCCTTCGACATTTTGACCATCGCTGCCAACCTGTTCGGAGGGGCCGGCGCTAGCATGGCCATATGGCGTCGGGGCGCCCAGTTGACGGTGACGACCGAGAAGGGGCTGGTGGCCTTCGTACTTCTGGGCCAGGTGACCGTCGACAGCGTGCAGGGCGTCCTGGTTGCCGTCGATCACATCGACGCGCTCGAAAAGGTCATGAACGATCCGGCGCTCTCCCCGGACGACAAGGCCCGCAAGGTGATGGAGCTGCTTCGTTCCATGGCGGTGACGAGCGCTCTGCTCTACCTCAACGTCAGGGGCACCAAGGCGGATCTGAAGAACCTGAAGGTCAAGCCCCTGCACCTGGAATCGGAGCTGAGCCCCGAACAGAAGCTGGCGCAGCTGGCTGACAAGGATGCCAAGCTCAAATTCACCGAGCCGGTCAAGGTCGAGGGTCACACCGATGAAGGGACGCACACGACCACCGTGCATGTGGATCAAGAGCAGGCGCCGCCGAGCCTTCCGCGAGCCAGACCGAACCCTCGCAAGCCCAGCATTCACCGGGCGGGGCCGCAGAAGACGTCAGACCTGGACGCACTGTACAGGGACGCGGAGGTTGCGCAGCGCGAGCTTTCGAGAACTACCACCGAAATTGCGGCAGCTACTGGAGGCACCCCCGTAGTACCCCCGTCGCTGAAAGGACGCACTCGCGCCGAAGAGAAAGTCGACGCAAACTACGGGGGCGACGCCTCCCAGCTCACAGACCTAGCGCGGTCCTCCATCGTGTTTGAAACGATGGCCGAACTGAATGCGGCTCTAGGCGTAGTCAGGTCAAGATGCAAGATCGTCAAGCTCCGAGACCGCTTTGCCAAGCCGCTGAATGGCTATCGTGATGTGCTGATGAACGTCGAAATGGGCAATGGGCACATTGTCGAGATGCAGCTGCACCTCCGCGGGATCATCGAGGTCAAGGAAAGCGTAGGCCACAGGCTCTACGAAGAGTCTCGAACAATCGAAGCGAGAGGTACTCAACGTCCTCTGACGACCGCCGAAAGCCAGCGGCTCGAACGACTTGAGGCTCAGATGCAAAAGCTATACGACGACGCATACGAATCTGCCATGCGACCTCGGAGATCCCCATGAAATCGTATCCCTATTACTTCTCGGCCTATAACCTACCCGTCAAAGTCAGCCGGCGTCGTGACGGAAGGGTTCTCGTTCTCGCCTGGGATCCCCGGACAGATGAATTCGTACCCCGGCCTGACCTGCTGGACGCCTACGTCAGAGCCGCCGCCGAGGTTGAGAGCCTCACGGAGGCCGAGTTTAAGGCGCTGCTGGCACGACGGCGCGCGGGGCAGCCTTGGTAACCGCAATGCCAGAAGAGTATCCCTGGTACTTCCCCGTGAATGACCGGCCCGTAATTGACAGTCACCCAGGAGAATTCATTAGAAGTCTCGATATGCTGAACGCCCACTACGAGGCGGGGGGCGACGTTGACAGACTGACCAAGGAGCAATTCGACGCATTGCTCGCACAGCATCGAAAGAGAACCGCGGAGCGATGACAGGACTTCTCAGAGAAGAGAGCCCTCAACGAATGAACCTCTCAGACAAGTACAGTGAGGCCCTTGCGTTCGCCTTCGATCTCCATAGGGGACAGCAACGCCAGGGGTCAGGCGTTCCGTATGTCGCGCATCTCCTCGGTGTATCGAGTCTTGTTCTTGAATACGGGGGCGATGAGAACCAGGCGATCGCAGGCCTCTTGCATGACGCCGTCGAGGATCAGGGTGGAAGCGAGACGCTGGCCGCGGTTCGTGAGCGCTTCGGCGAAGACGTGGCCGCGATTGTGGCCGCGTGCTCCGATTCAATCGATCCGCCGCGCCCGCCTTGGCGGCGTCGGAAGGAACTCTATCTGGACCACCTCGGGAAGTCCCCAGGTAGGATCCAGTTGGTTGCGGCATGCGACAAGCTATACAACGCTCGGGCGATTCTTTCTGACCTTCGTCAGGTCGGCGATCGACTCTGGGATAGGTTTTCAGGCGGAAAACAGGGTGTCCTGTGGTACTACGGCGCACTGGCCGCGACGTTCACGATTGAAAGTCCAGTCGTCGGGGAATTGGGGCGTGTGGTTCAAGATATCGTGTCGAATACTGGCCTTCCAATAGAGTGATCGCCACTTGTCTCACCGGAGCCGGCCTGGGTTGATGGCCGCGTCTGGCGAGAAGAGGCGTTCATGAGCTCATCCGTTGGGAAGCCCCTCTCAGGTCAAGCTTGTAACTGAGCCGAAAAGCGGCGTCATGATTCAAGAGGTGGTGCTGGTGTTGAGCCCCGAGCCCACCTCTCTGGTGGATGCCTACGCCGTGGTCACCTACCGCGAAATCGCCGGCATGCTGGCCGTGAGCGAGCCGCGCGGGTGCCAGTTGCACGGCGAGGCCATCGGACGGTTGCGCAAGCTGATGGCCGATACGTGATGGCCTAGCCGTCACCGCGGTGTCGCCGGCTTGACGAGCCGGTACTTCTGCAGGCGGCTGCCCGGCTTCTCGGGAATCGTGTACGCGATCAGCCCCCGCGAGAGAAGGGACTTGATTGTCACATGAAGCTGCCCAGACACACGCCGTTGTCCAATGAGCCGCGAAAGCTCCGACCGGGAAAGCGGACCGTTCTCAAGCAGTCCAAGAACCCGCGTTTCGAGTGCCCCCTCGCTCGCCTTTGGCTGAGAACCCTTCGGTGACTCTAGCTGCGACCCTAGCTGCGACCCTAGCTGCGACTCTAGCCGTGACTCTAGCTGCGACTCTGGCCGCCGCCGGGTCTGGCCGACGTCTGCCCTGAAGGTCACAACTGCCGCGCCGCCGATCTCCGCAAACTCCGGCGGGGCGACGCCGGCCGCCTTGCACATCTCGGCCACGCGGTTCGTGCCTCGTCCCCACTTCTCGATCAGCCCGGCCCGGTAGAACACCTCGGCGATAAGCGGATTGCGCTGCACCGAGGGATGGGCTCGCGTCAGCATCTCGGCGGTGATGCCCGTGGGATACCGGCCGGCGCTCCAGGCCTCGACGCGGTCGTCGAAGATGGGATCACAACCTTGCCGCCTGAGCCGTTGGCGAACGCACACAGTGTCTGCAAGGCCTCGCGCAGCTCGCCCGTCGAGCGTTTGAATTCGAGCGTCTTCGACTCGCCCTTAGCGATGAGCTTGTCGATGGCTCGGTTGCGGGTCATGGCAGGGCCCTGGTGGTCATGGATCCTCGAAGCCGCTTCTTATCGCCCATGGGCTGTAAGCACATCCTGCATCTTCGCCATCTCGTAGACAACGTCGCAGCACCAGCGTCCGAAGCCACCCTTCCCGTTGACCGCGTCCACCCAGGCGCGCATGGCGGCCAGCTTCGCGCGGTTCTGCTCGCTGTCCTCGCCCTTGATTTCCAGCACCAGGGTCTTGCCGTTGCTCAGGCGAATCAGGAAGTCGGGGATGTAGCGGCGCTTGGCGCCATTCCACAGATAGTGAATCTGGAAGCCAGGGTGGTCGTTCTTGGCGTAGGCGTCCACCAGCGGACTGGTTGCCAGCAGGTTGGCGGCAAATTGTTCCCAGGCGCTGTCGGCCACCATGTGGCTGATCTGCGAGCGCACGGCGGGGTGGCACACCCTGGTCGTGTACCAGGTGCGCATGTTGCGCGTGCTGCCGATGGGGTTTTCTTCGTCGAACACCGGCTCCACGTGCTCCAGGTTCTGCTCGGTCACGAAGCGTAGCAGGTGGTGCACGATGCGGTCGATGCTCAAGGCAATGAGCATGCGCCGACGCAGGGGATCCCGGTGGAACAGGCTGGGGATCACCAGCTTGTTCGAGAGGCCCGCCCGCGCTCCTTGGGATAGGTGACGGCATTCCGCGTCTGCCAGGCCACGATCATGCCCATGACCAGGGTTTTGCCCGTGCCCGTGGCTATCTTCGAGCACAGCCGCTGCCAGGCCCCGCCATCGCCCGGCACGTGGATCTATTGCTTGAAATCCGCCTGCGCCTCCACCCGCCGCGCCATGTCCTCGTCGAGGGCGCGATGGAGTACACTACGTCTTGTGGTCTAGGCGGGTGGATGATCGGGTTCTCGGCCCAAAGACTCACCTGCTGACTATCACTCGGGAAGACGTAGAATGAAGATCTGGATCGGCGTCACCGACCGCAGCTGGTTTGAACAGCAGAAGGCCCAGGCTCCCGAGGAAGTCAACTTCTGGCAACCCGGCGGTACCAGCACTTTCAAGGTTCTACCTGAAGAGGGCTTGTTCCTATTCAAGCTGCATCACCCCGATAACTTCATCACCGGGGGAGGCTATTTCGTTCGCCACTCGTTTCTGCCGATTTCGCTGGCCTGGAAAGCCTTTGGGCTGAACAACGGTGTCAGGGATCTGGCCGAGTTCCAGGCGCGTATCCGAAAGTATCGCCGGGACGACGCCGGCCACGATCCAGTCATTGGTTGCATAGTCCTCGCGCAGCCATTCTTCTTGGAGCAACGCGATTGGATACCCGTGCCGGAAAGCTTCAAGAAAAACATCGTGACCGGCAAGTCCTACGAATCCGAGACTGACGAGAGTAGGCAGCTCATTGAGATGCTGCGCCTCCGCCTGGCAGGGCCGAGCGTGTTGGCACGGGATTCTGCCTTGGACGATCAGAGTGGATACGGCGACCAAGATCGATA
>PMCR01000290.1 GCA_003155465.1 Myxococcales bacterium | reverse complement strand
CTCAGCGCGGCCATCCTGTCGCTCGAGTTCCTTTCGCGAGAACTCAAGCGCCAGCGGGCCACACGGGACATGTTGGAAGCCAGCGATGATGCACTCACCTCGTCGACCAACGTGGCCAACATGATTACCCAGATCTTGGACACGACCAAGCTGGAAGAAGGACGCATCACGCTCAATATTGTGCCGGTTTCGGCGCGGGAGATGCTGGACCTCGCGCGCCAGCAGGCGCTCTCGCGTGCCCAAAGCAAGTCCATCAACATCGAGGTGGACGCGCCTGACACCCTCTACATGGTGGCTGACCGGCGCCTCTTCCCGCGCCTTCTCGACAACCTGCTGTCCAATGCCCTCCGCTACTCCCCTTCGGGAGGACGCATCCTGCTGGTCGCGACGGAGAGTGGGGGCGAAGTCGTCCTGTCGATCCACAACACCGGCGACGCCATCCCGGTCGCCGATCGAGAAAGAATCTTCTCCAAATTCCAGCAGGGGGAGACCGAGGCCAACCGCATGTTCGGCTGGGGCCTGGGCCTGTACTTCTGCCGTCTGGTTGCCGAGGCCCACAGCGGGCGCATTGCGGTCGAGGACGTGGTCGGCTGGCCTACTTCGTTCGTCATTCGCCTGCCTCTGCCGGCGATGACGCCATCCCCGGACTAGTACCAGTACCATTTCGCTGCCCTAGGCATCAAATCTACGGGGTAGGCTGGTCCTCACAGTGCCCCCTCAACCCGCACAAAGGAAATGCGCATGAAACCACTTCGGTTGTTGGCCGTGAGTTTCTTGGTTCTGTCGCCCGCTCTGGCCCAGGCCAGCACCTGGGAAATAGACCCCGCCCACTCGACCGTGGAATTCAGTGTCCGTCACATGATGGTCACCACCGTCAAGGGTCAGTTCCAGAAGGTCAAGGGGGCGGTGGAGCTGGACGAGAAAGACCCGACCAAGTCCAGCGTGGAGGTGAGCGTCGAAACCGCTTCCATCGACACGCGCGAGGCCAAGCGCGATGCCCATCTGAAGTCTCCCGACTTCTTCGATGCAGCCAAGTTCCCAGCGATCACCTTCAAGTCGACCAAGATCGAGAAGGCGGGCAAGGGCAGGCTCAAGCTCACTGGGGATCTCACCATGCATGGAGTGACCAAGCCGGTGGTGCTCACGGTCGACGGACCGTCGGCATCCATCAAGGACCCGTTGGGACGCACCGTCCGGGGCGTGATGGCGACAGGCAAGCTGGACCGCAAGGACTGGGGCATGACTTGGAACAAGGCGCTCGATACCGGCGGCATGGTGGTCAGCGACGAGGTCAAGCTTGAAATCAATGCCGAACTGGCCGAGAAGGCGGCCACTCCGCCAGCGCCGGCGGCCGCCGCAAAACCCGCTGCACCTGCCGGCGAGAAGTCTGCGCCCGCAGGCGCCAAGGCGCCGCCCGCAGCCCCAGCCAAGGCCGCGAAGTAGAATCTCCCCAAGTCGTAGACGGGGTCCCCCGCAGACGGTGGCCGACAGTGATCACTCCGGCCGCAGCCATGTCTACGGCCGCGACCTTCTGCGGCTCTCGCGCAGCGTTGGCGACGAGAATCTCGTATGCTTGGAAGCAGCACGAGGTGATTCATGCGTCATACGTCCTTTCTTGGACTGATTGTCGCAGCAGCCGGCCTCTCTCACGCGGCCTGCAGCAACTCCAGCAACAAGGATGCGGGGGCGGGCGGGGACGGACCTGGCGGCGGCACCATTGCGCTGACCGCACAGGCTGACACGCACACCACCGCCAAGTGGGACGGGCTGCTCGGCGCGCGCGATCTGGCTGCCATCCAGGTGACCGACTTCGAAATGGTGGATGGCGGCACCCGCATCCCCCTGACACTCGATTGCGTGCGAACGGCGATGTAGGGTTCGCGCGTGCCCAACCTGCGCGTGCCAGCCCACCCTACCGTCGTCGTGAACCTGCGGGGCCGCGCCCGCATCGCGTCCGGGCACCCCTGGGTCTTTCGGCAGGATGTGCTCTCAGGTCCCCCGACCGACGCGCGCACCGGCGGACCAGCCCTGGTGGCTGTGGTCGACGAACGGCGGCGATCCCTCGCCAGCGCCACCTGGGCCACAGAGTCTCCGGTTGCCCTGCGCATCCTTGAACGACGCAACGATAGCTCGCCCTTGCCGGAGCTGATGGCTCTGGTGGCCGAGCGCTTGCAGGCCGCGCTGGCCTGGCGCCAGAGGCTCGCTTTGAATCGCGATGCCTTGCGCTTGGTTCACGGCGAAGCCGATGGCCTGCCCGGTCTCTTCGTCGACCGCTATGCCGATGCCGCGGTCATGCAGACCACGTCCGTGGCCATGGATGCAGCCCGGCCGGCGCTGGCAGACCTGCTGAAAAACCGCCTTGGCCTGCGCGTGGTGGTGGCGCGCGACGACGGATCGGCGCGCGACTTCGAGGGCCTGCCGCGCGTGCGTGAAGTGGCCGCAGGCGACGGCGCGACCGAGGTGATCTACCGGCTGGGCGAAAACCGCCTGCAGGCCGACCTACTCACCGACAGCAAGACCGGTGGTTTTCTCGATCAGGCCGACAACCACGCGGCCGTGGCCGCGCTGGCTCCCGCCGGAGCCCGCTGTCTGGACGCCTTCACCTATCACGGCGGCTTCGCGCTGGCCCTGGCGCGGCGGCAAGGCGCGGTGCTGGCTACCGACGAGGACGCGCAAGCCGTGGCCCGTGCCAAGGCCAACGCGACCCGCAACCAACTGCCCAACCTGGAGGTGCGCCAGGCTGACGCCTTCGAGCTTCTGCGCACGCTGGAAGCGGACAAGCAACGATTCGACGTCGTGGTGCTCGACCCGCCCGCGCTGGCCAAGCGCCAGGCCGGCGACCATGCCGCTCTTCGCGCCTACCAGGAGATCATCCTGCGCGGCCTGCGCCTGACCAAGCCGGGCGGTCTTGCCGTGACCTGCTCCTGCTCGGGCCGCGTGTCGCGCGCACAATTTGACGAGCTGGTGTCGGCGGCCGCGGCGCAAAGCGGCCGATCGATACAGATCCTCGAACGTCGCGGTGCCGGCCGCGATCACCCGGAACTGGCCGGCGTCCCGGAGACGGGGCATCTCAAGTGCTGGATTCTTCGCGTGCTTTGAAAGGAACTGCGATGACCTTCTTGACCGCATTCGTGACCGTTTTCCTGGCCGAGCTGGGTGATAAGACGCAGCTTGCGACCCTGGCTCTGGCGGCGGGCGGCCATGCCCGCTGGCTGGTTTTCCTTGGCGCAGCGCTGGCGCTGGTCACTTCTTCCGCCTTGGCCGTGCTTCTCGGCAGCGCTCTCGGACAAGTCGTACCCGCCATCTGGCTTCGCCGAGGGGCCGGGGCGCTGATGATTGGACTGGGCGCCCTCTACGTCCTCCAACCAGGCTAGGAGCTCAGAAAAAAACCCGTACCCCCAAACGTCCCGCGATGGGGGCCTGGTAGGCAGTGGGCATGAGATAGTTGGGATTCTTGGTGGCGGGCATCGGATTGCCGCTGGCGTCGGTCGCTACCAGCGTCGTGATGTCCTGGCCCTTGGCGAGCGGCTTGACCCGATCGACGGTGTATTCTTGATCCTGCGCCAACACCGCCCGTTGGTTGAGCACATTGAAGACATCGACGAATGCCTCGACCGACATCTTGGGGCCGAGTGGTCGGCGATAGCCCAGGTGAATGTCGCACTGGGTGACAAACGGCGTGCGACCCATGGAGCCACGCGGGACGATGAAACTGTCGAGCTCGCCCGACCCGGAAAACCGGCCCAGGGCGCTGCGCGGCTGCCCCGAACGCCCAACGAAGCCAAGCCCGGTGGTCAGGTTGGACCCGCCCAACGTGAACACGTAGTAGCCGTCGAGCCGGATGAGATGTGGCCGATCGTTGGGCAATGGACCATAGCGGTTGGCCATGATGCCGCGCCAGTCGTACTGCGTGCTCATGTTCGGATCGCGCTGGTCGTTGTCAGCAGCGTATAGGCCCGGGTAGTTGCCGCGCAGACTAGAATACGTGTACGACCCCATCACAAACAGTCGCCGCACGAAACGCTTGGCCACCTGAAACTGGACCGCCTTGTAGGTTCGCGTGGGCTTGGGTTGGTCCGCAATGTAGGCCTGCATGACCGCATCATCCAAGGCCTTCTGGTTCTGCGGTGTCGGGTTCTGAGCCGCGTTCTGCTCCAATTGCTGAAGTCTGGCCTGACTGACCGACCCCGTGCCCGGATTGGCCAACAGGCTGGGTCCCTGCCCTGACGGGCCAGACATGTCCTCAATCGCGCGCCCCAGCCAGCGATAAATGAAAGACATACCGACAACAAGGTCCGGTACGATCTGATACTGGCCCCCCGCCACCACCTCGTCGTTGTAGCTGCCCTTGAGGCCATTCTGGACCTTCAGCATCTCACCCGTCGTCGGATAGATCTGGGCGGGATCGAGCGTGCACTTGGTCCAATCCGTCTCGCCCGGCGGACAGGTACGGACGCTGTACACCACGCCCTCGCCACCGAACCCCCGGTTGGCCAGGGTCATGGGAATGGATTCGTAGAAGCGGCCGTAGTGGGCGAACAGCTTGGACCGGCCTTCGTTGGTCGGATCGTAGACCACACCCACGCGCGGCGCGATGTTGTCGTTGATGCTGAGTGCCTTGTTGCCCCGATAGTCGTAGATCTGTTGCATTTCCCAACGCACGCCCGCGTTCACCGTCAGATTGGGGCGGGGCGAGTAGCTCTCCTGCAGAAAGAGGGCCGAGTTCAGCGCCCGCGTTCTGGACCGGATTACATCCTGGTAGTAGGAGTTCGGGTCCAGCAAGTCGGACGCGAGGTGCGGGACGCTGGGGTCGCTCCCATCGCCGAAATTGGCCAAGGTCTCCCCCGGCGGCAGTCGGAAGAATGACTGCAGATCGGCTTCTCTATTCGGATACATCAACGCCGAGCCACGATTGCCATCCCGCCCCGAGTTCCAGCGCGCGTCCGTGTACTGGATGAACTCGCCATCGAAGCCGTACTTGAGATCGTGCACGCCGCCGCCGTGAAAGATGTTGGTGCTCTTGAGCTGTCCGGCCAGACGGAAGGCATCGATGTCGCGCAACATGCCGTAACCACCCGACTGGTAGCCTTGCACCGGGCAGCTCTGGAAACTGGTGGCCCGGTTGTCCGCGCACGAACTGGCCACGTCGGCGTTGAACTGCCCCAACGACGGCGAGTTGTGCCACACGATGTCGTTGAGGCCCTCGCTGTCCTGGAAAGGCGAGTGACGGTCGTAATGTTCGAGGTGCAGACCCAACGTCGCGTCCAGACGCCAGCGCCGCTGGAAGAAGGCCGCCGTCCAGCGCGCCGTTATGTCATTGGTGCCGGTGTTCTCGTTGGTCATGCCGGCCAGGTAGTCCATGTTGGCCCCGCGCATGTACTCCTGCCGCGAGTAGATTCCATACAGACCCAGACTGAGCGTTTGCTCGGGCGCCAGTCTCCAGGTGAGTTTGCCGGCGTAGTGCTGGGTCAGGGCCTCACCCGCGTAGCTGCGGCGATAGAGGGGCACCGTCACCGGGGTGCCGTCGGGATTGTTGGCCTGGGTACCATCAGGCTGACCCGTGTTTGGATCGGTGTTCTCGACGAACTTGTCTGCGTACTGCACCAGATGGTTGCGGGCGATCTCGGGCGAGTAGCCCAGCCAGATGAACAGCCGATCCTTGATGATCGGGCCACCCACCTCGACGCCGATGTTGGTGGTGTAGTCGGGCTCGGTCACGCCGGTCAGCGAGGTGGCGCGGCTGGGGATGCGTTGTTGACTGCCCGACAAAGCCCCAGGCGCCACGTAGGAAAATGCGCTGCCGTGCCATTCGTTCGTTCCTGACTTGGTCGCGATGTTGACCACGCCGCCCAAGGCACGACCGTATTCGGCGCCGTAGCCCGCGCTCACCACTTCGACTTCCTCAAGGAAGGGAACCAGCGGGTTGGCTCCCAGCGCCCCGTCCCTGAGCGCGGTGATGTTGAGGCCGTCGAGATAGTAGACGTTGTCCAGGCCGGTTCCGCCAGAAAGAGACAGCCCCGTCACATCCGATGAAGCGCCGGGCGCCTTTTCCATAAGGCCGCTCAGGTTCAGACCGTTCGGTATGTTCGCGGCGAAGTCTCGGGTCAACGTCACACCCACGCGCGTCGAGCCGACGTCGATGGCCGGCGCCCGCTGCGTAACCGCGATGGTCTGTACCGCCTCGGGTGCCGACGGCAGGCTGCCGTTGACCCTCACGGTCTGATCCATCAACACCGTGGCGGAGTGCTCGACGGCCACGGCACCGCGGAAAAAGCGAACCAGGTAGTCGCCAATGGGCAGACCGCGCAGCTCATACTGTCCCTTGGAATCGGTCAGCACGGCCTGGTCGCCCTGCGGTCCCGAAGCCACCACGGTCACGCCGTCGAGAGGCTGGTGCGTGTCGCGGTCAACCACTCGACCGAAAATCGCGCCGGTGGTGGGACCGGCCGTGGCTGAAAGGGGAACCGCCAGCAGGACGGCGACCGCGGCGGGTATCCATAGCGAGGCGCAACTCTTGTGACTGGTCATGCGGCTTCCTCAGGTCAGGGAATTACTCGTCGTGCTAAGAGGAGTTCGGCAGAATGGATTCAAGACGTGTCAATAAATCGTCGCGAAAAGCGATCTTCGTCGCGCAAGTGATCGAAATCATTCGAACACAAAATCCAGGAGAGCCGATTTCCGGACACCTCTTCAGTACCTGACTCCTATCGTGGCTGCGGCACACGACATTCTGAGTTCTTGCGTACACAAGTGCAACTGCGGTGAAATCGTTGAAGAATCTGGGTATCCGTGCAGAGACGTGATCGTGCGGCGGCCCGGCTCGCATGCCGACCCTCTTCGCAGATGCCGTCGACGGTAGAAAGCAGCGATCGTGGAAATCCGGGGATGGCATGTGTCTCACCGCGTCGGGTTGCCAGCCGCGGCGATTGGTTAGTCGGACGGCAGTTCCTGCCGCAGGCGGGCAACGGTACCACCTGCACTTTGACGAAAACCTTCGTGGATCCGCAGACCGGGCAGAGCGAAACTGTTGGGGCTTGCGGAAAGGTAGCACCATGAGAGACAGCCAAGTTCTGCGGAGCATTGTGATCCTAAGCACCGCCCTGGTTGGCGCTTGCTCGGATAACGGCACTGGAACTCAAGCCGGCGGCGGATCCGGAGGCAGCAACCCCGGGGCAGCTGGCACTGGAGGCGAGACGGGCGGTGACCCCAATCCTGGCGGCACGACCGCCGGACCCTCGGGTGGCGCTGGTGTCATAGGCGGTAGCCCGGGCAGCGGCGGCGCGACCGGCAAGGGCGATGCGACCAGCATCGGCGGCACGACTGGCGGCAGCTCGATCGGTTCCGGCGGCATGGCTGCTCCTGGCGGCGCGAGCGGCACAGGCGCAGTGACCGGCACGGGTGGGTACATGGGCGGCACGATTGCAACGGTCGGCGGGATCGCCACGGGCGGCGCGGCCGGGGGCAGAGGCGGCGCTGGCGGCACCACGGGCGTCGTGGCCGGCGCGACTGGGGGTACGGGAGGACCGATCGGCTCAGGCGGCATCGCGAACTCAGCAGGCGCGACGGCACGGGGCGGGTCCTCAGCGTCGGGGGGCAGCGCGGGCCGGTCCGGCTCAGGAGGGACGACGGGCCCGATCCCCTCCGGCGCGGCCGTCGCATTTCCCGGCGCGCTCGGCTTCGGCAATAAAGCAACCGGCGGGCGCGGGTATGGCGTCTACCATGTGACCAACTTGAACGACACCGGTGCAGGGTCGTTTCGCGACGCCGTCAGCGCAGAGAACCGCATCGTGGTCTTCGATGTCGGTGGTTACATCGTTCTCAAGTCGCCTGTGTCGGCCAAGAGCAACCTGACCATCGCGGGTCAGACGGCGCCTGGCGACGGCGTCGGTGTCATGGCGGGAGAGGTCTCGT
>PMCR01000197.1 GCA_003155465.1 Myxococcales bacterium | reverse complement strand
GGCCGATCTGCGCCTCGGAAGGCCGAGTTTCTTGCGCAGGTCCGCGGGGTTCGGTCAGCGTGACCTGGCACCGACCGTGCCCGTTTGTTGGAGAATCTTGCGTGCGGTAGCCAGATCGGGATCGTCGGCAGCGGCCTGCTCGATGAACTCTTCGTAGGCAACAGCGATGCGTGGGTCGTACCGGCCGTCGATGCGAGAGAGAATCTCGTAGGCAATGCCGAGGTCCTTCCAAACCCCTGGGCCCAGGTCAAGCTTGCGCATTCCCGGCCACCTCGCGATTCCAAGTCTTTCATCACCGCCGGCTTTGGCAATGACATCCTCGAGAAGACGAAGTGCGTATTGCGCGGGCTCGGCAGCACCGCCGCGTTCACTACTGTAAACAAGACAGAGGTGCGCGCGCCCGACTTGGGTACCCAGGACACGCTGACCGAGGGAGTTTTCCCAGGATTCATCCGGCGCGCGCAGAGCCAATGCCACATCGTAGCTGGCGATCGCCTGGCGATCCCGTTCGGCCCACTGTTCGTAGCTTGGAAACTTGCTGGCCCGCACCAGGGAATGAACCAGGCCGTAGGCTGCTAGTTTGTATCCGTCTTGCCAGCTTTGATCCCAATCGTCTAGATGACCGATGACGATGAGCGGCCGGTTGGGATTGCCGTCGAGCAGCTGCTTGATGTTCCAGCCGTGCTTTCCATAGCCACCATCAGGCAAATACAAATTGCGAGCAACACGTCGTTTACGTGCCGTGTACCAGGGAGCACCCAAGTAGTTGCGATCCAAATGAATGACATCGGCGCGTAGCTTCTCCACCTCGTGAAAATAGAAGACGGAGCCCGTGAGTTCGTCCCCCATGGTGACCACGATGGCGCCGGGTGGAATCGACGCGAACGCGGTCGTTACGAAATCTCGAAATATGGTCTTGTTGCGTCCGTTCGCCTGCCCTGCATGAGCCGCAACGCCGACTGCGAACACCGCCCCTGCACCGACAGGGGCCCAGCGTAGCCAGACCGCGGGCGAGCGCGTGCCCAGCCTCTGCAAGAGAGCGGCAACGCCGAACCCGGAGGCAATCGCCAACAGCAGATCGGACTCGATGCAGAAACGGCCAAGGACGGACAGATGAAGCGGCCTAGATGTCGACAGATTGGAAAGAGCGCAAAAGGTCACACTGTAAAGACAGAGAACAAGGAGAAGAGCGGAGGCCGCCTTGCGGGGTTGGCGATTCTTTGTGCCGAGATACAGACCCATCATGGCGAGGAGTGGACCAAACCAAAGAAAACGGGGGAATGCGTGACCCCACATGTGCCAGAGGGTTGGAAAGAATGTGTCATGCGCGACGAACACTCCGTCCGCACTTGTCTGGCCCATGCTGAAGGTCCCGTAGTTGCGGCGCAAGATATGGGCAACAAGACCGCCGATGCTGGTCTCATCGCCCCACGACACGGCCGCCGCCGAAGCAGAGGCCGGCATGAGGTAGAGATAGGGGACCAAGCCAAGAAGTCCGAAGACGAGAGCCAGGGCCAGTCCCCGGGCACCGAGGTTGCATCGTGCGACCCACAGCGAGCGCAAGATCAAGGGCGCGCCGACGAATACAAAGGTGTGGTGGTTGCACATGGCAAGCCCGCTGGCGAAAAGCAGCGCAACCACATCGCGGCGGAAGAGCGTTCGCTCGACCCGCGACCAAAGGTGGAAGGCCAAGGCAACAAACATCGCGTTGAGCCCGAACACCTCTGCGCTCGTCGCATGCGACCAAACCAGTGAGTTCGTGCCAAAGAGTGCCGCTGCCACGAGCCCGGCCGCAGCGTTGCGCGTCCACGACTGAACCACGGCGCACACCAGGCCGCCCGCCGCTGCCATCGATACGGCGGAGAGCAGGTTCACTCGCCAAATAGGGGAGTGCCCAAGTGGAAGCGCGGCGAAAAACCGTGCCAAGAGTGCGAAAAGCGGATAGCCCGATGGATGGGGAACGCCGCCGGTGAGCGCGGCCGCCGTGAGTTCACCGCTATCACCGCCTGCCACCGATGGATTCAAGGTTGCGATGTAGAGCGCCACCAGGAACAGAAAGGCCAGGAAAGGAGCGAGCCGAGCCCAGGCAGCCGGCTCGTCCGAAAGAAGCTGAGCCAAAGGGCCGCTGGTCGCATCTACGGCGCCGGGTTGCCTGCCCTTCCTCGGTGCGCGCCTGTGTTTTCCCATGGCCTGGTTCGCGTAGAATACTCCATCCACCTACCAAGAGATCTCCCCCAGGGCTACGCGCCCTCCCGACTGCGCGTAGAACTCGCCAACCGTCTTGAATCCTGGTTCTTAGTCCGAATTCCTGTGCGCTTTGCTCCCCTTGGACTTCTTGGTCGCCGGAACATGTTCCTTCGGGCTCGCTGCCAGCACGACCGCCAATTCGCCATCTGAAGTCGCCGACACCTTGCGCGTGACAGGGATGTAGCCTTCTAGCTCGAAGCGGACCGGCACAGGCTCGTTGGACTGGTGAAACTCGACGATTTCGGGCGTATATCCCAACACGTGGGAATCGGATACCCGCACAATGCGTGCTCCCGGCGGCGTACTCTCTATCCACACCAGCACCAGGAATGTTGGATCGGGGGACCGCTGTGCGTCGGGGGGTGGCTCGGACTTCGTCGGGGGCGGGGCAGGTGGCGGAGGAGGGCTCTTGCGAAGACACGCAACCGTGAGCCCTGCCATCGCCACCGAAGCCAAGACACCGACGAGCACGGTCGAGGATCTGCGCCGGCCTCTCACTGTGGTTCCAGGCATGGATGCGGATTCTATCGCGCTTTCAACCGGCGTGCAGGGTTCTTCCAGCTTCTTCCGCCGCACAAGAAAAAGCCCCGCCTGCCGATCACCGGGAAGTCGGGGCTTCTGTACCGCCGGAAGGGCGTGAACAGCGCGAGCACCATTCACGCGTCAGTGCAATCGACTACTTGACGTAGATGTCGGGCTTGGGCGGATCAGCCATGCCGGTACCAATGTGGAATCCCACGTGGGGCGGCTG
>PMCR01000172.1 GCA_003155465.1 Myxococcales bacterium | reverse complement strand
TCCTGCAGGTTGGCGTTGGCATCCCCGCGCAGCACGTGCGCCGCACGCGTGACGTCCTCGGGCCCCACCGAGCGGCCGCCGCGCACCATGCGGTAGAGCTGTTCCACCAGACGGCGCGCTTGGGCAATAGCGTCGGTCGGGCCCAGAAAAGTCAGCTCGTTTCCGCGCGAGTGAAGCCGGGCGCCCGTCTCAACCTCGATCCGCTTGAGGTTGGCGTTCTTCTCGCCGAACAGCGAAAGGGCCACGCGGTTGTCGTCGAGGACCACACGGTCCGATTCGACATCCGTAGTTTCTCGCAGGGGATCGCTTGGCCGCTGACTCAATCGAACCTAATCTGGTGTACCACGGAACCCGCGCCGCGACCAGCGTCCAGTCGCGCGATCGGATTCGGGTTGGAGGGCTGGGACGGAGACGGTCTTGGCCTGACGTGACAGGGACACCCCCGCCGGGCGATCCACTTCTTCCCCGGGGCGCTGCCCGATGACATCTTCACGGAACCCAACTTTCAGCTTTACGGAGGTTGGCGTTCAATATACACATCAGGCAGTTGATGCGCGGGGTGCCACGATCGAACGCCCTGCACACATCGTCAGGAAACAGCAACGGAGTTCCACGCACTTCCCCAGGAGAGTGACCCCATGAGTGCTGTCAGTGAGAGTATTCGTCAGGGAGACCTTGAGGGAGCCCTGGCTGGCGCGCAAGCCCTGGTTCGGCAATCGTTCTCGGACCCCAAGCACCATGTACTCCTTTTCCAGGTGCTGGCAGTGCTTGGGCAATGGTCACGGGCTTTGAGTCAATTGGCGATCCTGAAAGAAATGGCGCCGACGATTGCCCCTATGGTCCAGACTTACCAAACCGCAATAGAATGCGAGGAGGTTCGCGCTTCGGTTTTTCAAGGACAACGGACGCCGTTGTTGCTTGGGGAGCCAGGGCAGTGGATGGCGCTCTTGCTGCAATCGCTCAAGATGATGGTCTTGGGGAAACAGCAAGCGGCTGCTGAGCTTCGCGCCTCGGCTTTCGAGGCGGCTCCCTCGAACCCCGGGACGATTGATGGCGTCGAATTCCAGTGGCTGGCGGACGCCGATCCTCGCATAGGGCCTGTCCTAGAAGCGATCGTGAACGGCAAGTACTACTGGATTCCGTTTTCCAACGTGTCGTCTCTCCGGATCGAAAAACCGGCTGACTTGCGTGACCTGGTTTGGATCCCGGCGAGTTTGACCCTCACCAACGGGGGCGAAATGGTCGCCTTGCTTCCGGTTCGCTACCCGGGTTCAGAAGCCTCTGTGGATTCGACGATTCGATTGGCAAGAAGAACCCAATGGGTCGGACAGGAATCTGACTCTGTGACGGGTTTGGGACAACGCATGTTCGCAACGGACAGCAACGAGCACCCCTTGCTGGATACCCGTTCGATCACTTTCCATCCCGCTGCTGCTCCCGCATCGACGTGATCGCTACTACAATTCGTGAGCCCGGAAACGCCGCCGCCCCAGATCGACCTCAGTCCGCTGCCTGACAAGCAGACGGGCCGCAATCTGCCTGATCTGGTCGGCCTGATGCAACGCCTGCTTGCTCCCACCGGCTGCCCATGGGATCGCGAGCAAACTCTGGAATCGCTGCTGCCTTACTTGGTTGAGGAGACCTACGAGGTGGTGGACGCGCTGCAATCGGGCGATGTGCGCGACCACGCCGAGGAACTGGGCGACCTGCTGCTGCAGATCGTTTTTCAAGCCGAGCTACGCCACACCGAGGGTGCGTTCGGGATCGACGATGTCGTCCGCGGGATCGTGGCCAAGCTGATGCGCCGCCATCCCCACGTGTTCGGTGAAGCGCAGGCCAAGACGTCGGAAGCTGTGCTGGTCAACTGGGCCAAGCTCAAGGCGGTCGAGAAGGCGAAGAAGGGACGTCAGGGCGCGCTCGACGGAATTCCGCGCAGCGCACCGGCCCTGGTGCGCGCCACGCGCGCCGGCGAGAAGGCAGGCGCGGTGGGCTTTGACTGGCCGGATGCGGCTGGCGTGCGAGAGAAGGTCAACGAGGAGCTGGCCGAGTTGGACCATGCCTGCCAGGCTGGCGATCGCGGCCAGATGATGCACGAGCTGGGCGACACGTTGTTTGCTTTGAGCAATCTGGCGCGCAAGCTGGGGCTGGACGCGGAAAATGCCCTGCGCGAAGCCACCGACCGATTCGCCCGTCGCTTTGGCCACATGGAAGAGACGCTGCGGGGCGAGGGCCGCACAGTCGCATCGGCGACACCCGAGGAGCTGGAGCGACTTTGGCAGGCGGCCAAGCGGGTACCGGGCATCGATACGCCGGGTTCCGTGGGATGATCTTCACAGCCAGCCGGCAGCGCGTGCGCCCAGCAACAACACCGCGCCCCACGCGCCAGCGGCGACGTCGTCCGCCATCACGCCCTAGCCGTGCTGTGTGCGGAGACATCATTGACTTTCTGTTCGCAACAGAGACGGCATGGAAATCAGCGAGAAATTGGCCCTTCCGGAAGGCTGGCTCGCTGGCACAGACAGCGCTCGCAAGACATCGCACGATTGTCGGCCATGCGCACGGCCCGCGCATCGCCCTTCGCCAGCGCCAGTTCCTCGGGCACTTTGGCGCCGGTCCCAAAGAACATCTCCCAGCGGCATGTGCCTGTACTCGGAAGCCAACACCATCTCTTTGACGGCGGCCACCTCGGTGGGTGTGAGTTGACTCGGGCTGGTTCTCGGGCTGGAGGACCGGTCGTCAAAACCGCAGGCCAGGACGGAGGCGCGGCTGTTTCATGCGTGGTATCGCCCGGGTTCGAGGTGGACGATCCGCAAGATCACGGCGAGCGGGAGGAATGGTCTTGCACTTGTGATGGCGCGCAGGATCCCGGTCTTGGCGGCGCCTTCGGGCAGCCGCTCGCCAGCGAGGCTGAAGCCGGAAGCTCGGAGCATCGCCAGAAGAATCCGGACAACGGCCGCAAGGAGGCGCTCTTGCCGTTCGAGCTTCGCGATGCAGTCGATCAGCTCCTGGCGGTCCTGCTCCATCAGGTTGATGGTGACGACCGGGCGCTGACCACGTCGTCGCCAGGTGGAAACAGTGGAGCGCGGAATCGTGATGTGCTTGAGCAGGCATCTGGTGCCGGTCCTAACCACCTGCGCGCGAAGACGGTGGTCATATGCGCAGCGTGTCCATGGCGTGGTCGTGGGGGTGTCATGCATCGCCAAAGCATCACCCGTCATGGCTCACCAGGATGGCGGAGGCAGCGGAACGTTCGCCTGGCGCAAGCCTCCCTGAGCGAGCTGGATCGAGCGCTGCTCTTGAGGGCACGTATCGGTTTTTCGCCCGTATTGCCAGCTGATCATCTTCGCCTACTGGCAGCACTGTCGACGGCAGAAACAGGTCAGTCCGCTACCATCCAGCTGAGTGTGCGCACTGCCCTATTTGAAATTGCTCGCCTTGGCGGGCATATCAAGAACAACGGTGCTCCAGGCTGGCTCGTCCTGCGCCGCGGACTCTCCAGTACCGACCAGTATCGCACCAGGTTGATTTCCGAGCAACTCTTCGCGCCGGTTGCCGGCTAACCGAGCGAATGGAGTGGGAGGAGAAGGCGCGCGGTTGATTTCCGAGCAACTCTTCGCG
>PMCR01000515.1:19432-19615 GCA_003155465.1 Myxococcales bacterium | reverse complement strand
CGCACCCGGCGCTGCCTGGCCAGGGCCAAGCCCCCCAGCTGGGGCTGTTCGAGCCGCGCGAGCAGAAATCCTGGTCACCTGGCAGCGTTCCGTCGCACGTGGCGCCCGCGGCGGATGCTGGGGCGGATCGCGAGGTCGTGGCCGCGTTGCGGGCTGTCGATCTCGATGGCTTGTCGCCGCGGG
>PMCR01000515.1:0-19416 GCA_003155465.1 Myxococcales bacterium | reverse complement strand
TCCCAGCATCGTTTTCGCTGCGCCCTCTCGCACGCCTGACGGCGGGACCGGCCAGCGGCCAGCCCTTCCACGGACCGTCGGACCGACGCGGTCGTCAACCACCGTGAAGAAGATCAGACCGCAGCGCAACCCGCCGGTTGAGCTCTTCCAGATCAACACCAAGGANNAAGCGATTCCAGCGCTTCATGCGCTGTCACCATACCAACACCCAGCACAGGATCGACCCGCGCTTGCCGCACCTAATCTATCAGACCGGGCGGCATTTTGCCGGGCACCGTCTGGAAGTCATCTCCGGCTACCGCAACCCCAAGGTCGCGCGCAACCCACGCAGCCCCCACAAGCAGGGATTGGCCTGCGATTTTCGTGTTGCGGGCGTGTCCAACGCAACCCTGCGCGACTTCTTGCGCCGCACCTTTGATCACGTGGGCGTCGGCTTCTATCCCAATTCGTTCTTTGTGCACCTGGACGTACGCAAAGGGCCGTCGGCTTTCTGGATCGACTACTCCGGGCCCGGCGAGGGCGCGGCCTACTCCGGAAATGCGCACGACGACCTGCGCACGGGCAAGGCCGACTGGTACCGGCCAGCTCCCGGCGAGCGGGCCTCTTCGCGGGCGGAACGCGCCGAAAGCGTTGACGACTTGATGGAGACAGCCGTGCGGGGACGCGCAACCTCGGCCGCGGCGGGCGGCGATGCCCCCAAGGCTGCAGCCGCAGCGCAGCGGGGAGGCCAGACACGTACCGGTGCGCCGAACTAGCCGCGTGGGGAGCCGGCGAGCTTTGCTCGCCGCGCACCATCGCGGGAGGGTATGGGAACCCTCTCAGGGTTCCCATATCGGAGCACCGCTTTGTCGATTGTCGAAACCAGGCCCGCAGTGCTAGAAGGGCGCTAAGTACTGCCCTCGGACGGAAGAAAGACATGTTCGCCTTTGCTCGATGCCATCAAGGGCCGGCACGGGCGCGAACGCAGAGGAGAATCCCAGATGAAGAAGCTCGGTGTTTCTTTGGTGGCAGCGTTCCTGGTGTTGGCGGCTGCACAGCAGGGGATGGCGGCCAAGGCAGTCAAGGCCAAGGTGGAAAAGGTCCGCGGGCCTGCTCCCGTGGCCAAGGCTGACGCCATTACCGAGATCAGGGGCGAGTACAAGTGGGCGATGACCACGCAGCAGGTCATCGACAAGATCAACACGCGCATCGAGGCTGGGTACAAGGACAGGATTGCCAAGACGGCCGCTGACCCGGCCCGGAACGACAAGCTTCGCAAGGCGATGCGTGACGAGACGGCCCTGACCAAGAAGAACACAGTCAAGTTCGACGGGCAGAAGGGCCCGTGGGATGTGTCGATCATCGACCAGGAGATCGTGCAGGGGACGGGCCAGTCGATGCTTTTCATGAAGGAGCCGAAATCTACCCGCTACTTCTTCTTTGCCAACGACAGCCTGTACAAGATGTTCATCGCCTTTGACAAGGAGATGCTGGAGGGAAAGAAGTTCAAGGATTTCGGCGCCGCCATGCAGGGCAAGTTCGGCAAAGCGCAAGAAGTCTACGTCACACAGAACAACAGTATTGGGGTCAAGGAGAAGAAGCTGGATCACCTCCTCTGGCGCTCAAGCACGGGCGACGGGCTGAAGCTGGTGGACCGTTCCGAGTTCTATGACGTGTATTGCCTGGTGTTGTACGACGCCAGCGTCGAGCAGCGCATGGCGGCCGCGCGCAAAGCAGCCGACGCAGCCCAGCCCAAGGGAAACATGCTGGACAACGTGGTCGGGGGCAAGGACTCCGACCGCGACGAGAACGACAACGTGATCGACCGCATCACCGGCAAAGAGGTCTTCAAGCCCGGCGATCGGCGCGCGGCGCAGCAGAACATCGTGGTCCCGTCCCCTGGCGCGCCTGCCAGCGACCTCGACAAGTAACCCCGCGCCTGCCCTGAACGCTGTGTTGCTTGACAGCGGGGGGGCGGGTCCGCAGAATACGACCCTTTTCAAATGGCCAACATCAAGTCAGCGGAGAANNAGAAGAAGAACCGACAGCGCATCCGGCACCAGGCGCGCAATTCTGCCCAGAAAGCGGCGATGCGCACGGCGGTGAAGAACCTGCGAGCCGCGGTTGAGGCAAAGGATCAGCCACAGGCAGCCGTGCTGCTCAAGTCGGCAGCCTCGCTCATCGCCCGGCTCGGCCGGCGGGGCGTGATCAAGAAGCGGACCAGCTCGCGGTCAGTTTCGCGACTGACGGTTGCCGTCAACGCGTTGGCCAAGTAGTCTGGGCGGCCGGGAGGCCGGGATTTTCGAGACGCCGGGCCTTCGGGATGACTGAGGGCTCGCGCGGCTGGCTGGCATCGGGCGCCCGGCCCTCCGGGCCAGCGCAGATCGGCCAGCGTGAGCGGTAGCGTGAGCGACCAGCGGCTAGCGGCTAGCGTGGGCGGCTGGCGTGAGCGTGCGCGGCCCGCTAGCCGTCTTCCCGCATAACGCCCACGAACGCCCACGCTCACGCCCACGCGACCCGCTAGCCGCCATCCGCGGGCCGGCCCTTCGGTCGGACCGCAATTTCCCGACAAGCCGTAGCTAGTTTCCAGTCAGAAGCTTGAACTCCGTTCGACGGTTCTTGGCTTTGCCTGCCGCAGTCTTGTTGTCGGCGATGGGCTTCTCCGCGCCGAAGCCAACGGTGGTGAGACGCTCGACCTTGATGCCCTTGTCGATGAGGTACTGCCTGACCGCATCGGCGCGCTTCTGCGACAGCTCCTTGTTGGACTCGGCCTTGCCGATGTTGTCCGTGTGACCGCTGATCTCCATCTTGATATCCGCGAAATCCGTGAGGACATTCACCACCTTGTCGAGCACGGCGTGTGAGTTCTTGGTGAGGTCGGCGGACTTGGTCTTGAATGTGATCCCTTCGACGACGCCGGTGAACTTCTTCACCTCGGCGGGCACTTCGTCTGGACAGCCATCGTCATCCTGGTAGCCGTTGACGGTTTCGGGTTCGTTCGGACACTTGTCGACGTTGTCGAGGATGCCATCGCCATCGGTGTCCTTGGGCAGCGGGCAACCGTTCTTCGTCGCATCGTCGCTTGCCGGCCCCGGCTCGTTTGGGCAGGCGTCGGTGGCGTCGGGGATACCGTCGCTGTCGGTGTCCTTGGGCAGCGGACAGCCGTTTTTGCTGGGGTCGTCGCTCTTGGGACCAGATTCGCTGGGGCAGGCGTCACTGGTGTCGGGGATGCCATCGCCGTCAGTGTCTTTGGGTGGGAGGGGCGGGGGCGGCGGGGGCGGCGGGGGCGGCGCAGGGCGAGCCCCACCGAACGCCAGGTATGCCGAGAGCAGGATTTCGTAGTCCGGGCCGTCGTAGTGTGACTCGCTGCCGTCCTTCGCGATGCCGGATGCAATCGCGGGCGGCACCATGATGCGGCCGTCGAGGCGCAAGCCGTAGGAGTCGGTGAGCGGGACCTTGGCGCCCACCCCGAGGTGAAACATCGGATCTGTGTCTTTGGGCACGACCTTGGTGTCCTTCGGGAACGACGACAGGGCGCCATAGCCAGCCAGTACAAAGGGCCGCACGTATCCCGAGTGCAGCAGGGTCACGATCAACTGGCCCCGGTAGCCGAGAATCATCATGCTCGTGCCCGGATTGGCAGAATCGTTCCAGCGCGTGTGGGTGGGCGAGAGCAAAGCCTCGGCTTCGAGGCCGAGCCAGGGGCTGAAGTTGCAAGTCAGACGCAGACCGAAGGCCCCGCCGACGGAGGCAGGGGACTTGCCAGCGGGATCGATTTCGGTGCGGCCGAGCCCATGGTACTTCTCGAAGAAATGCAGGCCACCGAGAAGCCCGATCTCGAATGGTTGAACGAACGGCTCATCCTGGGCGGCAGCCTCGTCCGAGGGGCTGACCCCGGCGGCTTGCGCGCGCGGGACCGCGGCGCCGGCCAGAGCGGCCAGAAACCCTGCGGTCAGGACACCCGTTCGAAGCAACAGCGTGTCTGCTCGGCTCTTCATGCGATTTCCTTCCTTTTCCAGTACGCCAATATCTTGAGGCTGCCGCGTCTCGCGATTCCCTCGGTTCGGGAACCTCCGAGGCACGTGGCGAACGAGAGGCGATTCCCCTCGCGTCATGGCCCGCAAGAATGTCCGAGTATCGCTCTCGCGTCAACTGCGGCCACTCGTCTGTGGGATTCGGAGCGGCGGGGCCCGGCCCGGGCACAATACCTCAGCGCCTGGTGCCTGCTTCTTCTGTCAACTGGCGGACCAGGCGCGTCAACTGGACCTCAGGATCCACGCGTGACGACTTGAACGCGCGGTCGGCCTGGTAGAGGCATTCGAAGCTGCGGCGAAGCGCAGCCACGGACATGCGCCTCGCAGGAACCAGCACGTCATCCAAGAAGAAGGGTGGCAGACCAACCGCAGCGGCCATTTCGGCGCGGGGCACGTTCGCGGCGGCCAGCTCCTTTGCGCGCCAAATCTGGCGAAGCTGGCGCAGCAACATGGCCTGGACCCGCAACGGCGGTTCGCGGTTGCGTAGCATGTTGGTGACTAGGTCGAGCGCCCGCCGGGTGTCGCCCGTGCCGATGGCCTTGGTCAGCTCAAACACATTCCGCTCGCGCGATTCCGGCACCAGCTCCTCGACTTGGGCCCGGCTGATGCGGCCGGCCCTGCCGACGTAGATCTCCAATTGCTCCAGGGCCTGCATCAGGCGGCCCAGATCAGGGCCGGCCGCGTTGGCCAGGGCCAGGGCTGCGTCGCTGTCGATAGTCAGGCCGCGTGTTCTTGCTTCACGGGCGATGAACGGGCCAAGCTCGCGATCCCTTAGCCGCGCAAACTCGTGCAGGTATCCCGCCCGTCGCAGCGCTGCGAATGCCCGCAAGCGGCCATCGACCTTTTCGGCCAAGAGCACCAGGCAGGTGCTGGGATTGGGATGGGCGGCGTACACGGTCAGCGGTTCCAGGCCATCGGCCTTCACCTGCTCAAGACCACGGGCGATCACCAGACGCCGCTTGGCGAACATGGGCAGGGTACGGGCCGCCGCCAGGACCTCGATCAGTGCGACCTCTTTCAGGTCGAAGGCTTCGTAGCTGAACCCCGAGTTGTCTCCCGCCGTCGCACCAAGGATCTTCTGGCGCAAGGCCGCCACCACGCGGTCGACGAGAAAGCGCTCGGGACCGTGCAGACAGTACAGCGGCGCGATCTCGCCGCGCTCGATGGCGCAGAGCAGATCAGGTTCTTCCCGCTCAGGCACGGAATGGACTTACCATATCCAAGCTACTTCAGCAGACGGATGCTATCGCCGTCGACGACATAGACGAGCGGCAGATCGACGCGGCCGTGCTCAGGGCCGAAACGGATGTCGCCGGTCACGCCTTCGAAAAGCCCGCTTTCCACCAGGCGCAGGGCATCGGCGCGGGTGCGCGCGCCGCGTTCGACAACCCCGCGCAGGATCGACAGGCCGTCATACCCATAGGCGTCGGCCGCCGTCGGCTTGGTGCCGTAGACTTCACGGAAGTGCGCAACGAAGCTCCCGCTGCGCGCGTCCTCGGCCGGGTAGTAACCCGGGCAAAGCATGGCGCCCTGGACGTAGCGTTCGGCGTTCCGGAGCAGCCGCTCGGAAAGGCTCAAAGCGGTGGAGAGCAGGAGCACCTCGCGCCGGCCGGCTCCGGGCGTTGTCGCGGACGATGGCGCGACCAGCAGGCGCGGCCGGCGGGGCCAGATGCCGGCTACCGCCAAGGCCGGCGCGATGAGTTCGAGGCGAGCAGCCTCGTCGGGCACGAACAGGGCATCGAAGGCAAGTCTGCGCAGCTCATTGACCTGAGCGGAGAAGGACGTGGCGCCCGCGACGTAGGTGATGTGCGCGACCAGCGTGCCACCGCCGCCCGCCACGGCGTTCTTGAACGCGCCGGCCAGACGCTTGCCCGAGGCGCTCTCCGGCCCGAACACTACGAAGCGGCGCGCGCCGAGAGCCAGCGCCCGCTGCGCCAGCGCAGTGGCGCGCGACTCGGGCGCGTGGATGAGCGGGAACGCGGTGGTGTGGGCTCCCGGCGCATGTTCGTCGAGTAGCAGGAAGGGCACGCCGTCGCGCGTGGCCAGTTCGATGCCGCGCGGATCGGGCACGCCCACCAGGCCAATGACCGAGTCCTCACGTGCCAGCGACCAGGCCGCCGCGCCCACGCCCGCGGTCCCGGCGCGCTCGGCAGGGGCGGCGGCATCGCGGACCACGAGATGATAGGAAGACGGGTCGCCTGCGGGCGTGGGCTCGGCCATCACCAAGATCGCCCCACGCAGCACGACCTCGCCCAGACGGGCTTGCGCGCCCGATTGGGGAACCGCCAGGCCGAGGCGAAGTGGATCCCCAGTTGTCACCTCCCGCAGGGCCGGGTCAAGACCCAGGTTGCGCCGAACCAGCCCGACGTCTTGCTCCAGCCGGACGGCGTTGGCTTCGTCTCCCCGGGCGCGCAGCGCGGCCACGGCGTGGGCCCCAAGCAGGGCGCGCGCGAACGGGGCGCGAGGACCACTCAAGGCGCCAAGAGCTGCCTCGCCAGAAATCTTCTCAGCCAGCTCCTCGGCTTGGCGGCGCGCATAGGCGCGTTCATACTCCCGGGTCCCGTCGATGCTGCGGTACTGATCCCACTGCTCGATGGCAGCCACCGGATCTCCGCTCTCGGCCAGGGCGTCGGCTGCAGCGGCTCGCAGAAGAAGTGGTGCATCGGCGTCGGTCAGACCTCCGACCAGGGGCGGTCCGGATGTGAGGAACGGGCGCAGCAGCGCCACCGCCAGCACGGCGTTGCCCAGCCGGCTGGCGGCGATTCCCAGCAGGAAGTCGAAATCGGGCGTTCTTCCATCCGCGCCGGCCCTTTCCAGCGTGGTCTTGGCGCCGGCCGCGTCGCCGGCCACGAGCTGGACGCGGGCGAAAAGGGCGAGAGCAGCCGAGCGCTGGCGATGGTCGGGGTGGTCGGCGACAAAAGCCTCCAATGCCCTGCGCGCGGTAGCCGGATCCGACGCAAAGGCCTTGCTGGCGGCAGTCCGAAAGTCCGCGTCGCCCCCACGATCCTCGCGCGGCAGGCGCGCCTCGGGAGCGCCCGTCTGGGGCGTGGTGGGCAAGGGGCCCTCTTGGCGCACCTGAACCTGGCCGCTGGCACAGCCAGCGAAAAACAAGGCGAAAACGAACCACGAGCGCATAAGGCGTTTCTACGACAGTCCCTGGCCCGAGTCGACAAGCGGGACTGGGGAGCCCACCGCCTCTGTCACTGTCAAAGCCTCTGCCACCGTCACCGCTCCCGTCGCCCACACCGCGCCCGGTTGCGCTGAACTAGAGAACAGTTGGACCTGCCCCCGCGCGATCCGCAGATCGCGCGGGGGCCAACCGCCCAGTGCGCGTGGGCGTTGGCGGGCCCTTCTCGAACAGGCCCGCCGCGGGGAGGTGCAGAACCCCTAACGGGTTCCACACCAAATCTGCGGCCACCGGCTAGTTCTGCCGGAGCGGACGTCGGGTCCGCGGCTTCACCTCCTCTTCAGATTCACCCTCGACAGCCAGAGCCGCACGAAGCTTCTTCACCTCTTCGGGGCTCAGGCGGGCCAAGTTTGCCTCCCTTCCATCGTTGATCGCGTCGTTCCAGTCAACCGATCCCGGACGGATGTGCCGTAGCTGCATCATTTCCCTCCCGGCTTCGTTTTTCGGCGGCGTCCGATCTCCTGATGCCGCCACCTCGCTTTCCCAACCCACGCGAACGAGAAGCTATTCCCGAAACGTACATACCCATTTTCCCAGATCTACCAAGACTGGGAAAGAAAGAATCACGTAACGCGTTTGGCCTTGCGCTGGCGGACATCTGCCGCGTTCTGCCCTGCGTATGTTATGAACCCGGGCGATGCGTATTTCAAAGACCCTGATTCCGACACTGAAAGAGGCCCCTGCCGAGGCTGAGGTGCCTTCCCACATTTTGATGGTTCGCGGCGGATACCTGCGCAAGCTGGCTGCCGGCATCTATTCTTTTCTGCCGCTCGGCTGGCGCGTTGTGCAGAAGATTTCCCGCATTATTCGCGAGGAGATGAACCGGGCCGGGGCCCAAGAGGTGTTCCTGCCCGCGGTCATTCCGGGCGAGCTTTGGCAGGAGTCCGGCCGCTGGGATCACTACGGCGACCAACTGCTTCGCTTCAAGGATCGCAAGGGCGCGGACTTCGTCATCGGTCCCACCCACGAAGAAGTGATCGTGGATCTGGTCCGCCACGACGTGCGCAGCTATCGGCAATTGCCGCTGACCTTGTTCCAGATCCAGACCAAGTTTCGCGACGAGCTGCGCGCGCGCGCCGGCCTGATGCGTGGGCGCGAGTTCATCATGAAGGACGCGTACTCGTTTCACACCAGCGAGGAAGATGCCCTGCGCGAGTACAAGAACATGTACGACACCTACACGCGCATCTTCACCCGCTGCGGCCTGGCCTTCCGCGCGGTCGAGGCCGACACGGGAGCCATCGGCGGCTCGCAGTCGCACGAGTTCCAGGTGCTGACCGAGACCGGCGAGGATGCCATTCTGGCCTGCGACAAGTGCAACTACGCCGCCAATGTCGAGGAGGCCAGTGCGCGCCCGGCCGCAGCGGCGCCGACGGTTTCCGCGCAGGCTCCTGCCGTGGAGAAGGTATCGACGCCGGGAAAGCGCACCATCGAAGAGGTCACCGCCTTTCTTGGCTGCGGACCGAAGGATCTGGTGAAGACGCTCATCTATCTGGCCGACGGAAAGCCGGTGGCCGTGCTGGTGCGCGGGGATCGATCTGCCAACGACGTCAAGGTGAAGCGCGTCCTGGGTTGCACTGAGCTGGTGCTGGCAGCGGACAAAGCTGTGGAAGAAGTTACCGCAGCCCCGGTTGGCTTTGCCGGTCCGGTGGGGCTGCGCATTCCGATCTACTGCGACCACGAGGTGTGCGCGCTGCCGTCCTTCGTGTGTGGCGCGAACGCTACGGACCTGCACCTGCGCAACGTCGTGTCCAAACGCGATTTCTCGCCCACCCAGTGCGGCGACTTCCGCCAGGCCGCGCTCCACGACGCTTGCCCGCGTTGTGAGGGCGGCCATTTCATCGGCTACCGCGGCATCGAGGTGGGACAGGTGTTCTTTCTGGGCACGAAGTATTCGGCGCCCATGAAGTGCAACTTCCTCGACACCGACGGCAAGGAGAAGCCGATGGTGATGGGTTGTTACGGCATCGGCGTGACCCGCATCGCTGCCGCGGCCATCGAGCAGAACCACGACGCCGACGGCATCATCTGGCCGGTGCCCATCGCGCCCTTCGAGGTCAGCCTGCTCTCGCTGCAGGTCGGCGACGCGCAGGTGACGGCGGTGGCCGAGCGCCTGCACGACGAATTGCAGAAGGCGGGCGTGGATGTGCTGTTCGACGATCGCGACGAACGCCCCGGCGTGAAATTCAAAGATGCCGATCTCATCGGGATGCCGTATCGAATCACCGTGGGCAAGAAGGGCGTGGCCGAGGGCACGGTCGAGCTCAAGGCGCGGCGCTCGCCCGAGGTCGTTAAGGTGAAGATCGAAGACGTCGTGCGCGTGGTGGCGGAGAAGGTCGAGCGCGAGCGGGCAGGGGGACTAGCGTGAGCGCAAGCGCGATGCCCGCGCGCGAGCGCGTGATGGTCGCGCTGGACGTGCCTGACTTGAAGGCGGCCGGGGTTTTCCTCGACCGGCTGGAAGGCCAGCCTGCTTTCTACAAGGTCGGCCTGGAGTTGTTCGTGGCCGAGGGCGTGCGAGCCATCGAGGCGGTGCGTAGCCGCGGGGGCAAGGTCTTTCTCGACCTCAAGCTGCACGATATTCCCGAAACCGTAGCACGCGCGGTGTCCTCGGCCATGGCCCTGGGTGCCGACTTGCTGACCCTGCACACCGCGGGCGGCTTGGCCATGATGAAGCGGGCCGCGCAGGCGGCGCAAGGGCGGGCCAAGCTTCTGGGAGTAACCGTGCTGACCAGCCTGGCCGAAGACGATCTGCACGCCGACGGGATTGCGGGCAGCATGCGCGAGGCCGTGGTGCGGCGGGCGAAACTGGCCGTTCAGGCTGGGATCGCGGGCGTGGTGTGTTCGCCGCAAGAAGTGGCTGACGTGCGCCAGGCGTGTCCGTCGCTGCTGCTGGTGGTGCCAGGGGTGCGGCCGGCTGGCGTCGATGTCGGCGACCAGAAGCGCGTGGCCACGCCGGCCTCAGCCATCGCGGCCGGCGCAGACTATCTGGTCGTGGGCCGGCCCATCCGCGACGCCGCGAACCCGGCAGCCGCCTTTGCCGCCGTGGTCACCGAGGTCGCGACCGCGCTGGCCGGAAAGTAGGCCGCGTGGCTGACGAACCATCGTCGCGTGTCGTGTTCGGTGTCCGGCCGGTCGAGGAGCTGTGCCGGGCGCGGCCGCGCGAGGTGGCCGTGGTTTTTCTGGCCGAGGGGCATCGTTCGCGTGAGATCGACGTGGCCGTGGCCGCGGCCAAGGATCGTGGCATTGCGGTCGAGATTCGTCCCCGCGCTCTGGTGGCTGACCTGGCCGGGGCGTCGGCCCATCAGGGCATCGTGGCCATTGCCGGCGAATACCGCTATGCCCTGATCGCGGACATGCTGGCCGCAGCGCAATCAGCGTCGGAGGCGCCGCTGCTTCTGCTGCTCGACTGCATCACCGACCCGCAGAACTTCGGCGCTCTGGTGCGCAGCGCGGAGGTACTGGGCGCGCATGGGGTGATCATTCCCGACAAGCATGCGGCGCCGGTGACTGGTGCGGTGGTCAAGGCCTCGGCAGGCGCCAGTGAACGCATGCGCATCGCACGCGTGCGTAATCTGCTCGGCACAATTGATTGGCTGGCGACGCAGGCCGTGCGGGTGTGGGGCGCGGCAGCCGAGCGGGGCGTTCCGCTGGCCCAGGCGGAGTTTCTCGGACCCACGTGCTTAGTGGTGGGAGCAGAAGGCCGCGGCCTGCGCGAGGCGGTGGCTCGTCGGTGTGCCGGGATTGTGCAGATTCCCCAGCGCGGCCAGGTGTCGTCGCTCAATGCCTCGGCCGCGGGCGCGATCCTGCTCTACGAGGCCACCCGCCAGCGCATGATGGCGCGGCCGTAGGCGACCTGCGGTCGACGATCGATCGGGTGCGGTCAGGGGCTCGTCACGTCGTAAGAGAAGAGCGGCGAGGGGAACACGAAGACGCAACCGTCGTCGTTCGCAAGCGTACCCTGTACGCCCATCTCGACGTGGCCCGGAGCTATGGACCACGAGTCCACAGTTGTGCGGTAGACGTGGTCCTTTCCGCTCATGTCGACGACATACTGCATTGGCAAGGGGCTCGGCGTGCCGGCCGTGTGCTTGGGCAGGAAGCTGAAGGCTAGCCCGTTGGAAAGGGTTAACGGCGGATCCACGAGTGTGAACTGCTGGACAATGCTCTTGTTCGCGACCGCCGTACTCGCTGCCGGCGCCACATCTTTCAGCACCAACGTGACCGGGTTCGCTTGGGTGCCGCAGGAGGAGTCGCCGTGGCCACTGCCGTCACCAGCGGTTGCGGCACGCCAACTGTCGCCGCAGCCGAGAATTCCCAGGGAAATGGCCAACAAAGTGACAGAGGCCGGAAGCCTGGACATTTGCCCTCTTTTCATGATGAAGGCCCATCGGGCGGGACGCGGACGTCTTATGGACACAAACTGACGGCGCCGTGGTCAGCGCGCTTCCATTTCGGCCGCTGCCAGCAGGATGGCGCACAACCCGTGGGCGGTGTTCGAGCCCTGGCTCTGGCCGACATAGCCGGAGTAGCTGGTCTGTACGCCCATGCCTGGGACAGCCCCGGTGATGGTCGGCGACCCAGAGGAGTCAGTGGTGACTTTGGTTTGCAGCCCGGTCCACCCTTTGTCGGCCACCGCGGAATAGCTGGAATCGATATATCCGCGGTTGACCGCGACCTTCAGCGCGTAGACGAACATCCCGCTGCCTGAGCTTTCGACCCAGTTGTCACTCTTGCTCCCCTGGTCCACGACCTGGTACCAAAGCCCGGTCTTCGCATCCTGGTTGGCCTTCAGCCCGGCCGCCAAACCGTTGAGAATCGTCAGCATGTCACTGCGGCCCGTCTGATTGGCAGGCAGATCACCCAAGGTGTCCACCAGGGCCATCGCATACCAGCCCAGGGCCCGGCCCCAAACGCAGCATGAATTTCCGGTGGTCGAATTGGCCCACGACTGTTTCCCCGAGGGGCTGTCGTCCCAGGCGTGAGCGAGCAACCCGGTCGTGGCGTCGCGAAGGTGTTGTGCGATGAGAAGGATTTGCTCGACCACCGTATCGAAGCAGAAGTTTGCCGAGTTTGCCGTGCAGTCAAACACGGCCCCGTAGCGCGCGAGGAAGGGCTCGCCCATGTAGATGCTNNGCATTGCGCGGGATGGTGTTGTAGCGGGCCCGAATGTTGTCGGCAGCGGTCTTGTACTTTGCGGTTCCGGTCTGCTGGTACAGGAAGGGCAACATCACAGACGGCTGGATGTTGTCGAAGCTGTGTGCCGTATCCGGTAGGGTGACGACGCCGCTGCTGCTGACATAGGCGTCGAAGTACTTCTGGATGTACGTCAGGTACTTCGCATCGCCAGTATGCCGGTAGACCTGCTCGATGCCGCGCAACACGATCCCGTCATTGTACTCATAGCCGTACTTTGGGTAGATCTGGGTTGGATCAGGCCATTTGGTCATGATCATGTTGGCAAAGCGCACCGCCAACGAATCGGCCGCAAGGGTGGTGGTGCCGGCATCGCCCCCGCTCTGGCCTGCAGCCCCCGCGTCGGGCGCACTTGCGCTGCCGCCGCCTTGGTTCGTCGTGCCCCCGGCGCTAGTGGTGCCAGCCGTCCTGGTCCCGCCCCCGCTGGAGCCGACCCGGCCTGCGCCGCCAGCGACAGATGCGGTTCCGCTGCCGCCGGCCCCGGCTTGGCCGGTTGTGCCGCCGGTCGGCGAGGCACCGCCGCTTCCCGTGATTCCGCCAGCGGTTCCGTCCAAGGCTCCTCCGGTAGCAGCACTGGTGCCGCCTGCGCCGGTTCTCCCGCCGGTGGCAGTGCTTGTTCCACCAGAGCCGGCTGTGCCACTGTCGCCACCGGGGTTGCTCGTGCCACCAGTCGGGGCTGCCGTATCCCGCCCGCCTGTGCCAGACGATCCGCCGTTCTGCGTGCTGCTGGAAGTACGCTGCCCGCCGCTGGCAGCGGCAGTGTCAGGCGCAGCGCCACCTTTTTGCTGGCAAGACGCCGTGAAAAAACCGAGCAGGAAGCCAAGGAAGACCACACGACCGGGTTTCGCTTGACGGGGATTGCTGACCAATCGTGCTGTCGAGTCAAACATAGGGCCTCCTCTGGGTATGGTGCAGGCCAACGAACCATACGCGGACGCAAGACATTGGGCTCGGCCTAGACAAACAGGATTGAGTCTAGCAGGAACCTCGCCACAGGGAACGCGAAGTCGATCGCGTGGGGAGTCGGCGAGCTTTGCTCGCCGCGTACCATGCCAGGGTTTGGCGAGGCCGAGCGCGAGGGCGCGAGCGTAGCGAGCGGGTGTGGTGNNAGGCCGAGCGCGAGGGCGCGAGCGAAGCGAGCGGGTGTGGTGGGGAAGGTGTAGGTCCCGAAGTCCCCGAAGGGGGAAGCGAGCGGGGTGGGGGTGGTGGGTGGGGGGCCGCAGGGCAGAGCGAACCCTTTGAGGGTTCCCATGAGAATGAAACAACCGATTTGGCACGCGGGCCGGGTCTGCTAGATTCCTTCGCCCGGAGGTAACCCGCAAATGTCACGCATTCCCGTCGCCGTAGTTGGTGCCACTGGGTTGGCAGGCCAGGAATTCCTGGTCTCGCTGGCCGGGCATCCGATGCTCCAGGTCGTGAAGGTCGCGGCGTCCAGCCGTTCGGCCGGCAAGACCATGGCCAATGCCGTCAAGGACGACAAGGGAGCCTCAAGGTGGTTCTGCACCGAGCCCCTACCTGACGAGATGGCCGGTCTGAAGGTGGAGGATTCGGCAATCATGACGACCGACGGCGTGCGTCTAGTCTTCTCCGCGGTCGAGGCGGACGTGGCGCGTGAACTGGAGCCCAGGTGCGCCGCCACCGTGCCCGTGATTTCGACCGCGAGCGCGTTTCGCTACGAGCCGGACGTGCCCATCTTCCTTCCCGGCGTGAACTGGGACCATGCCGGTCTAATCGAAGTGCAACGCAAGAAACGCGGGTGGAAAGGGTTCATCACCCCGGGCCCGAATTGCACCACCGTCGGCCTAGCCATGACCCTGCGCCCGCTCGACATCGCGTTCGGTATTGAGCGCGTGCTCATGACCTCGATGCAGGCGCTTTCGGGCGCGGGTCGCTCGCCTGGCGTCACCGCGATGGACATCCTCGATAACATCATTCCCTACATCCCCAAGGAAGAAGAGAAGGTCGAGCGCGAGACTACCAAGATCCTGGGCACGCTGGTCGGTGGGGCGATCGTGCCGGCGCCGATTTCTGTGTCCTGCACCTGCACGCGGGTGAACGTGCTCGAAGGCCACACCGAGTCGGTCTTCGTTCAATTGAAGCGTCCCACCCATCTGGACGACGTGAAGGCTGTGTGGCGTGAGTTCGGCGCCGACCTGGCCGGCATGGGTCTGCCCTCGGCGCCCAAGCACCTCATAGCGATTCGAGAGGATCCCTATCGTCCCCAGGTCCGGCTTGACCGCGACGAGGAAGGCGGCATGTCCACCGTGGTGGGCCGCCTGCGCGAGGATCCTGCCCTTCCCAATGGCATCAAGTACCTTCTGGTTTCGCACAATACCCGCATGGGCGCGGCCAAGGGGGCCATCCTGGTGGGCGAGTACCTCATCAAGAAGGGAAGTATTTCATAGCCAGCCGTTTTTTTCAGGCGAGACGCATAGCAATAAACTAAGCGATTGCGGCTAGTTACGACTGATGCCGTCCGCACTTTCATGACGGCGCGGCGGGTTCGGTGCAGAATTGGGGTCCGTGATACAGCGAGAAGCGGGGTCAATCTCGTGCACCAAGCGTTATCACTTCCAAGTCAGCCGTTGCCGAGGTCAAACGGCGCGCGGGTCAGGCCAGAGGAATTGAGCCATCTGGCCGGCATCTTCGCGGCCAAGTTGAAGGCTGGCCTTTCGGTCGGACAGGCGCTCTATGCCCTGTCCGTCGAGTCGAGGAATCCGCGCTTGGTCGCTGCGCTGAAAGCCGTGAAGGCCAGCGTCGACCAAGGCCGCCCTCTGGGCGAAGCCTTGCGTGAACACCCGGACGCCTTTGACGAGGTCAGCGTGGGCTTGCTAGATGCGGGTGAGAAGAGCAAACGGTTGCCGATTGAGTTGCAGCGCCTGTCAGCGTACCTCAACACGACGGCGAAGATCGCGCGCAGCTTCAGCGGTGCGACCACATGGCCGCTGGTCAGCCTCGGCGCCGGTTTGTTGATCCTCCTCGGCGGCCTCGCGGTCGCGGCTCCTAGCGTGGAGCCGTTCTTGCGGGGCCTGCCGGAGCATGAATGGCCCGTGACTACCCATCTGGCAATCCAGGTCTCTCATGGTGTGCGATCAGTCTTGCCGGTCGTACTGGCTGTGGTCGCACTCGCCTACGCGGGCCTCCGTCTTCTCGTGCGGGGAGACAGGGGCAAGCTTTGGCGGAACGGGCTGCTCCTGCAGGCACCCATCATTGGGTCGCTGTGGCGGGCCAAGGCGGTGGCGCATTTCACCCGCACTACAGGGGTGCTGGTCGCCGCCGGCATCCCTGTGCTGGAAGCCATGGAAAGCGCGGCGATTACCGCGGGCAACGTGGCGGTGCGCGGGGCAGTGATGCTGGTGACGGACAGGCTCAGCAAGGGACGCGATTTGCCGACGGCGCTCGCCGAGGTCGGGCTGGTTTCACGATCCGAGATCAACTCCATGCAAGCGGCCGAGCGGCGTGGAACCCTGGGTGAGACGCTGATGAAGCACGCTGCGGCGGGCGACGCCGATCTGTTGAAGAGTATCAACCGACTGAAGAACGTGGTGCAGTCGGCGACGATCCTGGTGCTCGGTCTGCTGGTCGCAGGCGCGGCGTTGGGGTTTGTCGGGCCCGCTCTGGCGGGCCGCTGACTCATCTTTCAGCCGATTCGATCTGCAATGAAGCCGCCTGCGCGGCAGCCGATCAAGCGCCCCCACCAAGTTGGCTTTGCCCCGCCGCGCTGGTAGGTTCCTGGACCGACGAGGCCATTTGATGCGGCGATTGATCGCGGCGACCACAGTCTTGCTTTCCGCACTGTTGCTCTTTTCGGGCTTGAACTACTACGCCCTCTGGGATGACGAAGCCGTGACGGCACTGGCCGGCGAAGGGGTCTGGCGAACCGGCGATACCTCCGTCGTCCTCGACCACAACGTCGTGGCCTATCGTGCCGGCCTGCTGCTTCGTGGCACGCATGAGCGATCCACGCCGCCCCTGGCGGCGTACCTCGTTGCCCCCTTTGTCGGTCGATCCGGCGCCCAGGCGTGGGTGGTGCGATTTCCCTTCGCTGTCCTGGGCTTGGCGTCGGTGGGCTTGATCCTGTTCTGGCTCTACCGGATTGATGCCCACTGGTTCACCTGGTTGCTGGTTGGATTGGCGCTGGTGGCGAATGTCTCGTTGTGGCTCTACTGCCGGCAGTGCCGCTACTACAGCCCGGCCATTTTCAGTTCGATCGCTATCGCGTATCTATACTTGAATTGGAACGGCTCCCGTTGGCAACTGGGCCTTCTTGCGGCCGCCTCGATCATTCTCCTGGCGAGCAATTACCTCAACTACGTGGCCCTGCAACTCTGCCTGCTTGCCGATTACCTCATCGTCGGCCGCAAGCGGCGATCGCTTGGGATCAAGGACTGGCTCATTGTGCTTGTCCCGCAGGTCGTTGTCGGATTGGCGATCGTTCTGATCTGGAACACGTTGGGCACGGGGAACAAGGAGTACATACAGGGCAATACCATCCTGCAGCGGCTGCAGTTGGTGTGGATGAATCTGCGGGACATCAATCGATGTGAATACGGCGCAGGGCTGCTGCTCCTAGCTGCGCCGGTGCTTTTCTTCGTGAACCGCAAACCCTGGCTCATCCGTGCGCCGCTGGTCTTGTTTGGCTATGTCACGATCGTCTCGTTGCTCTCGCCGCAACTGGTTCGGCTGTCGCCGACAGATGCGGATGTGCGGTACCTTGCCGCGGTGATTCCGCTGTGCATTGCGATCAGCGTGCTGGTGCTGATCGAGGCCGCGCGGGCATCGAAGTGGCTTGCCATCGGCATCGCGGCTTTGGCGTTTGCAAGCAACCTGCTCAACGGCTCGTGGGTGGTGAACGACCCGGAAATGCCAATGCGATCCACCATAGCATCGTTCGTCGGAGAGCTATGGGATCCACCGACGGAGCCCTACTCGCCCGTCATCGCCTGGATCAATCAGAACGTGAAAGGCCACGAGTCGATCTGGGTTGTGCCTGATTTCATGACGTATCCGCTGATGTACCATGCACCCAAGCCGACCTACGCCTGGCAGTTTGGCACTCCGCTGCCTGAAGCGTTCAAGGCCCTGCCGCCAATACATATTCAAGGCGGTGCGGAGCTTCCCGACTACCTCATTGCGTTTGGCCCGGTCGCGCAGCAGGCATACGACTTCCTTCAAAAGCGGCGCGCCCCGTATCAGGTGGTTGACCGTTTGGACGTCAACCCGCAGGACAGGTATCGCCCGGAGATCTTCTGGCATCGTTTCAAGACTGTGAGCGCGAACCCCAGTGCCGGCGACGCCATCTACATCTTCAAGCACGGGTCGAGCGCGTCGTCATCCCGATGAGTCGTCACCCCGGTCAGACAGATTTGCTGAGCCTGTCGCCGGTACCCTTGGTAGCGACAGCGCTGGTGAGGGCCGTGCCAAATGCGAGCATGAGAGTCAGGCTGAGCAGGGGCAAGAGCCAGATCAGGTAGTTGTTGTGAAAGATGGTCCCGCCGACCAGGACCGCAACGTGTGCGACCCAGAGGTACGCGAGGACTGCCGGTGGGGTCCAGGCCTGCTTGCGGGCACGATGAAGAGCGAAGGCCGCCGCGGACAAGCCCAGGACTTGGACAGCGACAAGCCACGGGCGGGAGAGAAAGTGGGCCAGCGCCGTCGAGTCTGTCGGCCGGTTCAGGTTGAAAAGCAGGATGTTGTTGACCAAGCCTTGCCTGTCCCACACGAAGAAGGGCGTGAAAGTCGCAACGATGGGCGCCAGGAACAAGGCCCAGGTGCGCCGGCGGCACGCAAGCAGCAACGGTAGATAGAGCAGCCCCGGCAGAATCTTGCACGCCAGGGAAAGCCCGATCAAGAACGCGGCCCAGCCATCGCGGCCCCGCACAAGAAATGCCACGGCGGCGACGGCTGCCAGCGTGGGGCCGAGGTCACTGGCCGAAAGTGTGAGTACGTTGTGGCGTAGGTGACTGGGCGCCAGGAACAGCAAGAGGCCCCCGGCCACCACGGCCCAGGATTTGCCGCCGCTGCGGCCCAACCACGCGAGCAGTGCAGTCGACAGGAGGAGAAGCACGATATTCGCGACGAAGATACCGGGTTTGTCGAACCCGACGACGAACGGGGTGTAGGTCGCCAAGAGAGCCGGTCCATACTTGTAGCCGAGGGAAGCGGCCGCGACGCTGAGCGATTGGCAGGCCGGCGTATTGTCGATGACCGGCAGAATTCCAGATGTCGCGGCTGGATTGACGCTGGACCAGTAGCGAGAGGCTGCCGCCATCACATCGGGGGGCATGGGCCGCACGAGACACTGCGGCTGCCGCTGCAGCCGAGAAGCGAGTTCCACGTAGGACACCGGGTCCAGCATGGCGGTCTGCGCGTATGGATTCGCGCCAAGGCGCAGGTACTGGATGGCGCGGAAGGTGTCTTGTCCCTGGTCCATCTCGATTTCGTGCGCCGCCGCGGTATGTGCGACGGCTTGCACACCCGCAACCAGATTGACAGCAAACGCCACCGCTGCGGCCGGTACCAGAAGGAAGGGGCCTGGTCCTCGCCGCGCGCCTTGTCTTCGCGGACGCACGAGCACCACCAGTGCCACGGCCCCCAGGCCCACGAGCAGATTCGCCCGCAAGATCCCGTGACCCCAGTCGAACACGCGGAACAACTCCAAGTATGCCACCACCACCGAGAGGCCCACCGCGAAACCCCAACCGACCGCGCTGGTGCGGGCCCCGGTGCCGCGTGATGATGCCTGGGTCTCGCGTCCGGCGGTGTCACGGCGGCGCTTTCGTGTTCGCATCCTCCCGCAGCCTCGCTGAAACGGGGGTGAGAATCAAGCGCCGACGGGAGTTAACACTACTGATTGAAATTCGGACCGAGTGTCGCCAGCGGCCAGCGAGGGTCCCAGTTTCACCAGTATCACCGGGGACCAGGGACCCACCCGGTGGCGCGGAGACGGATCTTCGCGCTGCCCGTTGGCGCGAGGTCGGCGTAGGGCATCTGCCGCGACGGTGGTGGCAGCGCGGGGCTGAG
>PMCR01000070.1 GCA_003155465.1 Myxococcales bacterium | reverse complement strand
GTCTCGGTCTGGAACCAGGTATCGTGGATTTCCTTGCCAAGCGTGCGGCGGGCCCAGAACGTGATTTCCGGGTTGAGCGGCTCGCCCACGCTGGCCGCGCAGCGCAGGGTTTCGAGGCGCCGGCCGGCATAGAGTGAACCTTCTTCGCGCATCAGCATGCGCAGGGCCGTAGGCGCCGTGTACCAGACGCTGACCCGTTCTTGCTCGAGGATAGTCATCCAGGCGCCGGCGTCGAAGCTGCCGGCGTAGTGGACTTGGGTGGCGCCGACTGCCCAGGGTCCGATGATTCCATAGGAAGTCCCGGTCACCCAGCCTGGGTCGGCCGTGCACCAGAAGACATCGCCTGGTCCCACGCCAAGGACATCGCGTGTAGTCGCGACAATACTGGGCAAGGCCCCGTGAACGTGCAGCACGCCTTTGGGCTTGCCGGTTGAGCCTGATGTGTAGTGCAGGATAGACGGCGTTTCCGCAGAAGTGGGCGCCACCACGAAGTCGGCCGAGGCCTCGCGCATGAGGCGGCGGTAGCTCAAAATGTCAGCGCTCAGGTGGTCTTCCGCGTCCACCACGATAACGTGGCGCAGGTCGGGCAGCCGATCGCGAATGCGGTGAACCTTCTTGAGCAAGCTCTGTTTGGTGAGCAAGACGCACGCGCGCGCATCGCCCAGCCGATCCAAGAGCGCGTCGTCGCCGAAATTGGCGAACAGCGGACCCATCACGGCACGCGCTTTCAGGCCACCCAGAAAGGCGATGAACACCTCGGGCAGCTTGGGCAGCATGATGAAGACGCACGCGCCCGGTGCCACGCCCAGACTGGCCAGCACCGAGGCAAACCGAGAGCTTTCGACCGCGAGCTGTCCGAAGGTGAGCTCAGTCCGCTCGCCATCCGAACCCAGCCAGCGCATGGCGATCGCGGACCCCCTCCCCAGCCGGCACTGCAGGTCGGTACAGGCGAAGCCAACGTTGTCTTCGAGGCGGGCGGGAGTACTCACGGGACTCGTGTCTCAGACGTAAGAGCTAAGCCTTTTCTTCTCTCCTGCGAGCGGTTTGTCTGCCCGAGCGGCTCGCACCGAGGTCGTGGTTAGAAAATCGCGCCCACGTTGGCGCCGACCGCAAAGCCGGCCTGGTAGCCTACGTAGGGGACGACGGTGTAAAAGTTCTTCTCCCCTTTGAAGCTCAAGTTGGCGCGCAGGAACGCGCGCGGCTTGTGCGCATAGGTTGTCGACTGGCCTTGGTTACCCACCGCGGAGTTGCCATCAAGGACCGTGCTGTGCCACGTGATGGACTGCATATCGTACGCGACAAACACCTCGGGAATGCCGGCAAAGCTGCTGCTGAAGTCGATGCGCCGGAAGGCGGAGCCGCCCAGCAACACGCCCCAGCCGTCAGGATTGGGCGCCCCGCCGTTGCCCATGAAGAGCCGCTTCTGGACCCCAAGAGTACCCGAGACCGAAACTGGCAACCGGCCATCCTCGGCACGGGCAAAGTAGATGTTTGCAAACGGCATCACTCCCAGGGCCCAGAGATGCTTCGGGTCCCCATTGCTGTAGCTATAGCGAGACAGGTCGACGCCGACGTCGAACATGCCTCGGTAGGTATAGCTGGGCACGAGGGACGCACTCCACCCAGTCCCGATTGCAGCGGCGCCAACCGCTGCACTAATCCCGCGCTCCCCCTTTTCAAGGAAGAGACCCTGTGCATGCGCCGTTCCGGCGGCGAGAATGAGGGCAAGAAAGCAGAGGCCGAGTGTCTTTCGCATCGTAGGTTCCTCCAGCGCGGNNGTGCGCTCCAAGCCCTGAAGTGGTTCCGGCCATCCTGGGGGGGGATTCTAGTCCTGCTGAGACAGCATGATGCGTCACGAAGCGTCTCGGCGAGGCCGCAGGAACCCCGGCCGCCCGCCCCGGGGCTCTACTTGCGCAGTTCCGCCAGCTTGCTTCGCACCTCGGCGGCGTGGCCTTCGGCGCCAACCTTCGGAAAGTGGTGCGCGATGCGGCCTGCCGGATCGATGATTGCGGTGGACCGGATCACGCCCTCGCTGGTCTTGCCGTAAAGTGTCTTCTCGCCCCAGGCCCCATAGGCCTGCGTCACCTTGTGTTCCGGATCGCTCAGCAGGGTTAGCTTCAGCTCGTACTTGGCGATGAACTTGCGGTGGCTCTCGGGCGAATCGGGGCTGCAGCCCAGCACCACCGCATCCAGCTTTTCGAAGCCGGCCAGCCCGGCAGTGAAATCACAGGCCTCGATAGTGCAGCCGGGTGTGCTGTCGCGCGGATAGAAGTAAAGCACCACCCACTTCCCGGCGAAGTCGGACAGGGCCACCTCGCGCCCGTCCTGGTCGGGCAACTTGAAACTCGGGGCTCTGCTTCCCACGCTGAGTTCTGCCTTGCTCATACTCGACTCCGTTCCTGCGCCGGTAGGATCCGGCCGTCTGCGTTCTTTGATGCCGCGGAAGCTCACGGGGTTTCGCAGACCGCAGCCGTCGGCGGACTACACCTCTGGCCGAATATCGCGCTAGATTCGACTCATGCACGCTATCGCCATCTCCGGCAGCCCCCGCAAACAAGGCAACACCGAGACGCTGCTGCAGCGCTGTCTCGATCGGCTGGACGATCGGGGGGTCGAAGGCGAGCTGGTGCCCCTGCGGGACAAGACCATCAAGGGCTGTCGCGCGTGCGCCACCTGCAATCGCCTCAAGGACAAGACCTGCAATCAGAAGGACGACGACTTCCATCCCGTTTTTGAGAAGATGCAGCACGCGGACATCATCGTGGTCGGCTCCCCGGTCTACTTCGGTTCCGCCACGCCGGAGATGATGGCGCTGCTCGACCGGGCGGGATACGTGTCGCGCGCCAACGGCAATCTGTTTTCGCGCAAGATCGGCGGCCCGGTGGCCGTGGCTCGGCGTGCGGG
>PMCR01000261.1 GCA_003155465.1 Myxococcales bacterium | reverse complement strand
GCGATGGACAAAGGTCCGCTTGCCCAGAAGCGCACCGTAGTAGGTGTGAAACGGAATGAAGAGATCGCCGGACACGCTAGCCAGGCGCTCGAGCAGGCGTCCGGCGGCAACCGTGTCGGCTGCCTGAGGGACCGAAGCCGCGAGCGCCGGACGCGGGATGTGCTGGTTCTGCCAGGCCAGGCCCAGCAGGACCACACAAGTCGGTATGGCCTGTAGCCAGCGCCGGCGGTCGAACGCATGCAGCAGCAGCCGGCCGGACAGCACGGACGCGGCCAACACGGGAAAGAAGACCGCTGGAATGTAGGCGTTGGCGAACGCCCATTGGGTCGAGAAGCCGACCGCGGCAGCCACCTCGCCAGCCAAGGCCACCACCCACAGGATGATGTCGCTTCGACGCAGCATGCGGCTGCAGGCCAGGGCCACTGTGGCAACGATCAACACCGCAAAAACCGGCCACAGGTGCTTGAGCGTATCGGGCAGCACCGCGTTCGGGACCATCGCCCAGCGATAGCCGTGACTCTGATGCAGCTTGAAGATGTACGTCCAGAACCAACCGTCCGAGGTCTTGACGAGCAGGCCGATTCCCGCCGCAAGCACGACCGCGGCCACCCCGCCGTAGACCAGACCGCGCCGCCAGTTGACGATGAGCAGACCCACGCCCAGACCGACGCCGATGATGCTAGCGGTTTGCTTGCTGAAGAATGCCGCCGCGATCACCAGCCCTGCAGCCGCCGCGCTTTTCCATGTGCCACCCCGCAAGGCCAGCCACAAGGCCAGCGCTTCCAGAGCAAGCAAAAGGCTGTCCGAGCGTGCGAGATCAAAGAAACTGCCGGTAAAGGCAAAGGCCGCCGTGACCGCTGCGGCGCCCACCAGCCCGACCAGCGCCGCCAGCGAGCGTCGACCGCGTGCCAGGCCGCGTGCCTCGCTGGCCACAAGAGCGCCGAGCAACACCAGCGAGGAAAAAAAGGCCAGCAGCGAGACCATGCGCCCGAGCAGATAGCCGAGGGGAAAGACGAACGACAGCAGCGCCAGCAGCGCGGGATAGAGCGGCGTGTACAGATAGGGAACGAAATCCAGCGACGGCTTGACGTAGATCCCCTGCCCGGCCGCGATCCGCTGCGCGTGCACCAGCATGCCACCTTCCATCCACTCAAGGTCAAGCGGGAAGCCGGCGCGGCCCGCGAAGAGACGCAGGTGCCAGCCAAGCTGCACCAATGCCGGCACAAGCGCGACCACCAGCGCAGCCACCAGCAAGGCGCCGATCAGTCGTTCCTTGGTCTTGCCAGTCATCGGCTCCTATCCTCGCAGGGTCACCACGGCAACCCCGTCGCCGCCCTCGCCCTTGCCCCCGGGCCGGAAGCGCTCGACATAGGGCGAGGTCGCCAGATACTCGCGCACGACCTTGCGAAGCGCACCGGTGCCGTGGCCGTGGATGATGAACACGGTGTCGGCGCCCTCCAGAGCCGTGCGGTCGAGAAAGGTCTCCAACTCGCCCAGAGCTTCGTCGGCGCGCTGCCCGCGCAGGTCCAGGGTGTTGGCCCTGGTTTGCCCACCCGCACGGTCGGCCTCGGGTCGTTCGGCCGCCTGTGCGGTGGCATGTGCGCTCGACTTCTTGCCCGTGCTGGACACGCCCAGCGCCCGATTGGCCAGGGCTTGGCGCAGCTTGGTCACGTCGAGTGGCTCCGCCTCGGGCAGCGCCGCGGTTGTCTCCTTGGCCTTGCGTTCAAGCGCTGCCCGCGCCGCCTCCACCGCTTGCGCGGTTCGCGTGCGCTTGGCCTCGCGCACGATCTCGGAGATTGCCTCGCGCGCATCCCGCACCGCCGCGTCGACCGCCTCGCGCGAGCGTACGGCCAGCTCGCGTTCGCGCCGGCCAAGGGCAGCCGCAGCCGCCTGCGATGCATCGGTCTGGCTGTCCAGATCCTGCTTGGCTTGCTCCATCTCGCGTCGAGCCGCCTCCAGCGCCTGGTTCGATCGTTCGAGGGCCTGCTCGCGCTCCTGCAGGTTGCGCAGCGTCTCTTCCAGACCCAGGTTGCCGGCGTCCATCAGCGCACGCGCCCGGTCGAGCACAGATGCCGGCAGCCCGATGCGCGCCGCGATGTCAAAGGCATACGAGCGTCCCGGCACGCCATCCTTGAGCCGGAACGTGGGCCGCAACTTGTGCAGGTCGTACTCCATGCCCGCGTTGCGAAAGCGCGCGTCGGTCTCGGCCAGTGCTTTCAGGTTGTCAAAGTGGGTGGTCACCAGGACCAAGCCGGGCGCGTCGGCCAGCACCTCCAGCATGGCCCGCGCCAGCGCGGCACCCTGTTCCGGGTGTGTCCCGACCATCAGCTCGTCGCAGAGAATCAACAGATTCTCCTCGGTCGCGGCCCGTGTCAGATCGAGAATGCCCGACAGGTTCGCCAGGTGGGCCGAAAAGGTCGACAGATCCCCCATCACCGACTGCTGGTCGCCAATGTCGGCTAACACTTGGTGAAAGAAGCCCACCCGGCTTCCGGGCGCGGCCGGCACCGGCAGACCCGCGCGCGCCAACAGCGCAGCCAGGCCCACCGACTTGAGCAGCACGGTCTTGCCACCGGCATTGGGCCCGCTCACCACCAGCACCTTGGCCTGGCTGCGTCCCGAAACCTGACCCAGCGCCAGGTCATTGGGCGTGACCTTCGTCCGCGATTCAGCCGCGCGTAGGGCAAGCAGCGGGTGGCGCAGCGACTGCAGGTCGACGATGGGCTCGTCCACTATCTCCACCGGCGCGCCGTCGTAGGCCACTGACAGTCGCGCCGCAGCGGCTAGCTGATCGAGCCGGGTGAGGATCTCGCGGTCCTGGCATAACCCCAGGGCTGCCTGCGACACCACCGCAGCCAGTTCCTCCAAGATGCGCCGACTTTCGCGCCGGATCTCGATCTCGGCCACTTTGAGCCGGTTGTTCAACTCGACCAGCGCGGTCGGCTCGATGAATACCGTCTCGCCGGTGCGTGAGGTGTCGTGCACGATGCCCAGGCCCATGGACTTGAACGAGGCCCGCAGCGGTAGCACGAAACGATCCTCGCGCAGGGTCACGAACTGGTCTTGCAGAAAGGGCGCGTATTCCTCGGACTGCAGCAGGCGCTCGGCTTCGCTGCGCACCCGGGCCGCCACCATGTCGCGCTCGCGGCGCAGGCGGCCCAGATCGGGCGAGGCCCCGTCGCGCAGCTCGCCGGCTGCGTCGAAGGTTTCGCGCGCCATGCGCACAAGTTCGTCGTGGTGGCCCAAGCCGGCCGCCAACTTGGACATGCGCGGCGCCTGCAGACGCGGGTCCTCGCTGGCGATTCGACCATAGAAACGGCGGGCGTTGGCCGCGGTCTCACAGAAGTCCGCCACCTGGCGCAGTTCCTCGGGCCCTAGTGGTGCCCCCTGGGCAGCCGCCTGCAGGTGCGCCTCGATCTCGGGAAAACCCAGCGCAGGCAACGACTCGGCCAGCCGCAACAAGCTCAGCAGCTCGCTCACCTCCGCCATGCGCTCGCGCGCCTCGGCTGCCGAGTCGCACAGGGGCAAGGCTTGGCACGCCGCTGCGCCGCGGGACGACTGCGCCTGTGCGGCCAGTCGCGCACACAGCTCGGGCCAGTCGAGAAACTCGCGGTACTGGCGGGCCAGGGCGTCTTGTGCGGGGGACTTCATTTCGGGACTGGTGGGGTCAGCCAATGCGATGCCTTCCGGATTGGTATTCTTTTTCACTGCACCCGAATCGTGGCCAAGCGCAGGCGATCCTTGCCGTCGTTGGCCGCGGGCGGCGTCACCGGCAGGCGGCCCGACCCCTTGAACAGGCCCACGAAGACCGTGTACAGGCCGGGCGGTGCCTGTGGGGAGAACCCGATGTGCTGTCGGTCGCGAATGTGCTGTCCCGGCCGCCAGCGTTCGATGGGATAGGCGCCGTCGACCGGGACATGGTCCAGATTGCGGAAGCTGCCCCCGGGGCCGTCGAGGTGAAAAAACGGCCGCCAGCCGCGCGGCACGGGTGCCCGCGACTCGAAGTGCACCGTCAAGTCGACTCCCCCGCCGCGCGCAACCTCCGGCGTCGAGAGGTCGTAGCCGGTCACGCGCAAGACATCGCCGACGCGTCCGTCGAGGGGATGGCTAGGCACAGGCGCCGGGGCTCCCGGCGCCGACACGCTGGCTGCGATCTGCTCGCCATAGCCCACCGGCAGCGAAAGCAGGGCCACCCGCGCCCGCAGATCGGCCTTGAGCCGCGAGCACTCGGGCTCGCCCGCCGGCGTCCCCCACAGATCGCGCGATTCGGCCGGGTCGTGCGCCAGGTTGTAGCACTCGGTGGTGTTGTCCGGAGTCCAGTTCCAGATCAGATGGTGCGTGGCCGTGACCCACGCCCGCCGCTTGACATTGCCTTCGTAGCTGACCTCCTGAAACACGGGCTGTGGCGCCGTGCCCTCGACACTTCCCGCCAGCAGGTCCACCATGGAACGGCCGAGAAACCCCGGCTGGTGCGGGCCGCGCGCCAGGTTGACCAGGGTCGGCGCCAGGTCCACATGGCCCACGGGCGTGCCGCTGCGCCGGGGCAGAAGGCCGGGCACGCGCACAATGAACGGGACCTTGGTGTGGGGCGCGTACAGGTGATAGCCGTGGGCGTTGATACCGTGCTCGCCCAGCGACTCGCCGTGATCGCCGATGACGACAATCGCCGTCTTGTCCCACAACCCCAGGGCCTTGAGCTGGTCGAGCACGCGGCCGAAGTGATGGTCAGTGAACCAGATCTCACCATCGTAGAGGTCGGCCTGGCGACTGCCGAACTCAGGCGCCTCGGGGTGGCGTTCGTAGTTCAGGTGCGGGTCGTAGAAGTGCATCCACAGGAAGAACTTCTCCTGCCCGTGTTCGCGCAGAAACGCGATGCCGTCGTCGGCCATCTCGCGCGCAGAAGATCCCACCGACTCCATGGGGCCATTGACGTTGACATGCAGAGCAGCGCGCCGGTCGTCGTAGAAGTCGATGCCGCGCTCGAAACCGCGGCGGTCGGCGCGGTTGAAGTAAAGATAGGCGTAGAAGGCCGCGGTGGTGTACCCGAGATCGTGCAGCGCCTCGCCGATGGTGCGCATGCTGGGATCGATGCGTGGCCACCAAATCGACTCATCCCACTTGATGGCTGACGGCCAGCGTGAGGTGGCGATGGCCGGCATCGAGTAACGGGTCGAGGGCGCGTGGGCCCATCCATTCTCGAAGAGAACGCTTTCGCTGGCCAACCGATCAAGCGCGGGTGTGGTCGGCCGCGCGTAGCCGTAGCAGCCAAGGTGATCGGCGCGCAGGGTGTCGATGGTCACAAACAGAAACTTGAGGTCCGCTGGTACCGAGGCCGGTACGGGGTGAAAGGGCGGCGAACGCAGCGACTCGCTGCTGGCGTCCTTGCCGTCGCAGTCCTGATCGATGCCGTCATCGGGCCAGTCCTGAGCGCCGGGGTTGCGCTCGGGATCGCGGTCGTCGCAGTCGCCGCCGCCGAAGAAGCGCGAGTAGCCGTCATGGTCAAAGTCGAAGCTGCGCTGGCCGATGGCCACCAGGGCGCCGGTGAACGCGGCATGCGCCGAGGCTGACTTGCGCGCAGCCTCGGATTCGCCGACCACGAAGACGGTCACCAGCGCCAGCAGCGGCAGGCCCGCCAGCAGCGCGGCTCGCTGCCACTTTCTGCCGGCGGCGGGACGCCGTGGCAGGAGCCACGCCAGGACCACCGTGGCCAACCCCAGAGCCACCACCACGCGGACCTCGTTCCACGCCACAAACTGAAAATCCTGCGCCCAGCGCGCGCGCACGAGCAGCCCGGTCGGAACGCCAAACAGCAGCAGCGCGCCGCCCAGAGACTTGGGCCATGCCAGACGCGGCCAGGCGAGGCTGGCGCGGCCCACGACCCAAGGCAGAGGCGCGGTGAGCGCTGCGCTCAGGATTGAACGCGCGATTCTCACGTCCCGAGGCAAAGGCGCCCGTGTGCGCCACACGACGAAGAACACAGCGACCTCGACAAGCAGGGCTGAAAGCGGCGCCAGCAGCAAGATGCCGGCAGCAGAAACCGGCTTGCCCGGCGGAACCGGGATGCTTGCGACTGGCCCCGACGGAGGCGAGGAAAACGGCAGTGCGCGCGCCAGGGCCGGCCCCACGACTGCGGCGGCGGCCGCCGCCAGCAACGATGCCAGGGCTACGATGCCGGCAGCCAAGAAGCGGTTGTTGCGATTCGCTGTCCAGACCAACGCCAGCACAGGTGCAATGGCTGCCAGGCTACCCGTCACCAACCAGCCGATCGCCGAACATACCCACCGGCTGGCCCTCTGCCGCCCCCAGGCACCAAGGCCCAGCAGCGCTGCCAGGACCGCGCCGCCGGCCGCAGCGATCAGCACGTCGAACCCGGCCACCAGCGCGACGCACAGAAGCAACGACGCTCCGCCCAGATGGCCAAGCTGTGCGGCCCGCAAGCCGTCCACGATGCCGACCGCAGCCCCGCTCGCCAGGGCGGCGCTGAAGATGGTGATGGGAAGGCTGCGGGGGCTTGGCACGTCAACCTATGGCTACCAAGGAAACCACCAGGTTCAAAGCCAAGACACAGGGCAGTCTCACGGCCACAAGCCGGGAGCGCCTACGGCCACGACCTGCTGCCGCTACGGGATTGCGCTTGCGCCTTCCCCTCGCAGCCGCGCCGCTTGAAGATCCGAACCGCGCCGACCGTGGTTAGAAGCTGGTAGTGAGCGTCGAGAAAGCCGACCATGCGCGGGTAATTCTCGATGGGAAAGGCTCTCCAGTTTCTGAACCCGCGGGCGGCATCGAGAATGTAGGTGGCCCGATTGCGCGCGAGGTCGCCCATCAGTTGATCCCAATGCTCGGGCCGGATGACTTCGGTGGCCTTCACCCGCCCGGAGCGGATGGCCCAGTTGCCCGGAACGTAGCCACAGATGGTCGAATAGGGGAGCGCGAATCGACTCGCCAGGGGAAGCTGGACGGAATAGGCGAACATCGGTCCGGGGCCCCAGGTGAACATCGACCCGCCTTCGAAACAGGCGTCCGCCCGCAGAATATCCGCCACTTGGCGATACTCGGTGTTGTACTCCTCCCAAGGGAACTTGTGGCCGCCTAGGTAGAGGATGCCGTTGGCCACGCTGAAGCAGACAAGGCTGGCAAGGCCGTAGCCGAGCACCAGCTTTGCCCATCGTCCAAGAGGAAACGCGCACAGACCAGCCACAAGCGGCGCCGCGCCCAGTGCCAACGGCGTGTAGAGCGGAACGAAGTAGTGGGGATACATCCGGAAGCCGACGAACACGATGGGGAACGTGCAGCATAGGACGCTCCACACCAGCACGCGCTGATGGCGCGACAGCAGCGAGCGAGAGCGCACGACCATGATCCACAAGCCAACCGTCGCGGCGACGAAAGGCAGGAAGTACTTCGCGATGCGCACCAGGGCCTCGCTGCCCTCCATCGGCTGCTGCGCGTACCCAAGATTGTAGAACACCGTCCAGTAGAGGAACGCCTGGCTTTCTCCCCGCGCTGCGAAGAAAGCCCATGTCGCCAGCAGGGGGATGGCCAAGCCTGCGACGAAGGCAGGCAACAACCACAGCAGCGAGCGGCGCGCCCCACGGCTGGCCAGGAGCGCGGACAGAACCAGCGCTGGAGACCACGCCAGCGCCTGCTGCTTGAACAACATCGCGATCCCCAGCAGGCCGCCTGCCCACAACAGCCAGCCCGCAGACCGGCTGCGTTCTTCATCTCGGACAGCCGCGACCGCCCATGTCGCGGGCAACAGCATCAGGATCTCGCAATTGGCCGCGTGCATGTCGTGCGCCAGGTAGGCGGCACCGAAGACCAAGAAGGTCATGCCCGCCATGACCCCGCGGCGGTCGTGGGCATAGAAGGCCGAAACGCCCAGGGCCGAAAGCGGCACCGTAACCAGGACCGTCAGCAGGTGGATGGCCAGCATGCCGCGCCCGAAAAGCAACTGGGCCACGGCGTAGTACGCGTAGAGAAGCGGTGGCTTGTTGTCCACGAACCCGACGTAGATGTGCCCTCCGCGCAGCAATTCCCACGAGCCCGCGATGTGCATGGCCTCGTCGACATCCAGGATGTCCACTCCCACAAGGAAGCCACGGGTGACCAGGCTGGTCGCCAGGAACAGCAGAAACAGCGCGAGTCCCGGCCAACGACGGTACAGCCCTACCATCCGGCCCAAGAACGCGGTCATGGGGATCCGGGCTGCCGCCACTGCGCCTTTGCGCCTGGCGCCCCAGGCGGGGCCAAGTCAGCCGGCTTCCAGTCGAGGAACGCGAACGGCATCAACACGCCATTGGCCACAATGGTCCGCACACGCAAGATCACGCACATGATAACCCCCAGGACGGGGTCAAGACCCAGGAATTTGAAGAGGAAGTAGGAACTGCCCTCTGACACTCCCACGCGGGCGGGCAGAACCGCGATCACGTATTCGGCCACATTCAATGTCGCGTAGGCGAGCGACACCTGGCCAAAGCTGTAGTTCGCCCCCAGCGCCCGCAGCGCCAGGTAGTAGCTCGCCCATCCCGTCATGCGCGCGACGATCTGGAGGAAGAACACCTTCAGATAGGCGACCGGTCGCTCCTGCCAGAAGAGCTTGACCTCGCGGTCGATGTGGCGCGCCACGTCGACCCAGTGGCCCGGGTGACGGCGCAAGATGGGAATGAAGGCCAGCATGCGCAGGAAACCAGCCGCTGCACCGTAGCGGACGAGTAGGCGCAAGCCGAGGTAGGGAACGAAGGCCAGCACGTTGGCCGCGAGTATCACACCCAGATGGAACCCATCGGTCTCGGGGCACAGGGCGCAGGCGCACAAAGCTGCCGCCAGCGAGAGCGTGGGACGCGAGATCTTGAACACGTAGTTCCAGATGATTGTGCCCGAGACCGCAGGCTGGGTTCCGAACTGCCCGCGTAAGAGCGTCCCCTTCAAGACCTCGCCTGACTCCCAAGGCAAGATCAGGTTCAGCATGGAGCCGGCGGCGTTGACCGTGACGGCGAAGCCCAGACGCAGACGCTGGCCCATGACGACCCATAAGGCCGCGCCGTCTGTCCCCGTCTCGCTCCATCCGAGCAGCATGAGAATCGCCAGCGCCGGCCAGCCCACGCGCAAGAGCGCGCTGCTGATGGTGGTCCAGCCGATACGGCCGAGCAGCCACGCCAGCCCGGCCAGCGAACCGGTCACGCACACGAGCTGGACCAGGGTCTTGCGTCGCACTAGGCCCTCTCGATCAATCGCTGGTAGAGATCGCCGTGCAGCTTGCCCACGTTCTCCCAGCTCGTCTGCTCGGCGAAGCGTCGAATCTTTTCCTTCATCTGGCGCGCCCATTCCTCGTCGCGCAGCAGGCGCACCGTGGTCTCGATCCAGGCCTCGCGGTCGTGTGGCTCTGCGGTCAACCCGCGATCGATGCTCAGCTCCACTTCGTCGAACTTGGCGATGCGCGAGCAGAGCATCAGCTTGCCCATGCCGGCGGTCTCGTGCATCACGCCGCTGACCGAGCTGTAGTCTTGCCGGTAGGGCATGGCCACCACGTCGGCGGTCGCGTACACGGTGGAAACCATGTTCTGGGGGATGAAGCCG
>PMCR01000071.1 GCA_003155465.1 Myxococcales bacterium | reverse complement strand
ACTCGCGAGATCGCGGACACATTCTTTGCGGACGCCTCCAATTTCGCACTGTGCGGGTGACTGTACGAATTGTTGGGGTCTGGGAGCTGCAAAGTGTCACATTGTAGATGCCACTGCGGCAGCGACAGCGCGACGCCCCATTGCGCACCATTCGGCAGCTGATTCTCGATTCACGAGAGCACGGGAGCGGCCAACAGGCGCGGAGGTGCCTGCGTTCCCCCACGCGAGAGCGCCCATTTCCAATTAGCTATGGATTCGCAATTGCCAGCGGCCATGCGATCCTGTGCGGCGCATGCGCCTGGGCCAAAAAGATTTCTCCTGGGCCGACTCGACGCACGGTAAACTCAACGGGGACAGGTAGTNNGGTCAGACTCACTGAGCGTAGCCACCTCCATTTCCAGGTGCTAGTATGAGCAAGCCGCCCCACAAAGGTGGTGTAGGCGTGGTTGATTCGGAAATGGCGTCGGAAATGGAAGGGGTTGCGTTGTGCCGTCGTCCCGTCTCCAGTCCAGCGCCACGGGCATTGGGATGCTAGTGATGTGACAGTCACTGTTGTTCCTCCCTTCTCCCTTCCGGCATCAGACCGAACTTGTCGTCCGTGGTTCAAAAAGGACCTGCGGGTGGGGTGCATTGGCCGGAGTCGCTGCGCCCCCAGCACGCCACCGTTCCATCGGTCTTGAGACCGCAAGCGTGGGCCGCACCTGCGCTGATTTGGGTGAAGGAGCCAGCAGGTGGGCTTGTCACGCTGACCAAGCTGGGTCCCCAGCACGTGACAGTACGGTCGGTCTTGATTCCGCACGTGTAGTTGCTCCCCGCGCTGATCTGGGTGAACGTGCCGGCCGGTGGGCTACTCTCGCCGAGGCCATTGTCTCCCCAGCAAGCGACAGTGCCGTCGGACCTGACTCCACACGTGTGACTGTCGCCAGCGCTGACTTGGATGAATGCGCCGGCGGGGGGGGTACATTGACTGGAGTTGTTGGCGCCCCAGCAGGCGACGGCGCCATCCAGCTTGAGGGCGCAAGTGTGATCGTTCCCCGCGCTGACGGACGTGAAAATGCCACCAGGCGCGGTAGCCTGGCCGGAGCCGTTGAAGCCCCAGCAGACGACGGTGCCGTCGTCTTTCATTCCGCACGAGTAGAGGGTGCCCGAGCTGACCTGGGTGAACAGACCCGGGGGCGGGGTAGTCTGACCGTAGTTGTTCGATGCGACAGCCGACCCCCAGCAGACTATGGAACCGTCGGTCTTCACGCCACAGGTGTGGTCGTACCCCGCGTCGACATCGGTGAACGTACTCACGGGCGGGGTGCTCTGGCCGGAACTATTGTCGCCCCAGCAGGCGATGGTGGCATTGGTCTTCAGTCCGCAGGTGTAGAAGCCACCCGCACTGATCTTCGGAACGATGGATGCGCTGGTCGCACCACCAGTCCCGCCGCCACCTGTACCACCACCGCTGCCAGAGCTGCCAGTCACGCCAGCGCTGCCGGAGCCACCAATTCCACCCTCACCACCGGGTGGGAGTGGGTTGGAGGACTTCCCAAAATCCGGAAGAACGCAGCCCGCAGTTGCCTGGGCCAGAAGAATGGGCATGACAGCAATGGACAATTTGTGAAACAGCATGGTGTTCAGCCTTCAAAAGGGAATGCGCATATATGCGGACATCGGTCCCACCCCGATGGAAGTGCGCGAGCTGTTGCGATCACTTGGCTTGGAGTCAAACCACATGGAGACCAAGCCGGCACCCGCAAGGACGGCACCAACACCGATTCCCCAGGTGGAGATGGTCTTCAGTTCCTGGTATCGATCTGCGTCCGACCAGGCGTCGGGTGGACAGGTGTGTCCTGGGCACCGGGATTCGAGATTGCTCTTCTTCGACCAGGCCACTGCTCCAGTAACGCCTCCGGTCAGGAGGGACGCAGCACCACCGATCAACAGTGACCAGGTGGTCACGCTCCAACCTGGAGTTGATGACGGGTTTCGCTCGGACTGCTGCTCCGCCTCTGAGGCAGGCAAGTGCCGCCGTGGAGAAGACGACGCCATTGGCCTCGCTGCTCGTATGGGCTCCGCGGTTTGTTGGTCTGCGCCTGTGGTCGTGGGAGGCGCAAAGAAACTAATGGTTTGGCTGGCACCCTCTGCCAGATTGAGGGACTTGCTTTCATTCCAGCTGGGCGTTTGCGCACGCACCGAGTGTTTCCCTGGATTGACCTGGACCACCGCACGACCGCCCATGTTGGCGGGCACGATGTGGCCGTCCAGAGCGATCTCAACCTCGTTCGCTGTCGGCCCGTCGACGACCACCGTCAGCCTGGGGATGCGCGGGAGCAGGAGCTGGCGCGCCGAAGCGGCCTTGAGTTTGGCGTCTTCTTGTTTCTGCTTCTGGTCGGCGGTCAGCCCGGTGTCGTTGTATTCCGTCCCGGCCACCAACTCGTACCGCTCGTACGCCTCCTCCAATCGGCCAAGCTTCTCGAGGCACTGACCTGCCAACAAACCAAGCATGGGCAGGTGCATCACCGCGTTGGCGTGCTCAAAGTCGTCAAGAGCCTCTTCGTACTTGCCGTCCTTGAACAGGTCCTGGCCTTGGCGCCCCAGTTCGCGGGCTGTCTTGCGACTCTGTTCATCGACCGATTGGCCGAAGGTGGGCAACGATGTCAACAATAGGAACGCAGCAGGTGCAACTGACCATACTCTAGGGCCTGTCCCCAAAATCAGGCC
>PMCR01000580.1 GCA_003155465.1 Myxococcales bacterium | reverse complement strand
CGGAACCGTGGCCGGTCCCGGCCCTCCGGCCCCGGCCTCCGGCTCCGCCGCCGTCGACCCGGCCACTCAACCAGCTGCGAACTTACGAGAGGCGGTGCTCTAGTACGCCACGCGCGCGCCCACCGCCAGGCTGGCCATGACGGGGTTGGTATTGGTGATGTTCATCTGGGTGAAGATGCGGAGCATGAACAAGTTGATCTGCAGGCCCATGATGCCGCGGATCTTCGCCGCGCTGGGTTCGGCGTGATCCATGAATTTGACGTGCGCCGTGCCCAGATCCAAGTTGGAATAATCCGCGGGATTTTTGGACCCCGAGGCGGCCCCCGGCAGCAGGGTATGGCCGACCATCTTTGCGTCCACTCCCACATCCATGTTGCTGCCACCGCCCAGTTGCCAGTCGAAGCCCAGCCCGCCGTAGGCGGTAAGCAGGGTCAACAGACGCAAGCTGGTGGTGACCTCCAAGGGGATGCTCTTGGTCGTCATATCGATATTGAGATGGGCTGTCCCGACGACCGCTCCATTGACGTCCATTATGTCGCCGCTAGCCGCTCCGGTTGCGTCCACACCCACGTCGGGGAGATTGGAGAAGGTGAACTTCGACGAAATAGGCTGCTTCAGCCCAAGACTCATGTGCGAGTAGTCGAGCCCCGTGGTGACAGCGATGCCGCCCCAGCGGACCAGCATCTTGAGCGCCGACATGCTCCGGGATGGACCAAAGAGCCGGACCTGCGCATGGACACCCCAGTTGTCGAGGCTGCCGCTCATGGCGCCGTAGTTTTGAGTGGGTACCTTCATCCAGTTGCCGAACACCATCACAGGGATCCCGAGGAAGCCTAGGCTCAGCCCTCCCATGAGCGAGGCATTTAGGCCCACGCCCGAAATCGGGAAGCCCGGGGTGTTGCTCGGCTGGTAGGTTCTGTCCATGCCCAGCGCAAAGCTGGCTGAGCCGCCAACCTCGAAATACGTCGCCTCCGAGGCGTAGTCCACGCCCAGCCCCTTGCTGGTGAAGCTTTGCGCATCGCCGAATTTCCGGAGAAAGGAACGGGTACCCGCCGCCTGGAACAACTCATTGAGCTTGTTGCGGAGGTCCTGTTCGTTCAGACCGGGTATCGTGTCCGCGCCGGGCGTGAATGTGATCTCGGGCTGGGCACGGAGCGGCGTCCCCAAGCCCGCCAGAAACCCGAACGCTAGACCGAGAGTCACGACGGTTTTGCGCATGATGCTGCGTATCTTACTCCCTTCGTGGATTGGCGTCCCTGCCTTGGATGCCGCGTCTGCCGACGCGTCACCAAGCTCGACCACTGCGCGTGGCTAGAATTCGAGATAGGCGCCGGCGCGGCCCTCGACGACCCAAACAAACTTGCCGGCGATACTGCGCGGCAACACCCCGACCTCGCCGAACACGCCGATCGGACCCAGACCGAAGCGCACGCCACCAGCGGCGCCGTAGGCGATCGGGCGTTTGCCGCTGCCGCGACCGGCTAGGTTGGTCACCGCGAGAACGGCGCGGCCGTACACGGGCAGGACCGGGGGAACGATGGTTACCATCGGCCTCAGCTCCATGTTGGTCTTGCCGCCTGACGTGTCGGCGAAGTCACCCACGATGCCAAGCTGCAACCGGATCAAGGAGAAAATGGACAAGCCTGGCGCGACCATGAGGTTGAGTTGCTCCCAGGCCCGCGGGCTCGATACCTGGCCGCCCTTGCCCAAGGACCCCTCCACCACCCAGCCGGCCTGCGAAGCCGCAGGCAGAAGAACTGTCGCGGTCAACACTGCGGCCATGAAAAATCTGCGCATCTTTGATACCTCCGTGGTACTGGACATCAGGAGTGGCTACTATATTCGCGAACCGGCCCGGGCGCGAGCCCCGTAGTTGCAGAACCGGTGGGCGACCTGGCACGCACCTGGGGACGTGATAGCCTCAGCGGTGCCGAGCGCCCGTCTCGCCGAAGGGATTGGAAGCCATGAATCTTGTAGGGAAAAAGGCACCCGAGTTCACTGAGAACGCCGTGACCGGCGATGGAAAATTCGCCAAGATTTCACTGTCGGACTACCGCGGACAGTGGATCGTCCTGTTTTTCTACCCCGCCGACTTCACTTTCATCTGCCCGACCGAGATCACCGAGTTCTCTCGCCGCGACAAGGAATTCAAGGATCTGGGCGCGGTCGTGCTGGGCTGCTCGACCGACTCCAAGTACTCGCACAAGGAATGGATCAAGGGCAGCTTGGGCACCATCACCCACCCGCTGGTCGCGGACTTCAACAAGAAGATCGCGCGCGACTACCAGTGCCTCGACGAGAACCTGGGTGTCGCTCTGCGCGCGACGTACATCATCGATCCTGACGGCGACGTGGTGCACGCCGATTGCAACATCACGCGCATCGGCCGCTCAGTGGATGAAATTGTGCGCCTGTTGCAGGCGGCGCAAACCGGCGATCTCTGTCCGGTTGGTTGGAAGACGGGCGGCAAGACCCTGGGCAAGGGCTAGGCGCGGACAGGAAGGACAGAACCTCGTGTCGCTCACGCCCAAAGCCCGGCCCAACGTGGAAAGAATGGCCGGCTACAAGCCCGGCGAGCAGCCACGGCCGGGCGAGCGCGTGGTCAAGCTCAACACCAACGAGAACCCGTTTCCCCCCAGCCCGCGCGTGGTCGAGGCCATCCGCCACATCGATCCCGAACGGCTGCGGCGCTACCCAAGCCCCAACGCGGATGACTTCCGGCAAACCGCGGCTCGGGTGCACGGGGTTTCGCCCGACATGATCGTGGCCGGCAACGGCAGCGATGAGATCCTGGCCATGGCGGTGCGGACATACCTGGGGCCGGGCGACATCTTCGCCTACCCGGATCCGACCTACTCGCTCTACCCCATCCTGGCGGAGGTGGGCGAGGTCAAGGTCGCCTCAGTGCCTTGGGACGCCGGCTGGGATCTGCCCATCGATGCGCTCCTGGGTACCGGCGCGCGGGCCATCTTCTTCGCCAACCCCAACGCACCCACCGGCACCCTGGTGCCGCAAAGCCGGGTGCGCGAATTGGCGAAGCGCTTCTACGGCCTGCTTTTGGTCGATGAGGCCTACGTGGATTTCGCCGACGAGAACAGCCTCGGCCTGATCAGCGATTTTCCCAACCTGATCATCTGCCGCACCTTGAGCAAGGGCTATGGTCTGGCTGGCCTGCGCTTCGGCTACGCCATCGCCGCGCCCGCGGTGGTGGCGGAGATGAACAAGGTCAAGGACAGCTACAATTGCGACGCCGTCGCCGTGAGCGCAGCCGCGGCGGCACTCGAGGATCAAGACTACGCGCGCGCCACCTGGAAACACGTGCGGGCCGAGCGGGCCCGGCTGAGCGAGGCGCTGCAGCGACGCGGATGGCAGGTGATCCCCAGCCAAGCCAACTTCGTGCTGGCCACTTGCCCCGACGGCAACGCCGGCGCGATCTACCGCGCGCTCAAGGCCAAGGGCATCCTGGTGCGCTTCTTCGACAAGCCGGGCCTGCAGGACAAACTGCGCATCACCATCGGCACGGCTGACGAGAACGACCAAGTCTTGGCCGCGCTCTCGGCCCTATGACCAAGCCTTCCTCCAGCCGCCCCGACGACGACACCGTCGCTACCCCGGACCAGACGGGTGCCGATAGCACCGGCCGGGAGGCTTCGTTTGAGCCAGACCTGGTAGAAAGCGCCGCACCGGATGCAATCCCGCTCGCGCCGGAACGACGCCTGGCGCCCGCGCGAGATCCGGTCCAGCGCTTCATAGACGAGGCACGCCGCTACGCGCGCCTGGATGAGCCGCAAGAACGCGACCTGATCAAGGCCGCGCGCGAGCGCGGAGACCTCAACGCCGCTCGTACCTTGGTCCTGCACAACCTACGCTTGGTGGTGTCCATCGCTTTTCAGTACCGGCGGGCCTGGCTCAATCTGCTTGACCTGTTCCAGGAAGGCGCGGTCGGTCTGATGGAGGCCGTGCGCCGCTGGGACCCGGAGATGGGCACGCGTTTCGGTTCCTATGCGGCCTACTGGATTCGCGCCTGCATCCTGCGCTTCCTCATGACCAACTCGCGCCTCGTCCACGTGGGCAATACCCGCGCCGGACGCAAGCTGTTTTTCCGCCTGGAGAAGGAGCGGCAGAAGCTCCTGGCCGAGGGCTTCGATCCCACGCCCAAGCTGCTGGCGGCCCGACTGGAGGTCGACGAGGCTGAATTGGCCGAGGTGTCAGCCCACCTGGCCTCGCGTGAGGTTTCGTTCGAACCGCGGCCAGACGAAGACGGCGTGCCATTGGCCGAAAGGATCTCGGCACACCAGGCTTCGCCAGAACAGCAAGCCGCGCGGGGTGAGTTGGCCCAAGCCGTGCGCCGGCTGATGGATGACTTCGAGAGCAAGCTGGAAGACGATCGCGCGCGGGCTGTGTGGCGCGAGCACTTGGCCACAACCGGCGAGGCGGTTGCGCTTTCGGCCCTGGGTGCGCGCTACGGCGTTTCCAAGCAGCGTATGGGCCAGATCGCAGAGAAGTTGAAGACGCAATTCCGCGAGCGGGTCATTACAGAACTCGGCACCGACATCCAGATGTCGTGGCAACGCGACGATTGACTAGGAGCCTGTTGCGAACAGCCTCCAGGCGTCGCGTGGCACGCGGATCGCGCGGGTGGCGAGAAGACCAGCCCGACGGATCTATTGCGCCCCTTGCGCGTCCTCCTGGCGCTTGACATTCATGGCTTGCAGTCCTTTGGGCCCTTTGGTGATGTCAAACTCCACTGTCTGGCCCTGGGCCAACGAGCGATACCCTTCGGCGGTAATCGCGGTGTAGTGGACGAAAACGTCCTCCTCCCCATCCCGGGCGATGAATCCGTACCCCTTGGAGTCGCTGAACCATTTCACCTTTCCGGTTGCCATTGCCATTCACTGCCTCCTCGAACTGTACTGAATCTCCTCCACGCCCCAACGGAATTGTCTGGGGCGTACGGGCAGAAGCGTACGGCTACGGGTAGGCCTGTCAAGAGCCTAGCTGCCCGGTCGAGCACAGGTGGAAAACCGCCTCCACAACCCAATCCGCGGGTCGTCGACGGCCATTGCGGAAAGAATCGCGGCAATCCCGTAAGCTCCCGTACGAATGCAACTCTCAGCGTTGCTGTCGTCGCTCATGGGGTGCTAGAAAACACCCGGACCTCGCACCATGCGCTGCCCCTTCTGCTCCGCCACCGAAGACAAGGTTGTGGACACCCGTCCCAGCGAGGACGAGCAGATTGTGCGGCGCCGTCGCGAATGCGCGGGGTGCGGCAAGCGTTTCACCACCTACGAGCGGGTCGAGGAACTGCTTCCGTCGGTGGTCAAGAAGGACGCGCGGCGCGAGCCGTTCGACCGGGCCAAGTTGCTGGCGGGGGTCACCAAGGCCTGCGAAAAGCGACCGGTGCCCATGGACGCCCTTGAGCAGATGGCGGACTCCATCGAACGGTCGCTGCGCGACACGGGCGAGAAGGAAATCGCTTCGTCTCAGATCGGCGACGCGGTCCTGAGCCGCCTGCGTGAAATCGACGACGTGGCCTACCTGCGCTTCGCCACCGTGTACATGCATTTCAAAGACGCGACCGAGTTACTGAGCGAGGTGCAAAGGCTTCTGCGCTGGAAAGGCCAGGACTCATGAAGAAAGTCTTCTCCCAAGCTGACCAACGCTTCATGCGCGAGGCGCTGGCCCTGGCCGAACGCGGCCGCGGCCAGACCCGCCCCAACCCCGTGGTGGGCGCCCTGCTGGTGCGCGGCGGCCGGGTGCTGGCGCGGGGCTATCACCGGCGCGCCGGCCTGCCCCACGCCGAGATCGAAGCGCTGGCTCGCAAGGGCGTCCGCGCCCAAGGCGCGACCATTTATGTGACGCTGGAACCCTGCTGCCACCAGGGTCGCACCGGCCCTTGCAGCGAGGCCATCGTACGCGCCGGCATTCGCCGGGTGGTGGTCGGGTGCTGCGACGAGAATCCCCTGGTCAGCGGTCGCGGCGTTCTGCATCTGCGTCGGGCCGGCATTCGCGTCGACGTGGGCTGTCTCGACAGCGAATGCCGAAAGCAGAACCGCGCGTTCTTCCTCTGGGTCCGTGCCCACCGACCTTGGGTCACACTCAAGGTCGCCACCACGCTCGACGGATTCATCGGCAGTGACCAGATTTCGCGTGGGGAGCCGGCCGGCTTTGCCGGCCGTGCACCATCGCGGGAGGGTTTGGCGAGGCCGAGCGCAGCGAGCGGGGTGGGTGTGGGCGTGGGGGGCCGAAGGGCGGAGCGAACCCTCCCAGGGTTCCCATTGAAGACGAGCGACCCCAGCGCGCGCTTCGTCACGGGCAAAGCCGCGCGTGCGCACGCCCGTGTGCTGCGCTCCCAGCACGACGCGATCCTGGTCGGGGTGGGTACCGTGTTGGCGGACAACCCCCGCCTGACCGTGCGCCTGCCGGGCGCCGGCTGCCCCTTGCGGGTGGTTCTCGACGGGCATCTGCGCACGCCGCCCTCAGCCAGGCTCATCCGGCAACTCGGCGCTCCCCCGGCGCTCATCATCGGCGCGCAGCCGCGCAAGGACTCAAGTGACGCCCGCGCGCAACTGCGCCGCGAACTGGCCTTGCGCCGGGCCGGGGCCGATGTCCTTCTCCTGCCTGCTGACCGCGCCGGCCGCGTCCCCATCCGATCCTTGCTGCGCGCTCTCGCCGAACGCGGGGTGCAGTCGCTTCTCGTCGAGGGCGGTAGTCGGGTCCATGGCGCCTTCATCTCGGCTGCTCTGGTGGACTCGGTTGCCTTCTTTGTCGCGCCACGCCTTGTGGGCACTGGCCGCCCCATCGTAGAAGGTCGGGGTCTCGATTGGCGCACTCCTCTAAGGCTAGGGCCGCTTGAGGTTCGTGCCATCGACCAGGATGTCCTTCTGGAGGCCGATGTGCTCGGGATTCAGGCTCATTCCTGATGCCCCTGTCCGCACATCACGATCACTCATTTAGACCTCCACAAACCACGCGAGTAGAAATTGTTCACTGGCATCGTTGAAGGTATCGGCAGGGTCGAATCGTTGCGCGCCGGATCGGGTGGCACACGCCGCCTGGCGATCGCGACCGATCTCGACGTGGCCTCGCTTCCTCTCGGCGCCAGCATGGCGGTCAATGGCGCCTGTCTGACCATCGTGGCCCGGCGCGCGCGGCGCTTCGAAGCAGACCTCGGGCCCGAAACCCTGGCGTGCACGACCCTGGGTTCGCTCAGGTCCAGCGATCGCGTTCACCTGGAGCGCCCCCTGCGCCTGGGCGACAGCCTGGGCGGCCACCTGGTCACCGGACATGTCGACGGGGTAGGCAAGGTCGGATCGACGCGCAGGCAAGGCGACACCATGGCCCTGCGCCTGAGCGTGCCTGAATCGGTCGCTCCCTTCTTGGTGAAGAAGGGATCCATCGCTGTCGACGGCGTGAGCCTCACCATCAACGAGGTGGAGGGAGCGAGCGTGGAGGTCTGGCTGATTCCACACACCCTGTCGGTCACTCTGCTGGGCGGGCTTCGCACGGGCGATTGTGTCAACATGGAAGCGGATATGATTGCCAAGCAAGTCGCTCGCTTCGTGGAAAAAACCCGTGTCCTCTGATCCCCACATTGACGTCGAGAAGGCCCTTGCGGACATCCGCGCCGGCCGGCAGGTCGTCGTGGTCGACGATGAGAACCGCGAGAACGAGGGCGACCTGACCATGGCCGCCGACCTGGTCACGCCGGAGGCGATCAACTTCATGGCCGGTCACGGTCGTGGCCTGATCTGTCTGGCGCTTTCCGAAGAGAAGGTGGCCGAGTTGCGCCTCCCCATGATGACCGAGGACAACCGTTCGCCCCACAACACGGCGTTCACGGTCAGCGTCGACGCGCGCCACGGCATCAGCACCGGCATCTCGGCACGCGAGCGCGCCCACACCATCCGCACCGCGGTTGAGCCGGACGCCGCGCCCGATGATTTGGTGACTCCAGGACATGTGTTTCCGCTGCGGGCGAAGCGGGGCGGCGTGCTGGTTCGCACCGGCCACACCGAGGCTTCGGTCGACCTGGCGCGCATGGCTGGCCGCACGCCCGCGGGCGTGATCTGCGAAATCATGCGCCCCGACGGTGAGATGGCGCGCATGCCGGATCTCGAGGCGTTTGCGACTGAGCACGGGCTGGGCATCGTGCACATCTCCGATCTCGTCCAGTATCGGCTGGCGCGCGAGGTCCTCGTCCATCAAGTGTCGGAGACCACATTGCGCCCCACCGGGGCCGGGTTGCACGCGACCTACCGCGCTTGCCTGTACGAAGCCGATGTAGCCGACGCGGAGTATCTTGCCCTGGTGCTGGGTGACGTAGCCTCTGGCGAGCCCGTTCTGGTACGGGTCCAGACCGCCAGTTTGCTGCGAGACGTGTTCACCGTGACCCAGCCGGGCGAGATGATTCAACCCACCCAATGGCTGCACGCCATCGAGCGGGAAGGACGCGGCGTCCTGCTTTACATTCTACCGCTTGACTGCCGGCACATCGCGACAGCGCTCGATAGCCTGACGGCGAACGCCGCGCGGGAGGAGCGCGCGATCTCCCAAAAAGGCCGGAAGCAAGTGCCGGCCCCTATGCCTTTGCGGGATATTGGCCTTGGCTCGCAAGTATTGCTCCAGTTGGGGGTGCGCTCCATCCGCCTTCTCACGAACAATCCCCGCCGCCTCGCGGCTTTGGAAGGATACGGTATACAGATCGTTGACTGCGTTTCCAGCGGCCCCCTTGCCGAAGTGGTGCCGCTCAATGAAAGAGAGGCTAAGTGATGCCGCAAATCCATCAAGGTACCTGGACAGCCCAAGGCAAGCGCTTCGCGATCCTTGCTTCACGTTGGAATGAATTCGTGGCCGACAAACTGATCGAGGGTGCGGTCGGCGCGCTTGCCAAGACCGGCGCACGCGACGAGGACATCGAGATCTACCGTTGTCCGGGCGCCTTCGAGTTGCCTGGGCTGGCCCGCCGCGTGGCCGACTCGGGAAGCTTCGACGCCATCGTGTGCCTGGGGGTTGTGATCCGCGGCGCGACCCCGCACTTCGATGTGGTGGTCAACCAGACCACACGCGGCATCGCCCAGATCTCAGCCGAGGCCAAGCTTGCGGTCGGCTTCGGCGTGCTCACCTGCGACACCATCGAGCAGGCCATCGAGCGCGCGGGAAGCAAAGGCGGCAATCGGGGCGCGGATGCAGCCATGGCCGCNNCATCGAGATGGCCAACCTGTACGACACGTTGGCCGGCCGGGCCGAAGCGGCTTCGCCCCAGACCCGCCGTCGCAAATGACTTGGACATTGCCAAGATGAGCCCCCGGCGCCGAGCCCGCGCGGTGGCCCTTCAGGTTCTGTACGCCATGGACAGCGTGGACGGCGCTGATCCGGACGCGGCCATGGCGACCCACCTGCACGAATTCGGCGTGGGTGACGACACAGGCGAAGCCGACCCGCCGGAAGAGTCGCGTGGGGAGTGCGCCTTTGACGAGGCACTGGCCTCAACCCTGGTCCGCGGCGTGAGCGCACACCGGGCCGAACTGGATGAAATCCTGGCCCGGTTGTCCCAGAACTGGCGCGTGGAGCGTTTGGCGCGAGTGGACCGCAACGTCCTGCGCCTGGCTCTCTACGAGCTGGCCCACTGCCAGGCCGATGTTCCTGCACGTGTCGCCATCAATGAAGCGGTAGAGCTAGCCAAGCGCTTTGGCTCCCAGGAGGCGCCCGCGTTCGTCAACGGGCTGCTCGACTCCGCCTTGGACCTGCTTGGCATCGCACCCTGATATGCTGGCCGCCAGCCAAATTGCCTTTCTCCCGGTCGACCTCGGCCGATGGGATCGCTGCCCAGGTGGGGACGCACTCGTCGTGCCGCTGTGGGCCGACGTGCGTCCACTACGCGGGGCGGCTGGTCTTCTCGACTGGCGACTCAACGGTCGCTTGTCGCAGCTTCTGCGCGAGGGCCGTCTGGAAGGCACGGCCGGTGAGAAACTACTCTTCTTGACCACCCGTGTGCCATGGCGCCGGGTACTGACCGTCGGCGTAGGCCCGACAGCCAGCTTCTCCGAGGACGCTTTCCGGGCCAGTCTGGGCGCCGTCCTCGACGCCTTCCGCGGGCTGGGCATCCAGTCGGTGGGTCTGACGCTGCCCGGCCGCGACCTGGACCGCATCACACCAGAGCGGGCCTTGCGCGTGCTCATCTCGGTTGCTGAGCAGCGCGAAGAGCAACACCCGGGTACCGCACTGAGCGCGCTGACCATCATTGACGTGCCGCCTGCGATCAAGGCCATGGTCGAGACCGTTCGCGCTATCGAACGCTCACTCGCCCGCTGACCTGGTTCCCCTTTACCTTCCGACCGCAATCAGAGTAACCTAGCTCTGTGGATCTTCCTGGGTCAGGGCGATTGGAGGGACGTTCGGCTGGAAAATCCCCAAGTCGAAGATGATGGTTTTCGAGAAGGAGTTGTCGTCACTGGAGGCGGGTAGCCACCTCTGCGCGGCGACGGTTACCCGAGATGAAGAACATGAGGCGGTTGCGGCCTTTCTGCACGATGGGCTGCGCCGGGGCGAGTGTTGCGCCCTGGTGGCGCCGGCAGAGCAGCAGAATGCCGTGTGCATCCTGCTCAACCAGGCCGGTGTGTCCACGGCCGGCCTGTGCGACCGTGGGGCCTTCGTCCTGCGCGATCCTCGCCAGGTCTACGCGCCCGAGGGGAAATTCGACCCAAGCCACACTCTTGAGATCGCTCGCCTGGCCATCGAAAGGGCGCGTGCCCTGGGCTTTCACGGCTACCGGGTGGCCGGGGCCGCTGGGCCGCTGGTCCACGACCTGGACATCTCTCCCGCCGGGCTTTGCGGCTACGAAGCCGACGTCACCGAGCTGATGCGCGCAACGCGTAGCCTTGCCTTGTGTGCGTTCGATCGCCGCCAATTGGGCACCGACCTTCTCGCGGTGATGTTGCAGACGCACCCTTTGGCCTTGCTCGGGGGGCGGCTCTGTGACAACCCGTTCTGCAATTCGCCTTCGGACAGTCGGGGGGGCGTGGGCGACGCCAAGAACATCAACTGGATGATCAATCAGATTCTGCGCACCGAGGACAACCGCCGCGGGCTCCGCTCGATGAACGAGGCCCTGGTCCACGAGACGGCCGCTCTCTCGATGTACGCCGAGCAGCAGCGACAGCGAAGTGCCAACCTGCAGCGAACCTTGGATGCCCGCGACGCCCTGCTCGGCCTAGTGGCCCGCTGGCTCACGAGCCCGCTGCCGCACCTCTCTGCGCAGCTCGAGTCCGTGTTGCATGGCGAGCGCTCTCGCTTCGCGCGCGATGGCGTCGAGAATTGCAGCGAGTTCCTCACCAGTCTGCAACGACTGGCGCGCGGGCTGCAGAATGTCGATGCCGTGCTTTGCCCAACGACTTCCCTTTGCCCAGAGGAGACTGACCTGGTGCCGATCGTATCGGAGGCCATGGCAAGCTTGCCCGGGCTGGAAGATCGTGAACGCGTGGACATCCGGCTTGTGGCTCCCGGCCGGCTCGTCGGCTGGTGGGACCCGGCACGCCTTCGCCGGGTTGTGCGCGCTCTGGTCGAGGTGGGCGGCGAGCACGGCTTGGGCTCTCCCGTGGATCTTCGCCTAGAGGATCTGGGCTCCACGGCCCGCCTGACCGTGCGGTTTCGCGCGTTCAGCCACCATCCCTGCCCCGATCCCCATGCGCGGGAACTGGATTCGGGCAGGCCCGCCGTCTTGTCGGCCCGGGAATCGCCGGAAGACCAGCTTGCCCTGGCCCTGTGGCCGCCGCGCGAGACGATTCGCCAGATGGGCGGCAGCTTCGGCGTCTCGACCTCGGCCGACGCCCGGGTGATGCTCACCGTCGAGTTGCCTCGCAGCGCGACCGGACTCGCCGGATCGGCGGCGCTGCTGCACTGATGGGCTGGGCCCTATCAAGGGATTCCGGGCCAGCGCAGGTCGGCCACCGTGAGGTCGGGTGAGGGTGAGCGACCAGGGTGTAGCGAGCTGCGTGGGTGACACGCAAGTGCGTGAGCGGCCCGCAGCACGCGATACGTCTTCCGCATACCGCCCACGAACACGCTCACCCCTCGCCCTCGCGACCCGCGACCCGCACGCCGGCTAACCCCTACTGCGGCGGAATCGTGACGAAACGGAATGTGTCCCCACGCCGGACCCGCAGAAGATGACCCGTCTTGCCGCCCGCGCGCAGGGCGCTCACCGCCTCTTCCGCGCTGCTGACCGGCTTGCGGTCAATCTCGACGATGACGTCCTCGGCGCGCAGGCCAGCCTTGCCGGCTCGGCCTTCCGGATCCACCCCGCTGACCACCGCACCCTTGGTCTTCGAATCCATGCCCAGCATACGCGCCATGTCGGGGGTCAAGGTCTGCACCTGCACGCCAACCTTGTCCTTCTCAACCTGAGCATCGGGCTCCTCGCCGGGCCGCGCTGGCAACTCGCCCAAGGTAACCTGCACCGTGCCGGGATGGCCGTCGCGCAAGAACGCGAGCTTGACCTTGTCGCCCACCTTCTGCCCGGATACGTAGTCCAGCACATCTGCCGAGCCTTCGATCTTCTGCTTGTCGATCTGGGTGACGATGTCGCCGACATGCACACCGGCCTGGCTGGCCGGGCCGTTCGGCAACACCTGGCTGACCCATGCGGCGCGCGCAGGGTCAGACTTCGCCGTCTGACCCTTCTGCTCTGGCTCGCCGTCCGCGCCCAGCTTGAGGCCATCCTTGACGTCACCGATGAACACGCCCAGCCAGGCGTGGCGCACACGGCCGTCGCGAATGATCATCTGGGCCACCCGGCGGGCCTGGCTGATGGGGATGGCAAAGCCATAGGCGCCACCCGGCCCCACGTTGATGAGAGTGTTGATGCCGATCACTTCGCCCTGCAGGTTGACCAAGGGGCCGCCCGAATTGCCCGGGTTGATCTTGGCGTCAGTCTGAATGTACTCGCGCATGCGCTCGCCTGACATCTGCACGTTGCGCGTCACCTTGCCCTTGCCGCTGATGATCCCGGCGGTGACACTTTGATCGAGGCCGAGCGGGCTGCCGATGGCCAGCACCCACTCACCCACCTCGATAGCGTTGGAATCGCCCAGGCGGGCAGCGACCAGCCCTGACGGCGGATTCTGCAGGCGGATCACGGCTACATCGGTCTTGGGATCGGTGCCGACGATCTTGGCGGGAAACTCACGTCCGTCAGCGAAGGTCACCGTGACCTTGCTCGCCTTCTCCGCCACGTGGCTGTTGGTGATGATGTTGCCTGCGCCGTCGATGACTAAACCCGAACCGGTGCCATGCCCGGGACCAGGCATGGGCAGGCCTTCAAAGCCGTCGCCGAAGCGGAAGAAGCGCTCGAAGAAGTGTTCCATGTCAGGCGGCAAGTCGTCGCGTTGAAAGTCGCGTCGGGACGGCCTGGGCCGCTCGATCTCCACATCGATGCGCACCACGCTGGGTCGCAGGGCCCGCGCCGTGGCCGCAAAGGCCTGTGACAACGAACGCGCCTCTTGGGGCACCTGGGTCTTGGGGGTTATGGCCAAAGGCGGCGCAGCCGACTCTGCAGCGGCGCGCGGGGCAAGGCGCGCGCCCAGCCCCAACCCCACGGCCAGGGTCGCCGTCGCCAAGATTGCCGGTAGAACCAGGGTCCTTTTTCGCATGGTCTGCCTTTCCAGTTTCTTGCTTGCCTGCCAGGGCGGCCCGCGCTGCTGCGAACCATCCTACGCGAACAACCGCTGGCGGGACCGGTTTCTTCCCGCAACTATCTGCGGCTTGTCGGGAAACTGCGTCCAGGTCGGCCGGCCTGCCCGTGAGCGGTAGCGATCAGCGTCGTGCGGCTTGCGTGGGCGACCCGCGATCCGCATCCCGCCTTCCACTAGACCCCCACGGACACGCTCACGCTCTCGCTCACGCGAAGCGCGACCCGCCAGTCGCCCTCCGCTCCCCTCGCACTACCTTCTTTACAAAGCAGCTGGTCATGCGGCAGAAGGCTGGCCAATCCCTTGCATTGGCATCAAGCAACCATCTTCCTCCAGGCCCGACCCCGGGGCTTCCATCTGGTCACGAACGAGATCGCGTCCCAGATCCCCGGATTGGCGTCCGTGCGAATTGGTATGCTGCACCTTCTCCTGCAGCACACCTCGGCCTCGCTCTTCCTCAACGAAAACGCGGATCCCGACGTGCGGGCGGATTTCTCCCATTGGAGCGACCAAGCCATCCCAGATGGCGCTCGCTACTTCATCCACACAATGGAGGGCGCCGACGACATGCCGGCCCACTTGAAATCTGGCCTGCTTGGAGTGGCGCTGACCTTGCCGATCTCGGACGGACACCTGCAACTCGGCACCTGGCAGGGCATCTACCTGGGTGAGCACCGGGCGGATGCTGGCCGCCGAAGCGTTGTCGCGACGCTGTGGGGCGAACTCGCCTCGGAGCAAAAGTGACACTACCACTGACCATTTCACAGGCGTATACCTTCGCTGCGCGCGGCGAGGGAGGTTGACCATGGCTGATGCACGCGACACCAAGAATGCGAAGACGGGACTGACCTACCGCGATTCCGGCGTCGACATCGATGCTGGCGATACGCTGGTCGAGCGCATAAAGGCGCACGTGAAGCGCACCATGCGGCCCGAGGTCTTGACTGACCTGGGCGGCTTCGCCGGCCTGTGCGCCCTGCCCAAGAACTACAAGAACCCGTTGCTGGTGGCCTGCACCGACGGCGTGGGCACCAAGCTGAAACTGGCCTTTCTCATGGGCAAGCACGACACGGTCGGCATCGATCTGGTGGCCATGAACGTGAACGACCTGGTGGTGTGCGGGGCCGAGCCGCTGCTCTTCCTCGACTACTTCGCTGCCGGCCATCTGGAAGTGAGCGTGGCCGAGCGGGTCATTTCAGGCATCGCCGATGGCTGCAAGCAGGCGGGCTGCGCCCTTATCGGCGGCGAGACCGCGGAGCTGCCCGGTTTCTACCAGCCCGGCGAGTACGACCTGGCCGGTTTCTGCGTGGGCGTGGTGGACAAGGCCGCCCTCATCGACGGCAAGACCATCGTGGCCGGCGACGTGCTGCTGGCCCTGGCCTCGTCCGGCTTCCATTCCAACGGCTACTCGCTCGTGCGCCGCGTGTTTCTCGACCACGCCCGGCTCGATCTTGCCGCCAAGCCAGATGGGCTCGACGAGCCTCTGGGCCAGGCCCTGCTGCGGCCGACCCGCATCTACGTGCGCGCCTTGCGCCGTTTGGCCGCGGCTGGACTGATGAAGGGCGCGGCCCACATCACCGGCGGAGGCCTGGTCGACAATCCGCCGCGCATGCTGCCCCCAGGCGCCTTGCTCGCGCTGCAGATCAACCTGCGTGCCTGGACGCCGCCGCCCGTGTTCGGCCTGCTGCAAAGGCTGGGCGGGGTGGAGCCCGAAGAAATGCGGCGTACCTTCAACATGGGCATCGGCATGGTGATCGCGGTGCCGGCCGGGGCCGTCGACGCGGCCCAGTCGATCCTGGAAGCCGAGGGCGAGACGGCCACCATCATCGGCCAGGTCGTGGTGGCCGACCGGCCCGACGCGCCGGTGGAATTCATCCCATGAAGGTCGGCGTCCTTGCCTCGGGCAGTGGCACCAACCTGCAGGTGCTTATCGACGCCGCCTCACGCGGCGAGATGGGCCCCGCGCGCGTCGTGGTCGTGGGGGCCAACGTACCCGGCTGTGGCGCCCTGGACCGTGCCGCCCAGGCCGGCATCCCCACCTTCCTGCGCTCGCACAAGGATTTCGCCCAGCGCGAGGATTTCGATCGCGCGCTTCTCGACGACCTGCGCCGGCATGGCGTGGGTCTGGTGGCCCTGGCCGGTTTCATGCGCATCCTGACGCCGGCCTTTCTCGACGCCTTTCCCCGTCGAGTGGTCAACATCCACCCGGCGCTGCTGCCCTCCTTCCCCGGCGTGCATGCCCAGAAACAGGCGCTTGACGGCGGCGCGCGTTTTTCCGGCTGCACCGTGCACTTCGTCGACGCTGGCACCGACACCGGCCCCATCATCGCCCAAACCGTGGTGCCGGTTCTGGAAGGCGACGACGAGGAATCCCTACGCCTGCGCATCCTGGCCGAGGAGCACCGACTCTATCCCGCCGTCATCCGCGCTATCGCCGAGGGCCGCGTGAGCGTGGACGGACGGCGCGTGCAGGTGCGCGGCTCCCCGGTCGGCTTGGCCGACGGCCGGCTACGTAGCCTGTAGATTCTAGGATCCCGACGGGTAGACGATCTGAATGCCATTGACCGGCGCACGCAACACCGGCGTTGGCAACGCCGTCGACCCTGTCGGTGTTGCGGTCAGTGTGAAGGCGGTTCCGGTCAGGTTCTGGAACAGAACGTAGGTACCCGCACCCGTGCCTCCAGTGGGCGCCGGCGAATGTCCTGGGAAGGTGGTGACGGACCGTCCCGTCTGGTTCACGGAATGTGTCGTCAAGTGGGTGGCGTCCTGGATTGTGTATTGGTAGGTGCGAGTCGTCGGATCGATATTCCCATAGCAGTAGACGTAGACGTCGTATCCGCCGCTCATCGGGCTGGGCAAGGTCACGTTGATCGTCGTCGAGACAGTGTCGATCGCCTCGAGAAAACCATTCATCATATGTGCGTCGCCCGAGGCATCAGTGAAGGGAACAGTGTAGACAGAAGACGAGTTCCAGGTAACGGACGCGGAGGTCGCGGTGCTGTCGGCTGCTACCAGCGACGAGAGCGTGCCGGTCTTGCTGGCGGCGCTGTTCCAGTGTGTGGCCGGCTTCACGCCTGCAGATTCGCTGTCGGCCATCGCGACCGTTCCAGGGTTGCCACCCGTGCGTCCCCCCACGAAGCGGACACTGATGATCATCGGCCCGGCCGCACCGCCTGTCCCCGTGCCGCCCGCGCCGCCGGTCCCGCCTGCTCC
>PMCR01000266.1 GCA_003155465.1 Myxococcales bacterium | reverse complement strand
TGCATCAGGAACACCTGGCGGGCGTTGTCGCCCACCCGACGCCAAGTCGTCGCGATCTCCTGCATGGCCGCCGCGGTGGCGCGGCCTTGCTCGACGATGCGGGCGGCCTCGCCCTTGGCGGTGGCTTCGGCGGCGGCCTTTTGCGCGCGCGCCGGTTCCAGTACGTCGGCCTGCAACTGGCGGCGCACCTGCTCGACCCGCGCCCCTTGCACGTCCAGCTCAGCCCGCGCGCGGGCCAGCTTGGAAGCCACCTGGCCCTTGGCCTCGGCCACCATGGCCAGGGCCTTGGTCTGCGCGTCGGTCACCCGCCTGGCCATGTCCGCCCGCAAGGTGCCCAGCTGCGCGTCCAGGCGCGAGATCTCCGTGGTTTGATGGTTTTGCGCCGACTGCATGGCCGAGTCGGCNNAGCGACTGCGCGAACTTGATCTTGTCGGCGTTGACTTCCACCGGCGTGAGCGTGGCCAGTACGCCGCGCAGGTTGCCTTCCAGGGTTTCCTTGGCCACCGCCATGATGCGCGCGCGGTCCACGCCCAGGAAACGCTCGATGGCGTTGTCGAGCACGGGCTGCTCGCCCGCGATCTTCACGTTCGCGATGCCGTGCACATTGAGCGGAATGCCGCCCTTGGAATACGCGCCGGTGACCGCCAGCTCGATGGGCATATTGGTCAGATCCATGCGGTCCACCGCCTCGATCAGGGGCCGGCGCACCCGGCGGCCGCCCTTGATGATCTGGTAGCCAACCACCCGGCCATTGGCCAACACGCGGCGCGCACCTGAGAAGATGAGCACTTCGTTGGGTTGGCAGATGTGAAGCAGGCGGGACATGACGATGAGCAGGACGATGCCGGCCACCACGCCGACGCCGATGAGCAAGCCGACGCTGGTCATGGCCGCACCTCCTTGCCGCCCAGGCCCGCAGCGGCGGGCTGGCCGGTTTGGCGCGCCAGCAGCGCCGTGATGTCCACGCCCGTCGTGGAAAACAGCGTGCGCAGCACCTCGGCCACGGCGGCCGGGTAGGACGCGGCGAAGCGGGGCAGGGCCTGACCATCGCCGCCGTCGATCAGGTGCACCGGGCCCAGCTTGATGCGCTGGACGGCGTCGACCACGATCTGGGTGATGTCCTCGATCTTGTTGATGAGGAACATGTCTTGCGCCGACGGACCGGCCTTGGTCCAGGCATCGGCCACCAGCCCCAACGACTCGGCGGTGGCGCGGCCGTTTTCCGCGGTGGGCGCGGCGGCGCCGGCCGCGGCCAGGGTCGCGGCCTCGCGCTGGATGTCGGCGGGTACCACCACGTCGCTCTGCAGGCGCAGGGCCTCCAGTTCGCGGCGCACGCCTTCCAGGTCCTGCATCGCGACCGCGTGGGCCGCCAGGGCGCCGGCCTCGGCGCGCTCCTCGATCGACTTGGCCTCGGCCTCCAACTCGGCGGCGATCCGGCGCACGTCATTGCGGCGCTGGGCGATGGTGCGCTCGGCCTCGGCCTCGGCCACTTTCGCCCGCATTTCGGCCGCGGCTGCTTCCTTGGCCGCCTCGTTGCGCGCATTGGATTCGGCGATCTCTGCGTCCTTGACCACCTGGGCGATCTGCCCGCGTCCAATGCTGGCCAGGTAATTGGCGTCGTCGGTGACATGCTGGATCTTCAGCACGTCCAGGTGCAGGCCCAGCTTGGCCAGATCGTGCTCAACTTCTTGTGACAGTGACTCGGCGAACTTCAGGCGATCCTCGTTGACTTCCTCGGGCGTCAACGTGGCCAGCACGCCGCGCAGGTTGCCTTCCAGGGTTTCCTTGGCCACGCTCTGGATGTCGCCTGGGCCACGGCCCAAGAAACGCTCCACTGCATTCATCACTACCTTGGGGTTCGATGAAATCTTGGTGATGGCGATGGCACGGACCCGCAACGGGATGCCCACCCGGGTGTAGGCGCCGTTGATGGACACATCGATGGGGATGCTGCGCATGTCCATGCGCTCGACGGTCTCGATGATGGGAAGACGCATGGCCCAGCCTCCGGTCACCACGCGATAGCCGACCAGCGAGCCATCCTCGGTGCGCCGGCGGCGACCAGAAATGACCAGCAGCTCATTGGGCCGGCAGATTAGGAGAAAGCGGCTGATGATGCCCAGAAGGATCAAGAACGCGGCCCCGATTGCCAGTCCCGCTACCGCCGCTGCCACAGGGTTCATCGTCGTACCCGCTAGTTCAGTCACGATTCCTCCTTCTCAGAATCTTGGTTGTCGTCCCCAACGGAGCGCAGAGCTGCGGGGGTTGGCTCGACCACAGCGGTGAGGCCTCGCATGCCCACCACCAGCACCGTGCTTGGTGCCGGAATCTCGCTTTCAAGATCGGTTTCTGCCAGCAGGTCGGTCTCCACTCCGCCGATCGACAGGCGGATCTTGCTGCGCTCGCCCGGTCGCAGTGGGAGCAGCAGCTTGGCCTCGCGGCCGATGTGGCTGCTGGCCTCAGGCAGCACGCCCACCGCATCGCGGGTCAGGCGGCCGAGCGCCCAGCTCGCGCCCCATCCCGAGCCAAGGCCGCCCGCCGTGGCCAGCACAGGAACCAGGGACGCAGGCGTTCCGCCCAGGGTCAGGGCCAGGCCGGCCAAGCCGAAGAAGGTCACGCCCCAGGTCCAGAAACGCAGGCTCAGGAACGGAAGCCTTGCAGACCACTCGTGGTGTCCCTGATGATCCGTGGCGCCGTGGGCATCGCCCACGTGGGCATCACCAACGTGGGCGTCGCCGCTGTCGCTGTCGTGCCCGCCGAACATGGAGGCGCCCAGCACGCTGCCGCCGGCAAGAAAGCACACAATGTAGGCAGAGAGCATGGGCCCGACCGTGAAGGATGAAACCACGAACCGCCCCGGCGATCTAGTCTGGACCGTGGCTATGCATTGTCGGGAGATTAGGGGCCGCCCGAAGGGCCGGGTCGCGGTTCGCGGCTAGCGGGTCGCGTGGGCGAGGGCGTGAGCGTGTTCGTGTGGGGTGCGCGGCAGGCGGAAAGCGTGGAGCGAGGGCGTGAGCGCTCCGGGTGTCGCGGGTCGCGGGTCGCTCACCCCACAAGGGGGCTTCGGGACGGACAGCCCGCCCTGCACACCCCTCGCGCTTCGCGCTCGCCCGTCGCGCTCACGAGGGCCACCCACGCTGGCCGCGTGCCGCTGGTCGCTCACGCTACCGCTACCGCTCACGCTGGCCGACCTGCGCTGGCCCGGAATCTCCAGACAAACCGCAGCTAGCGCCGTGCGCGCCGGCGGATCAGGCGCGTAGCCGCCAGCCCGACGGCCAGCAGACCCGGCCAAGCGTAGGTATCTCGGCCTGAGACGCTGTTGCAGGCACACCCGCCGCCAGACGCCTTCGCGGCCTTCTGATCTACCCCGCCGTCGACGATCGACCCGCTTGACCCGTCTCGGTCACCGGGTGCGTCCCAGCCCGAGCTGCCATCCCGGCCCGATGTCCCGCCTGAGCCCGTGGTCTCACCGCCGCTTTCCCTTTCGCCACTGGGGTTGCCGCCCGGGCTGCCGTCGCTCTTGCTGTCACCTCCGTCGGCGCTGTTGCCGCCAGCGCCTGCGCTTGCACCACTGTCGCTGCCGGCAGCGCCGTCCAGGCCCCGGATTGGGGCGTCCGCACCCGCTTCAGCGCTGCCCGCCGGGCCGCCCATTCCTCCGCTATCCCTGATGTTGGCCAAGTCATCACCGCCGTCTGTCCACCCCGTGTTGCCGTCCCCACCCAGGTCAGCCTCGCTGTCGCCCGCATAGGAATCGTCGGGATTGGCCTCGGCAGGGCCGTCGTTCGGTCCATCTCGGCTGGCGGCGTCGGCGCCCGCATCGACGAGACCCCTTGCCCCGTCTGTCCCGGCGTCGGGAAACGTGGCACGGCAGGTTTGCTGCCGAAGCGTGGTCTCGCCCTGGCACATGGTCGACCACGTGCCAACCCCCTCCCCGGGGCTGACCGGAAATCCAGTACAGGCGTCGGTCGGATTCCAGCCGTTGGCATCATGGCAGGGTGTCAGGTCGATGCCCGAAGCCTTCTCCACCCAGGCCACGTGGTACGGGACGGACTCGTAGGTGGAGACCCGCGGGGCCGTGCTGCCTGGGATGACATCAAGGGAGCAGCAGTCCTCGCCGATCACACGCCAGGTGCCGTCCGGCATCTGGAAGAAAAGCGGCCCGCCGGAGTCTCCGAAGTACTCGCCGTCCTGGCTGCCACTCGTCACTTTGAACTCGTCCTGGCCAGGAGCAGCACTGTCGATGGTGCCGTTGATCCATTTCTTGTTCCCGTAGGTCCGGCCCGCGGCGCTGGTCACCCCGAACCCCACCTCCACGATGGCCTTGCCGGCTGCCAGCTCGGACGCCTCACACGGCGCCATGACCGGAATGATGGGGATGCCGGTCACGTCCTCGGCAAGGATACAGAAGCCGAGATCCTTGTTGGGATGTGTGACGCAGCGGGAGACATCGACCATTCTTGCCCACTGGTTGCGCGTCTCGCCCAGACCGATGTGGGTGGGCGGGGTGGGATTGTCGCCAGCCGTGACAAGGCAGTGTTTCGCCGTCACCACGACGCGAGGGTGAACGAGGGTGGCGCTGCAACCCATCGGGCCCTCCAGCATGACGGCTGTCGGCCACACGCACGTCTCGGCCAGGCTGCCGCCGATGATGGGCAACACCGCTTCCGACACCGGAGCCTCGCCCGGGCCGACCCGGCAGCCGAGCGCGGCAAAGGCCGCAGTCGCAAGCAGACTGCTCACAGCTCGCTGGCGATGCATCAGGAGGCCAGTTTGCTGTCCCGGGCCTTCGCCAAGCCACGCCCCGTCGGCGTGGCGACAAGAGCGAAAGAGGCTCTGCAAAGAGGTTGCACGCGGCGCAGTCTACCGCATGGGGCACGAACCGTCCTACAACTGGACGGAAATGATGTCGCCGCCCAGACCAGCCAGGGCACTCAGGCTGCGGCGCTGCCAGTAGACCGTGGGGCTGGAAAGAAAGACGATGTGATAGCGAGTCTCGGCTGGCTGCTCGTGCACGGTGCTGATCCACCAGACGAAGCTTGCGAGACAAGAAGCGTTCATGAACTCAAGCCGGCGCACGTCGACGTTAACATCGGTGAGCGCGCGGCGCTGGGCCTCGGCGTGCAGGCTGTGCAGGAACCGGTCCAGACGTCCCTTCACCATGAGGTCGGCCGTCCCACTGAGCGCCACCTCCATGTGCTGTCCCTCTATGCTTGCTTCTGCACTGAAGTCGTTTTCGCGGACATCCTCGTGCCAGGGTTCAGCCATGCTGGTCGATCCTTGGACGGTGCGAGCTTGCGACAAGCATCACGTGTTTTCGTCTTCCAAAGGTTTCCATCGGCAGCACCGACGGGAAAACTTGAGCACATTCTCCGTCGGTCGAGAACCTTCTGCCCCGTGCGGCTCTCGGTCTTGCTTGGCCATGTGAGTCATGGGCCCAGCCAACCTGTGGACGGCGTCGCCGTGCATCGGTCATAGTCACGCCTGACGTGGCACCGAGGGGCAAACATGCGCGGCGCGGCTAGCCAACGCTTCGGCGCGCCCATTTCGCTAATCTTGGCCTTGGTCTTCCCGGCCATGATCGGGGCTGCCTTGGCCCTGGCCTACTATGGCTTCAAGCACGCCGAGGACGTGTCGCGCCCGATCGAGCAGCTTTTCCGCCAGGAATCGCAGGATTTTGCCGACGACCTGGCCAAGGCGGTGGAAGCCCGCATCGACAAGGAGTCGGTCTCGCTCTTCGACAAGATCGCTGACGTCAAGGATGATCCGGCCTCGGCCGACCCCTGCGATATCGATCCAGGCCCCGGGATCGAGTCGTTCGTCGTCATCAGCGCTGCCCAGAAAGTGGAGTGCATGTGGCCCAAGTTGCGCGAACCCCCGTCGCCCTCCAAGCGCAAGCCTTCGCCGGAGGCGGCGGTGGCGCGCAACCCTTGGGTAGCCAAGATCAAGAACATGGCCTGGCCCCAGGTGGGCGTGGGCGACTTCGCCTACCACCATGAGTTGCTTGACGGCGGGGGCTCGGTCTTGCTTGCCTATGCGACGCGCAATGCAGAGGGCAGCCAGCCCTTTCACGTGGTGGCCAGCCTGAGGCTGGACTTCATGGGCAAGCACTGGTCCGAGGAGGAGCTAGCGCGACGGCGCAAGAACCGGCGCGTGGCCATTGTGGACGAGAACAACTCGCTGGTGGCCGGGGAAGGGTTGGGTGGCCCTGAAGTCCGCTCGGGCGGTCGTTTCTTCTATGAGGGGCCCTTTGGCAAGGCGCTATACCGATGGCGCATTCAAATGGTCCCGCAGAACGTGGAAGCGTTTCGCGCCCAGTGGGAACGGACCAAGGGCACCCGCCGTCTGCTCATCCTTCTGTCCACGGTCATCATCGGGGTTGGCCTCGGGATCGTGTGGTTGGCCGTGGTGGCCGAGCGGCGGGCCTCGCGCATGAAGAGCGACTTCATCGCCAACGTGTCGCACGAGCTGAAAACGCCGCTCTCGCTCATTCGCATGTTCGGCGAGCTGGTGGCAACCGGACGGCACAAGGACGACCGCACCGCGCGCGAGTACGCCGGCATCATCACGCGCGAATCAGAGCGGCTGTCGCACCTCATCGACAACGTGCTCGACTTTGCCCGGCTGGAGCAGGGCAAGGCCAGCTACAATTTCGTCGAGGGCGATCTGGCGGAGGTGGTGGAGCGGGCGCTCGACGTGTGCCGCTACCGGCTGGACAA
>PMCR01000215.1 GCA_003155465.1 Myxococcales bacterium | reverse complement strand
CTCGTCGCGCCTTGCCGTCCGGGCGCCTCGTCCACCGAAACATGACCGCTCTTCTGACCGGAGGCACTAGTCGCCGAGCGCCTTCACGCATTGCCCGTAGCAGGTGGAGAAGTGGTCGCCGATGCAATCGCAGGCCTCGCAGAGAGTGCAGGAGATATCGCCGCACGAACTCACCTCGGCAAGGCACTTGATGACGCATTCCGGGGCCGGCCGCGTGCACAACCCATCGAAGGTCGGGCCGCGCAGGGTTGGACAGAGCGCCGCGAGGTGCGCCTTTGCGTCCGCGCAGGTTGCGCTTGCCTGGGGAGCACAGCCAACGAACCGGCCGCCACCGCAGATGCATGCCGCAGACGAATTGCATTGCGGGAACGGGCACCAGCAGGGTTCCGCTATCGGCGCGCAACCGCTGGTGGCAAGGCAGGTGCACGCGTCGAGGCCTGTGCACGAGGCGGTCGCTGTCTCGCCGCCCGCCTCTCTCGTCACGCCCGGGTCAGGAGGCACATAGCAAATTGGACAGCCGCAGGGCTCAGGGTTCGGCTGGAACCCCCATGGGCAAGCCAGTGCGGGGCAAGGCCTTAGCGGACAGATCGGCGGCGCGTCGGCTTGCCCGCTGTCCGGTGCTGTTCCACCGTCCATCGAGACGCAGAGGGGACAGCCGCAGGGCTGCGGGAGCATCTGGTATCCTTTGGGACAGATCATCGGGGCGCAGGGGGGAATGGGTCCCGGACAGATCGAGCTGTCCGGGCGGTCAGCGTCTTTCGCGATGTCTGCGTCAGGACTCGAAGCACAGACGGGACAGCCGCAGGGGTCGGTATTCGGCACCCATACCGCACAGGCCATCGCGGTGCACGCGATCGGTGGACAGCCAGGCAGAGCGTCTGGACCGGCCCCGTCTTTCGCCACGCCCGCGTCAGGGTGCGGCGCGCAGACGTAGATGGGACAGCCGCAGGGGTCGGGGTTCGGCAGAGTCTCTGTCGGCAGTTCCCCACCACAGTTGATGGCGCAGGAATGGGTTGAGAATGGACACCCGCCCGTTTCGCCGCCAAGTCCGCCACTTCCGCCAGACCCTGCACCGCCAGCACCGACCGTTCCACCCGGGCCGCCGACTCCGATCGATCCGCCAAGCGAGACTCCACCAGCACCGACCGTTCCACCCGAGCCGACTGTCTGGCCGCCCTTCGCCGCGCCCCCAGCGCCTCCAGTGCCCCCGCCAGGATTCAGACCGGAATGGTCGCTGCACGCCAGGCCCAGCGAGCCAGCAACGAAAACGGCCAAAAAGCCGGTTGGCATCTTGAACATGTGGTCCTCCGTGTGGTCAGTAGCAGCAATCCGCGTGCCGAGTCTCCCACTGCGGTCATTGGTCCGATTCCCTCGCAACGACGCGCACATGGATGCGGTGCAGACTCAGAATCCTGAGGCGACAGGGACATGCGGTGGCGGGCAGCAGCATCTTGTCGATTCGGTGCTCGGGTTCAGCTGACTGCACCTGCTCTGTCACTCTCGACAGCGGTAGCTTGACCGAAAGCGGCTCGTACACGGTGCAGGGCGCGCAGATCTCCACGACGCCCACTGACCAGACCATAACCGTGATCCGTCAGAACTCTGAGGGTGGGTTCAGAGTTCTGAGGCTACACGCATCACCAGCACACTCGCGACATATCGTATATTCTCGAAGGAGACATACAGGGAGGAGTGGCCGAGTGGTCGAAGGCGACGGTCTTGAAAACCGTAGCGCCTCAAAAGGGCGCCAAGGGTTCGAATCCCTTCTCCTCCTCTCATTGAGATGGGAACCCTGAGAGGGTTCCCAAACCCTCCCGCGAAGGTCCGCGGCGAGCGAAGCTCGCCGGCTCCCCACGCGACTGAGATGGGAACTTTGAGAGGGTTCGCTTTGCCCTTCGGCCCCCCACACGCCACCGACTCCCCGCTCGCTTCGCTCGGCCTCGCCAAACCCTTGCGCTCTGGCTCTGGCGGGCAACGAGGGCGCGCGCGCAGCGCGCGGGGTGGGCAGGGTGGGCTGTCCGTCCGGAAGCCCCCGAAGGGGGAGCCCGCCTTCGCCAACGCGTGGACCTTCGCACTTGAGATCTGCCCGGATCTCAAGTAGTACCAAGCACCCACGGAGAGGTGGCCGAGAGGCCGAAGGCGGCGGTTTGCTAAACCGTTATACGGGCGAAAACCTGTATCGTGAGTTCGAATCTCACCCTCTCCGCCAAACCAAGGCAGTTTTTGCAATGCGGCACAAGGCCGCCAACGCTACTTCGCGTAGTCGGGCTTGGCCGCAGCCGGCGCCGCCCGGCGCAAAGACCGTAGTGCCACCTGGCCCTGGCGGCTGTCGTCGATGCTCATGCCCAGGATGCGCGCGGCTTCTTGGGCGGCGTGGAAGCCCATGGAGTTCTCGGCCTCGATGAAATCCAGCCGGAACTGGGCGTGGCGCTGATGGGTCTGGGCTGCCGTCACGGCTGCCTCGGACTCGCCCGCGGCCTTGGCTTCCTTGATGTCGGCGATGAGCGCCAGCAGGGCGTCCATGGCGATGTTGCGCATCTGGAAGGTGCGGTCCTGGATGGTTTCGGCCCGCGCCTTCAATTCGGCTTCGTCGGCCTTGTGGCAGGTCTGGCAGGAGCGGTTGATGTTGAGCAGCGGGCTGCGCACGTGGTGGTCGCTGACCTTGAGACCGCCCACCCGCATGTACGGCATGTGGCAGTCCGCGCAGGCCACCCCGGCGCGCGCGTGGGCACCCTGGTTCCACATCTCGAACTCCGGGTGCTGCGCCTTCAGTACGGGTGCGCCTGACTCTTTGTGGACCCAGTCGGAAAAGCCGATCTCGTCGTAGTAGACGATGATGTCGTCGACGCGCAGACCCTTGGCCCATGGATAGGTAAGACGCTTCTCCGGACCCTTGAAGTAGTATTCGTCGTGGCACTGGCCACACACGAAGGCGCGCATCTCCTGCCGACTGGCATCGCGGTTGACGTCGTAGTTGGCCACGCCCTGCGACGCCTTGAGCGCGGCCATGCCTTCCATGAACGCCGGCCGGGTCACCCGCAGCGCCATGGTGGCCGGGTCGTGGCAATCGATGCAGGCGACCGAGTGGGTGACCAGCTTGCGCGCTTCGAAGTAGGGCATGGCGTTCAGCTTGGCGAAGCCCTTCCACACATCGCCGTCGCCCAGCTTCTTGTAGGTCGTGACCATGGAGGCGTGGCAGTTGAGGCAGGTGCCGGGCTGCTTGACCACTTTCTGGCGTTCGGTGAAGGTCTGGTCGTCGAGCATGTAGGCGTGGCCGCGGTCCTCGCGGAAGTCCACCGAAAAGGCGTAGCCGGCCCACATGATGCGTAGGCGTGGGTCTGCTTCCAGGCGCGACTGGGCCACCACTGATCGCGGATCAGCCTCGGTGGGAGTGCGCGGGATAGCCTCGCTGCCGCCGTAGCGGGTCCGTTGCTGGTCCACCGTGCGGCGGTAGCCGTCGTACTGCAGGGGGAAGTTCTTGCCCCATAGAGCCGGGTCGGTGGTCTCGTCGGTGATCTCGACCACGCGGAAGAAGGGATTGCGCGATTCCTGTTTTCGCTCGGCAATGTTGACCAGCAGGGCGGTGACGCCTACCGCGGCCAGCGCGGAGAACACGCCGACCAGCACGAAACGTCGCGCGAGGTGGGCAGGGGCGGCTTTTTTCTCGTCGGTCATGGGCTTGTCCTTACGGTCGGCGGTGAGCGAGGAGTGCAGAAGATTGGTGCGCCGGTTCGCTCGAAAGGGGGATGTCGGCGCGGGCGCGGAAGCCGGGCGGAACCGAGCCGAAGGCGGCGGATTCCATGTGTCCCACTCCGGGGTGGCAGGCCAGGCAGTTTGCCGGCCCGCGTCCCGTGGATCCTTCGATGACCGCCACCACGGCCGCGTGGCAGTGGCGGCAGGCGGACTCGGTCACCCGGCGGTTGCGTTCCGTGATGCGGATGTGCTCGGGGAAGCGGCCGGTGGTGAAGGCAAAAGAGTGGAAGAAGCCGTTCATGCCCTTGGTGAAGTACTTGGCCAGAAAGCCGGGCGGCGTGTGGCAGTCATTGCACACAGCGACCGCGCGGTGGCTGCCCTTGACCCAGCCGTCGAACTGTTCGTACATGACGTGGCAATTCGCGCAGGCCTTGGGACTGTTGGTCAGGTACGAGGCGCCCTTGGCGTAGAAGAAAGTGAATCCGCCGACGCCGGCGGCCGCGCCCGCCAGAACACCGGTCAGGGCGGCGAGAAAGGTCGGGTTGAGCGCAGCTCGACGGAACACGGCGGGAGCGCAGTATATCGTGTCGGCCTCCTGCGCACCGAGAAAGGGCCGACCAAAAATGGGACAGGGCTACTCCGGTTTCGCGGCGAATCGGCGGCGAATTGGCGTCGGTCGTTCCATAGTGACTAGTTCTGCGCTATGCTTGGGGCCATCCGGATGCCTGGCCGTGGTCAGGCGTTCGCCCCATGACGGATAGTACCCAGCACATTCCGGCAGAGGACGAGGCCGAGTTTGGCAGCCTGCGCAAACGGGTGGCCGAGTTGGAATTCGCTCTGAGCGAGCGCAGGGCACTGGAGTCGAGCTTCCGTGGCTTTCTGCAGATGCGCACCGTGGGGGTCGTTCGCTACGACGGCTATCCCAAGTTGTCCATCGATTGGCCGGAACGCAAGCAGGCCGAGTGGCTGCTGGACCACGTCGTGGTGGCCGAGTGCAACGATGCTTACGCGCGGATGTACGGCCTGGAGCGCGCAGAGGAGATGGTCGGCGCACCCATGGTTGGCAACATGGCCGGTACCCGAGAAGAGAAGATCGCGCGCCTGAGCGACTTCATTCGTGCCGGCTATCGGGTAGCGGATTTCGAGGTTCTCGACGTGGACCGCCGCGGTCGCAAGATGTGGACGTCGAACACGATCACCGGCGTCATCGAAGATCGCCAGCTCATCTACGCCTGGGGCATGCAGCGTGATGTAACGGCCGAGAAGGAGCAACTCGCGGCTCTGCAGCGACGCGAGTCGAAAATTCACCTGCGCGCGGAGCAACTGGCGGGCGAAATCGCCTTGCATAGGCAGTTTGCCGAGAATGTACTGCGCAGCATTGCCGACGGCGTGTTCACCATTGACCCACAACACCGGATTACGTCGTGGAATTCCGGGGCGGAAGCCATCACCGGCCTGTCGGGGATCGATGTCATCGGCCGACCCTGCGCGGAGGTTCTGCACCATGGCCGCTGCGAGGGTCGACCGTTGTGTGACAGCGCCGGGTGTCCCGTGGACCGCGCCTGCGCCATCCGGCGACCCTTGCCGCCGCTTGAGGTCACGCATTCCTATCTGGGAGGACGGAAGGTGGTCATGTCGCTTTCGGCGGCGCCACTTCTGGACGACCGGGGTGAGCCCGCCGGCGCGGTATGCGTGTTTCGCGACGTGAGTCGCGAGCGAGAGTTGTTGACCAACATCCAGCGGGCCCACGAGGCGAAGAGCCTGTTTCTGGCCAACATGTCGCACGAAATTCGCACCCCCATGAATGCCATCCTTGGTTTCTCTCAACTTCTGCTCAAGGATCGAGCCCTGGGTTCCACCCAGCGTCAGCACCTGGACACCATCGTGCGCAGCGGCCAGCACCTGTTGGCGGTGATCAACGACATTCTGGACATGTCCAAGATCGAGGCCGGCCGGGTCGAGTTGAGCGTTGCCGTCTTCGACCTGCGCGATCTCGTCTCGGACTTGGCCGCCATCTTCCGCCTGCGTACCAACGCCAAGGGCTTGCTGTTTCGGGTCGAGATGGCCGAGGATGTGCCCTTCGTGGTGCTGGGTGACGGACACAAGTTGCGCCAGATATTCACCAACCTGCTCAGCAACGCCATCAAGTTCACCGAGCACGGCCAGGTAATCTGGCGGCTGCGCAGCGAGCGCGCCCCGGACGCTGCGTGGCGCCTGCTGGTGGAGGTGCAGGACAGCGGGTCGGGCATTCCGGCCGCTGACCTGGGCCGCATCTTTGATGCCTTTGTCCAGACCTCCACTGGCGCCCGCACCGGTGGGGGCGCCGGCCTGGGCCTCGCCATCACTCGTGAATTCGTGCACCTTATGGGTGGCACGATCAGCGTCGACAGTCAGATCGGCAAGGGGAGTTGTTTTCACGTCGCCGTCCGTCTGGAGGAAGGCGGTGCTGCCCTGTCGGCCGGCAGAGGGTCGGTGCGACGGGTGGTGGGGATTCGGCCTGGGCAGGTGGCCTTTCGCGTCTTGGTGGCCGGTGAGGTGCGTGACGGACCCGAACCGCTCGTCTCGATCTTGGACGCGGTGGGCTTCGAGACACGACGGGCCGTGCAGGTGGACGAGGTCTTGTCAGTTCTCGAACAATGGTCTGCTCACGTGGTGTTCGTGGACCTGGGCACGCGTCCGCAGCCTTGTCTTGAGATAATCAGACAGCTCAAGGCATCGCCGAGAGGAAAGCGGACGTCGGTCGTGGCGTTGGTCAGTCGCGGCAGCGAGGCCGTGCGCGAGCAGGCCCTTGCGGCCGGCGCGGACGATGTGGTCGGGACACCCCTGCGAGAGCCCGAGGTGTTCGAGAAGCTGTGGGCCTGCCTGGGCGTGGAATACGTGTACTTCCGGCAGGACGCTGTCGGCCGATCCGTGACGGGCATCCCGTTGACTCTGCGGTCGCTGCGGGACGCCCTTTGCGCCGTTCCCGCGGAGTTGACCAACGGACTGCGCGACGCCACCACCGCGGGCGACTTTGATCGCATGCTCTTGCTCATCGATCGGATCGCGCTCCACGACCCTCGGGCGGGCGGGGCCTTGCGTGCCCTGGCCGATGGGTTCGAGTACCAACAACTCCTCGACACTTTGCCACCGCGGGGGGACGGATGAACGGCAACGACATCACGCCGGGTGTCGCGACGCCCAAGAACATCCTCGTCGTTGACGACACGCCCGAGAACCTGCGCGTGTTGCTTGAGCTGCTCAAGCAGCAGGGCTACAAGGCGCGCGCCGTCCCCAATGGCAAGCTGGCGCTGCAGGCTGCTTCCAGCGAGCCTCCCGATCTCATCCTGCTCGACATCATGATGCCGGAGATGGACGGCTACGAGGTTTGCCGGCGACTGAAGCAGGACGACAAGTTGTGCGAGATCCCGGTCGTGTTCTTGTCGGCTCTGGGTGACACCCTGGACAAGGTGCACGCCTTCGATGTGGGGGGGGTGGACTACGTGACCAAGCCCTTCCAGTTCGAGGAAGTCCGCGCGCGGGTGGAGACGCACCTGCGCCTGCGACGGCTGCAGGTGCAACTGGAGCAGCACAATCGACAGCTGCGCGACCGGGTCGAAGAGCAAGTGCGTGAAATCTCCGATTCCCAGATGGCCACCATCGTGGCGCTGGCCCGCCTGGCCGAGTCGCGCGACAAGGGAACCGGCAAGCACATTGAACGCGTCCGGATCTATTGTCGACTCCTGGCCAGCCAACTGCGCGAGCACCCCGGCCGGCAGGAACGGGTGGACGCGGCCTTCATCGAGAACATCTTCCGCGCCAGCCCGCTGCACGACATCGGCAAGGTCGCCATCCGGGACAGCATTCTGCTCAAGCCCGGTCCGCTCACGCCGGAGGAGTTCGACGAGATGAAATCGCACACGACCCTGGGCGCGCAGACCCTGCAGGAGGTGCAGAAAGCCTATCCCAAGAACGGATTCGTGCGCCTGGGCATCGAGATCGCGCGCTCGCATCACGAGCGTTGGGACGGCACCGGATATCCCCACGGGCTGGCCGGCACTGCCATCCCCCTTTCGGCGCGGATCATGGCGGT
>PMCR01000057.1 GCA_003155465.1 Myxococcales bacterium | reverse complement strand
GAATTGATGAGGCGCACTTTGCAGCGCGTGCAGCCAATTTCCGGCGAACGGAGCAGTCGCCGTCGACTGGCTGCCTACAGCAGCGGGCGGCGTCCGATCCGGGCTGGCCATCGTGCGATTTCCCCGCGCTGCACAGTCCGCAGAGCGGTCTCCGTGAATGAGTTGATGGATACGTATTTGCTGAAGAAGCGTTCAAACACGGCGCCCAGGAGAAAGACGCCCATGCCCTCGAATGCGGCCTCGTCGCAGGTGAGCTTGACCTGCGTCCCGCGAGCGAAAGCAGCCGGTCCCGGCAACGGCAACCGCCTGGTCACAGTCTGGGACGTGACCGAGCGGACGCCTTCGATCTGGCGGCGGGTGACTGCGTCCCCTGTGTCACCGTAAAGAGCCAGCAATTCGCGTAAAGCTGACGCGCCCCCACCGTCGGCCGCGTCGGTGAGCGACAGGTAGTTGAGCGACAGGTGGCTAATCAGCCTCCAGGTCGGATCCCCATGCGCGCAGCATGGTCGCGGCGGTGTCGGGCCGGCCACGCAACGAACCGCCGCGACAGGAGCGCCCGTTTCCAACGAGAAATCGCTGGCGCCCTGACCAAGCGGCAAGTGCAGCGGCAGATCACGGTTGGTGCAGGTGACGGCCACCGCAAGCTGCTTGAGCTGCGGTGAGAAGGGCGCTTCGTTTGGATCGACCAGGGCCAAGAACACCTCGCTGCCCACATAGCTGGACCGGGCGCCTTGGGTGCGCTGCTTGGCCGACAGCACGCGCGGCTGCCGATGCACGGTAAAGTAAGCCGCGCCGCCGGCATGCGACTCCACGTGGGTCGCGTAGAGGGGAAGAAACTCCTGTTTCTCGTCGGTGCCAGTGCCATACCCGACTACCTCAGTGACCGTGTGGACCTCGAAATCCATGGGCCGGGTTCGGTCAGGGACCACGTGATATTCATTGGCGCTTGCGCCCAGGTGAATGCGATCCGCACGGCGAGGGAAGAGGTTCACCGCTGGCGTGCAGTGCAGGGCGAACTGGGAGGGGCTGACCGCTTTCTCCAGACGCGGGTCCTGCGTGTCGAAGACCACAATGATTTCCAATTCCCGGTCAGCACAGCGACGCACGGCCGGTTCCAATCCGCAGAGGTCAAAGAACATGTAGCGGCTGGGAAAGGCAAAGTACTCTTGCAGAAGGCGATAGCCCTGGAATGACCGGGGGCCGTAGGGAAGCAGCGCCTGATCGTCGTCGAACCCGAGCGGGTTTACGCTCGCGTCGGCCACGACGTGACTTTCCTGTGTACCCGATCCCCCGCCACGGGTGACCAGCGCAACGGTGTGGGCCATCAACAACTCGTAGAGCCGCATGGCGCTTTCGTCGCCGCTGCGCAGGAAGATCGGCAGGTGTTCCAGCGCCAGGCGGTCCATGGTCAGCCCGGCAGCTGCGCGCAGGCGCAACCGCAGGGCCGCCTTGCCCTTGCCGGGAAGGCGAAGCAAACCAAGATCCGCCAGAAACGACGTGTATTCGGCCCCGACCAGTTCCAGCGGCCACAGGGTTACCTCGTGCGCCGTGCGGTACTCACAGGCGGTCTCGGCGTCGCGCCCAGCCAGACTGCGCAGGGCTGCCCCGCGCGCCACGCGGAATCCGTCGGCCAGCGCGCCTTCGGTCAATTTGGGCTGCAGTTCCAACACCGCCATGGATGGCGTGGGGCCAAGCATGTGGGGGTAGACCATGTGCAAGAGGTGTTGAGAAAAGCGCGGAAATTCATCGTCGACCTTGAGTTGGACCCGCGCGGCCAGAAAGGCGAAGGACTCGATCAGGCGCTCCACGTATGGGTCGGAGCACTCCATCGATTCCAAGCCCAGCCGGCCAGCGATCTTGGGGAACTCGCTTGCAAACTCTCCGCCCATCTCGCGCAAATGCTGCAATTCGCGGTTGTAGCGGCCCAGCAGTCGAGGGTCCATTACCCATCCCCCTTCCCGCCTTGGTCGGTCACGTCCACACTGCCGGTTTCCAGATCAACCGCGGTTCGCAGAAACAGACGCAAGGGAAGCGGCTGCGCCCATAGGTCCGCCTCTACTTCAAACGACAGGGCGTTGTGGTTCATTTCGCGCGGATCCACCACCGGCCGCACTTTCACCGACTTGCGATCCAGGCGTGGCTCGAAGTGGAGGATGGCCTGACGGATCGTCTGCTCCAGCTCAACCGCGTCCAGGCTGGAAGCGGGCTGCCCCGCGAGATCAGGAACGCCAAAATTCAGCACGGATCGCGCGACCAGAGGGAATTCGTCCAGGTTCTGCAGCGACTGCATGTGGGTGGTGTTGAACAGCCAGGCCAGATCTCGCCGCACGCACTCGCGCAACCGGGCCGGCGACAGAACCCGAGATTCCCGCGGTTCTGTCGCCCGCGCTGGCTCGTCATCGGTCAGCCGATCAAGCAAAGAGGGCGAAAGCCTCTCCTTGGGTGTCAGTTCAGCCATGGCGCGATTCCCGGGTGTCGAAAGACGCTATGAGTGCGCGCCTATTGTGATGTCCGCGGACGACGTCGCGCCCTTGACTTGCTTGTCGGTTTGCACCGTGTACTCGAATCTCACCTGGGAGAAATTCAAGGTCACGGTTTCAGAGTACTGGTCATTGGGCAGCGGATCGCCCGTATGGACCGATGAGACGATGACCGTGCCACTCATGGTCATCTTGACAGATTCGGTCGTGTCAGTGCCGGCCTTGATGACAGTCAGGACGGCCTCTTTCTGGTCGCTGCCCTTGAAGCACTCCTGAATGAGGGTGGGCGAAGCCTTATCCACCAGCTTGGTGATGGTGAGGTCCTTCACGTCGGCTGTGCCACATCCGGCCCCGGAACCGACGTGGCCTGAAGCCGACTGGCTGAGGCCCCAGTTCCACGAAAGGACTTCTATCTCGCCCTCGTGGCCCTTGATCTTGGACTCGCCGGGAATGTTTCCGATTTTGATACAGATGCTGCGTGCCATGTCTTCTAACTCCTTGCTAGATTGCCAGTGTTCTTACGGTTGTTGATGAAGCGGAAATCAACTCGCCTTCGCGGAAGGCAGCTTTGCCACCAGCCGCAGCGACACAGTCAGCCCTTCGAGTTGGTAGTGGGGGCGAAGGAAGAATTTGGACGCGTAGTAGCCGGGGTTGCCCTCGACCGGCTCAACCGTCACCTCAGCCGCCGCCAGGGGCTTGCGCGCCTTGGTGCCCTCACTGGAGTGCGCCGGGTCGCCGTCCACATACTGCACAATCCAGTTCTGCAGCCAGCGCTGCATATCGTCCGCCTCCTTGAATGACCCGATCTTGTCGCGCACGATGCACTT
>PMCR01000411.1 GCA_003155465.1 Myxococcales bacterium | reverse complement strand
TGGCCGCCTTCATGATAGGCGGACAGGCGGATGGTGCCCTCGTCGGGTTTGCCGGCCCTGCGCCGCTCGTCAGGCGGCTCAAGCCCGTGGTCCACGGCATTACGGATCATGTGCACCAGCGGGTCGGCGATCTGCTCGACCATGCTGCGATCCATCTCGGTGGTCTCGCCCGAAAGCAGGAAACGCAATTGCTTGCCACTCTTGCGGCCCAGGTCGCGCGACATGCGTGCCATCCTCTGGAACACTCCCGCCACCGGCACCATGCGCATGCGCATGCCTACGTCCTGTAGATCGCGCGTGACCTTGGCCAGTTGGGACAGGCAGGTACGCACGCGCGCTGATCCGAACTTGGCGATTTCAGGCGCGTTGACCACCATGGCCTCGACCACGACCAGCTCGCCCACCATGGCCACCAGGTTGTCGACTCGATCGAGATCGACCTTCACGGTTTCGCGCAGCTTGGTGCCCCCGAGCGCCTCTGGGCGGTGGCTGATGGAGGAGACTGAAACGGCCGGCTCGATCGGAGTTGGCTCGGCTGGCGCTGCCGTGACAGCAGGGGGCGTATCCTCGGTCAGCAGGCGCAAACGTTGCAGCAGTCCATCCAGATTCTCGCGGGTCGCAAATCGTGTGCTGTCTTGCACCGCTGCGCGCAACTCGCCCAACATCCGGCGCACCATGGCGGTGGCGTCGAACACGACATCCAGCCGTTCGTCCGCCAGCTTCAGCGTGCCCTCGCGGCAACGGTTGAGCATGGTCTCGGTGGTGTGGGCCAATGTGGTGATCTCGTTCAGCTCCAGGAAGCCCGCCACGCCCTTGACGGTGTGAAAGACACGGAACAGGCCGTTGACGGCCTCGACGCTGGCATCTCCATGATCAATGTTCATCAGGATCTGGTCCGCGCGCCCAAGTCCGTCTTCGCTCTCACTCAGAAACTCGCCAATGAGACCCACCGTGTCCTCGTCGCGCGTTACCCGCGCGGGCAAGGTCGCAGACGCCCGTGACCCGGTTGAACTCTTGCCGGCCGCCGCACAATGGCCCGCTGCGGTTTCTGTCGCTGCCGCCGGCTTGCGCGATTGTGCAGTCGTCGCCACGCATGTCTGCAGACGCCCAACGGCATCGGAAAGCGCACCTAGGGCCAAAGCATCGGCCTGCGCACCCAATACCCCGAGCCGCTTCTCCAAAGCGATGCACGCGTCGGCCCGCGCTATCAATTCCTCTGATTCGCCGCCCGACTGGACAGCTTCGCGCAGCCTCTGCAAGCAGCGACGAACAGTGTCGATTGACTCCTGATCGTTCGCGTCGGTCATCACAACGGCTGCCGCGAGTTCTTCTATTGCCGAATCGAGCAAAGCCACCGCCATGCGATCACCTCGAAGCCACGTAGCATCGTTCCGCCGTCAGAGAACTGACGTTCAAAGAGGATGATTCCGCGGAATTGCGCCGTGGTGGAGGCACGGCCAAGTTGTCGTGCAAGCCCGGTGCCGGGCTTCGCGGCCCCGCAAAAATTCGATTGGTTGAGGTGCTCGCCCTGCCGGGCAGACGGTTGCGAACCGGGAGTGTCGGTTTCCCGACGGGGACTGCAGGGTTTCGCTGTCGACTGCCCGGCGGCTCGGATAGAGAAAGCGCGTAGACTTGCGGACTACGAGTTGCTGGTGGTCTTGTAGGTGTTGCTGGTGCCGCTGTAGAACATCGCGTTCAAGTAGTTGCTTGCCATGTTGAGGGTGGCGATCGTCCCCTCCATGGCGGTGAATGAGGCACTCAGCCGCGCGCGCTCATTGTCCAGGCGGACCTGCCAGTAGGCGACGGTGCCATCGAGCGAGCTGACGCTGTCCTTCAACAACTTGGTTTCGCCCACCAACGCCCCATCCAAGGGATCAGCCTGCCTGGCAACCAAGGTGTCTACCAGCGCGCCCAGGCCGGTCGTGGCCGCGGTGAAGATCTGGTTGGCGCCCTGAGGGTCTGCGTCCAGGGCCTCGGTAAACGTCTTCTGGTAGGCGATCTGGTCGAGTACCAACGTCCCGTCATCCTGCATCTTCACGTTCAGGTCAGACAGGTTCTGCACCACGCCGCTATTGTTCACACTCTGCCCAACCAGCTTCTGCATGTCGCGTTCGAGGCTAAGAAATGACGACCCAGCCAGAGGATTGTTGGTGGCAGCTTGTGAGGGATCGGGCCGCAACTGGGTGTTGAGAAGAGTGACCACGTCATTGTAGGCGGTGATGAAACTCTGGATGTTCGCGGCTGCCGCGCTGGTATTGCGGACGAAGCTGACCTCAGTGGCCACATTGGACTCGCCCCGCAAGGCGAAAGTCACGCCGGGGATGAGACCGGTGATGGAGTTGGTTTGGCGTTCGATGGGCAGACCGTCGAATGTCAGCGAGGCGTTTCGTGCGGTCTGGATGGTTTCCAGTTGCAAGCCCGGATCGCTGACGATCTCCAGGGCCGTAGGCGCGGTGCTGGCGTAGCCCGTGTCCTTGCGTATGACCGACAGGCGGTAGCCGCTGCCGGTGGAGACCACCGATGCGGTCACCTGTGAAACCTGTCTGTTGATGGCCTCGGCGATATCGGCCAGGCTCTTGCCGGTGATGTTGATTGCGGTGCTGGGACTCGTGACACCGTCAATCCTGAATTGAAGACTGCCGGTCAGGCCAACCGCGGCGGGGTCTTGCGCGGAGGTGAAGCTCTTGCTGTGCATCTTCGCGGCACGCGCCAGGGTGTCGACCTGGATCGTGTAGTTGCCCTCGCTCGGGGCCGTGCCGGTCACGGTGAAGTCCGCGTAGGTCGAATCGGGCTGGATGGGTGCCAGCCCGCAGGTGGCAAGCGTGTCGGTCGCCTCCTGGAAGGTCTTCAGCTTGCTGGTCAGGTTGGCCACGGTCGAGATCTGGACCGAGTAGGCCGCTTGCTGCTTCTGAATCTGCAGCATGGGCGCCGATGCAGCGGCGATGATCTTGTCGACGATCGAGTTGGTATCAAGCCCGGAGGCGAGCCCACCGGCCTGAAAGAGCGGACCGGTCGTGGTGATGGTGCTGGACATGAGAAGACTCTCCTTGATCGGGTATCGGCAGGTCTAACGCGGCCCTTGAGCGGGATGGCGATAGGCCTGGGTCCGCTGGCCAGAGGCGAGACGGTTCAGATCTTCCACCACCTGCTGTCGCAAACTAGCCTCGGCGGCGAAACAGCGCTGCAGCAGATCGCGCGCCTGCGCGACAACCGCCGGGCACGGTCGCAAGGCGGTTGGGTCACACAAGACCCGCAATCCCGCGAGCGCCTGCGCAGCTTGCTCGGCGTTGCCAGCCTGCAGGAGTTGGGCGCCTTCTTCAAGAATGGTCAGCCAGGGATCGCGGGTCGCGGTCATCGGCCTGCACCCCCGGCCGCTGCAACCGGCGCCACGGCCTCACTGGCCACGGCCTGGTCGAATGCCTCGACGATGGGGAGAAATACCCGCTCTGCCTCTTCCACGTACTGGGCCGACATGCCACCGATGGCCATGGTCAGGCGGCCGACCACGAAACCGTAGACCGCGTCGAGTTGCTCGCACAGACTGGGCGCCATCTCGCGCTTGAGCGTGGCCTGTAGGCCCAACACGATTGCCGCCGCCCGTTCCGCGGCCTCGCCGCCCGTCCGGTAGTCGCCCTTGGCGTAGGCAGCCCGTGCGGTGCGCATATGGCGAAGTGCGGTCTCGAACAGGGTCATCATGATTCGCGGCGCTGAGGCCGTGCTCACGGTGGCGTTGGTGTAGGTGCGGTAGGCATTCATTGCTTTGCTCCGGTTGCCGCTTGTCTGGTCCTTTTCAATCTAGTCGCTCTGAGGGTTCATGATGCCGCCCCTTCCGCCCTGCCCGTGCCTGGGTGAGATTCATGCTCAATAGAGGAGCGACCGCCCCAGGCACCCAGCTCCCCAGGGCGGTCGTCCAAGCTCATGTTGCCTTTAGCTTTCCTTCCCTATTCGGGCTAGCCGTTGAGCAACTTGAGCGCCAGTTGCGAGATCTGGTTGGCTTGCGCCAACACCGAGACGCCGGCCTGCATTAGGATTTGACTCTTGGACATGGTCGAAGTCTCGGAGGCTACGTCGACGTCGCGGATTTGGCTGTTGGCTGCCGCCACGTTCTGCGCCGTGGTCGACAAGCTGGCGGCCGCATAGCCCAACCGGTTCTGCGCCGCACCCAGGTTCGCTCGCTGGCTGGAGATCCAGTTGAGCGCCGTGTCGAGGGCGGTGATGAGGGCTGTGGCCGTGCCGGCGTCTGCTCCGGTGTGGTAGTCGCTGATCGCGGTGGCCAAGTCGGTCATCTGCGTCGCGGTGCCCGAGGTCAGCCTGGTGTCGAGCAGGGTCACCGGAGTGGTGTTCGCGGTGGTTGCATCCGCACCGGTCTGCAGCACGGCCGAGTTGGTGCCGGCCGCGGTCACGATGGTCTTCCCATCCAGGTCCCCACCGACAGTGGCCCCGTCAATGGCTGCGCCGGTGTCCGCGTTGCCCAGGCCAACCGTGATGCCCAGGGCGTTGAAATTGAGAGTGGCCGTGCCACCCGCTGCCACGAAGCTCGCGTTGCTCACATCGAGAATGGACGAATTGGTTCCGTCACTGAGGGTCAACGTTGCGGCCAGCGCGTCGTAGGTGAAGTGGTAGGTCGTGCCTGCCTTGGCGCCGGCGACGTCCACGCTGGTGACCGAGCCAGTGCCGACCGAGAAGCCCTTCAACACCTCACCCTGCGAGGTATCCTGGTGGGTAACCATCGACCCGTTCAGCAGGCCCAGGCCGTTGAACGTGGTCCGTTCCGAGATGTTGTTGATTTCGGACTGGAGCTGCTGGATTTCGACGTCGATGGCTGAGCGCTCGTCGGTCCCGTTGGTGTCAGAAGCAGCCTGCACCGACAGGTTACGGATACGGGTCATCATCATCTGCACCTGATCCAGCGCGCCTTCGGCGGTTTGGATCATGGACACGCCGTCGTTCGCGTTGCGCACGGCCTGGTTGAGGCCGCCGATCTGCGCGAGCATCTTCTGGCTGATGGCCAAGCCGGCTGCGTCGTCGGCAGCGTGGTTGATGCGGAAGCCTGACGACAGGCGCTCCATCGACCGCTGCAGAGTGTTGTTGGTGGAGGTCAGGTTGTTCTGGGCGCTCAAGGATGCGACGTTTGTTTGGATGGAAAGCATTTGCGGTCTCCTTTTTCGAGTTTGCTGTGGGCTCTTTGCCCGTGTTCGACAAGGGATTCGGCACGCATCCGCCTGGCTGATAAGGGCGGCCCAGAAGAGGTCGGGGCAGAACACCGACGGTGATCACTCCGGCCATGGCCACGGCCACGTCTAGGTCTACGACCACCCTTCATTGGCCGGCTGGGGGAGCAGCTTCGCCTTGGGCTACACCTTCCGCCAGGCGCCCCGCGGCGTCGCTGCGCTTGCCGCGGGATTAGGACTCCCCGCCCCTACTTGTTGAGCAGGTTGACCAGCGAGAAGTTCAGCGTCTGGGAGGCGGCCGTCAGCGTGGCATTGAGGGCATACTGGGCCAGGCTGAGCCGCGTGGAGGCGTCCATGACGTCTGCATCCCCGAGTGTGCCGATGACCTTCTTCTCGTCGATGATTTGCAGAGCGCAGTTGTCGGCTGTGGAAGTGAATATATTGACCGAGGTCCCCACTTGCGATTGGGCCGCGGATACCTGATTGCTGGCCGCTTGCAGGGATGCAAGGCTGGCGCGAATCGCGTCGCCGTCGTTGGCGCGCAGGGAGGCAGACAGATCGATCAGCGTCTGCAGGACGTCGACGCCGCCTCCCGTGCCCTTGGCCATGACGTCCGCCCGAACCGAAGCGTCCTCGTACACCCCCGGCGCCACCTCAACCTGTCGCACGCCGGTGTCCCCGTGATAGGCCCCACTGCCGTCAAAGGGCACTTGGTTGTCGACGTATCCGCCAAAGATGTAACGATCGGCAAAACGCGTATTGAGGCTGCCCAGCGCCTGCTTGAAGAGACCGTCGACTTCCTGGGCGGCTGCGGCTCGGTCGTCTGCCGTGTACGTATCGTTGCCGAATTGCGTGGCCAGCACCTGCGCGCGGGCGAGCGCCGTGTTCACACTCCCCAGCGCGGAGTCAGCGGCGCTCAATTCCTCGGCAGCTCGCTGGGTTCCGCTTTGGATGGCGGTGATTTGCGCTTGGTCGAACCTGTGCCGGACCAGCAGGCCAGCCGCCTGCGGATCGTCACCGGGCGCCTGAACGCGCAATCCGCTCGACAGTTCGCCCTGGGCTCGGCCAAGCTTGGCCAGCGCAGCGTTCGCCCGCTCAATGGTCTGCTGGTAAATCATCGCTTCGGTTACGCGCACGGTCCCATTCCTCTTATTTCAACTGCATCAGGGTATCGAGCAGCTCCGCGGCGGTCGTGATGACCTTCGCCAAGGCCTGGTAGGCGTGCTGCGACTGCATGAGGCCCACCATCTCCTCGTCGAGGGACACACCCGAAACCGAGGCACGAGCGTCCTCGAGGTTCTTCACCATACTCTTGTCAAAAGCCGCCGCGTTCTGTGAATCAGCGGCCGCTGTGCCGAAATCAGAAACGATCTTGGCCATCCCCTTCTGCACATCCAGGCCGTTTGAAAGCGGCGCACTCTGGGTCGCGATCATGGCCTGAAGGTTGGTTGCATCGCCCGGCACAGTGCTGGGCGAGCTGGCCGCGGCAAGCAGCGAAGGGTTGCTGGCCATGGCGGGATCAAGCGCGATGGTGGCAGCCGCACCGCTCGACGTGGCGCCCAGGCTGAACACGTCGCCTCCGGCGCTGCCGTCAAGGGCAAAGCCCGCGCGGTTCTGGGTATTCATGGCCGTGGCAAAGTCGAAGGCCAGGGTATCGAGGGCGGTGCTGGCCGATTCCAGGGCTTCGTCTCGCGCCGACAGAAGCCCGCCGATCTGACCGCCCAGTTCGGACTGCTTGAGCACAACCGTGGCCGATCCGTCGGACGGAGTGAACACGAGGTCAAGGTGGCCTTTGTTCGCGCTGTCGCCCTGCAAAGTCAGGGTCGCCGCCGACGAGGAGCTGACCAGTGTGGTGCCTCCGGCGAGGACCAGGCTCATGTTGCCGTAGGCATCAGGCACCTGTCTGGCTCCGATGAGCTGCGCCGCCTGGTCCATCAGGTTGTGGCGTTGATCCAGCAAGTCGTTGGGCTGGCCGCCCGACGCCTCAATGACTGAAATGCGGCGATTGAGTGCGGCGACTTGCGCCAGGGTGGAGTTCACTTGCTGAACCGAGCTCGTGATGCTGGCATCAACTCCACTGCGCGCCTGCTCCAGCGCCACTGATGTCCGATTGAACGAGGAAGCCAGCCAGGCGGCGGATTGCACAGCGGCCTGCCGCAGGCCGGGGTCGCCTGCGTTCTGCGCCAGCGCGGTCAGCGAGGAGTAGAAGGCGCTCATGGCGTCGGTCAGATTGCCGTTGCTGCCGTTGTTAAACGTGGATACCGAGGCCAGGGCGTCGGACTGGGCCAGCGAGCTGAACGAGTTGGAGAAGGCCGCGGGAAGCTGGGCTTCGACGAACTGATCACGACTCTGGGTGACATTCAGCAGACACACGCCACCACCGATGTAGCCGCGGTTGCCGCCCAGCGCGCTGGGGATGGCCTCGGTCAGGTTGGCCTGCTGGCGGGCATAGCCGGGGGTGTTCGCGTTGGCGATGTTGTTGCTGGTGGTGGCCGTCCTGGCCTGGATGGCTGAAAGGCCGTTGGCCGTGTTGTTGAGAAGACTGATGAGATCCATGGTTCAGGCTACCCGGCGGGCGGTGGAGAGGTCATCCATTGGGCGACACGCGCCCCGGCGGTCATAGGCCACGGATCCGGGAGCCATCGCCGCCAAGTAGCCGCGCACGCGACCAAGGGCGCGCTCGCCCAGCTTCCGGTTCAGCGCGTCGGCCTCGCGCAAGGCGCTCGCCAGGGCACGCACCTGCGCCATGCAAGCGTCCAGGTGCGGCGCGGCCTCGGGCGCCGCTTTGCGCAGGTCAACCAGCGTGACCTGCTTGAGACCGAGGGCGTGGCCCGCGGCGGCCAGAGCCTCGGCCAGGCCTCGCTCAAGTTGCGCCAGTTGCACATTGAAAGCGCTGCGCTGGCGCGCGCGCTCGAACAGCCCCTGCGTGTCGAGCGCGCGAATCAACAACCGCTGGTCCCGTGCCTGCACCAACTCGGCCTCCAGCGTCGCTCGCAGGCGGTCGAGAATCTGTGTGGTGCTGTCCAGCTCGTTCATGGTCTAGCCTCTCATCAGGGCTTGCAGGCGGGCATCAACCTCGGCCGCATCCAGCAGGCGGCTGGCCAGTGCGCTCGCACTGGGCTGGTAGCTTCCAGCGCGGATGGCACTCTCCACCTGTGCCAGACGGGCGCTGTGTGACATGCCGACATTGGCCTGCACGGCCCGCGCCAGAGCGGCCGCCTGCGCGGCATCTGCGGTGCTCACACTGTCGGACTGGCGCCGCAGAGTAGCCGCGTCGGTTTGTGGTTTGCTTGTAGCGGGGTCAACCGCACCTACGGACGTTGTGTTCTTGATCATCATGGCCAATCCCCCTTGGCCCGAGGCCTATTACTGACTGGGAGATCGACACGGTTTCGATAGGTATTAAGGGCAGACGCTTCGTTTGTTGTCGCTTCGCCGTTCGTTTGCGTCATTTCATCTGTCCCGGTCGCCGGGAGCGAGTCTTCGATTAGGCGCGCTAGGCCAATTCCGCCGCCCTTTTCCACTGCGTCAGCCAGGGCTTCCACGAACATCTGGGCGTGAATCTGGCCGCCGGCCGTCCCGCTGCTGCCTCGAAAAGCCCCGCTGGTCTCGATAAGCTGGCGCAGCAGGCAGGCCTCCATCGCCTGCGCAGCGTGGGTCACGTCACGGATGGGGCCCATCACATGACCTCCAGGTCCGCGTCGATGGCGCCTGCCGCCTTCATGGCCTGCAGCACGGCCACCAGATCACGCGCTGAGACGCCAAGCAGGTTGAAGGCCTTGACCAAATCCTCGACTGAGCTTGTGGCGGGGAGCGCCACGACCGGCTTCGCAGTCTCCTGAGCATCGATGGTCGCGGTCTTTCCTGCCACCGTCCTGCCTTGTTGTGAAAACGGCCCGGGCTGGGACGCCCAGGGCATCTGCCGCACCGAGATCGAGAGGGTGCCATGGGCCACGGCCACTGGCCGGATGCGCACGCCCTGACCGGCCACCACGGTGCCGGTCCGCTCGCTGACCACGATGCGCGCCCGCTGATCGGGGTCGACCTCCAGCGCCTCCAACTGCGCCACCAGCGCAACCACGCGGCCCTTCCAGGACTCTGGAATCTTTACCTGCACCAGCGCCGGATCGTTGGCCTTAGCGGCTTCTTCGTTCAATGACTTGTTTACCGCGTCGGCGATGCGCAGGGCGGTGGTGAAGTCCGGCCGGCGTAGCCCCAGCGCAAGCGGCAGTTTCTCCAGGTCGGGCGAAACCGTGCGTTCGACGGTCGCTCCCCCAGGCACCGTGCCCGAGGTCGGGTGGTTCTTCTGCACACGCGATCCCGCGGCCATCACGTCGAAGCCTCCCGCCTGCACCGATCCCTGCGCCACTGCGTACACCAGCGCATCCGGTCCGGTCAGCGGCGTGATGAGCAAGACACCGCCCGACAGGGATCTGGCGTTGCCCATCGAACTGACGGACACGTCGATTCTGATACCGGGACGAGAGAACGACGGCAATTCGGCGGTGACCATGACGGCCGCGGTGTTGCGCACGCGCACGTCGCGTGGATCCACCCGGATGCCCAGCCGGCCCAACATGCCGCTGATGGATTGCGAGGTGAAGAAGACCTGTTCGCTATCGCCGGTGCCCGCCAGCCCGACCACCAGGCCGTAGCCAAAGAGCGCGTTTTCACGCACGCCCCCCACGTCCACCAAATCCTTGATGCGCACCGGGGCGCCGGCCGCGGACAGGGCGGGCAGCGTGAACAAGAGGATGAAAGCAAGAGTTAGCAAACGCATGGCGATTAGAAGGGCCACAGCCAGCCAAGGGCGCGCGACAGCCAACCCGGCTTTTGGTTATCGGACAGTACGCCGCGACCGACGAATTCGATCTGCGCGTCAGCGACCATGGAACTCTTGACACTGTTGTCCTGGTCGATGTCGATCGGCCGCAGGACACCCGATATGTAGAAGTGGTGCTCTTCGGCATTGACCAGGATGACCCGGTGGCCCTCGACGAAGAGGTTGCCGTTGGGGAAGACCTTGGTGACCACCGCGGTCACGGTTGCGGTGAGGGATTCGCTGCGCGCGGTATCGCCTGAACTCTTGAAGCTGGACGCCGAGGTACCGCCGATGTTCAGATTGGGATCCAACTTCGGTATCTTCTTCAGCAATCCCAGGAAGGCATCGATCTTGGCTGCGCTGGAGCTGCTCCGGTCGGTGTTGGTATCGGTCGAGCGACGGGCATCGGCCTGTTCGTCGATCTTCACGACCACCAGATCGTTGACCCGTAGGGCGCGCGCATCAGTGAAAAGCAGCGAGGCGGGCCGGCCTTCGTGCCACAGGCTGCCAGGCGAGGCCGAGGTCTCGTCGCCCTTGCCTGCCGTGGGCAGCTTGTAGTCGCGTCGCTTGGGCGTGTACTCGCTGATGTGGGCCTGGGTGCAGGCCAGCATGCAAGAGGCGAGGGAGAGTGTGCACAGGATTGCGCGAGTCGGACCGCGCATGAAAACGTGCCGGTGGTTCTTCATGGCGCATCCACCAACAGTCGTCCCTCTTCCAAGTGGCCCTCCACGTGACGGCCCGAGGGCAGCACGGCGCAGGTTCGGCCGGCGCCGCAGGAAATCGCGCGCCCCTGCATCTCGATGGCCAGAGGCCCGCTCATGACGACGACCTTCACCGCCTCACCCGACGCCATGGTCGCGCCGGCGATGTGCGACGCTTCGATCACGGTCCCGCGGGGTAAGTCCCGCGCCGCCACGGCACCCGGCGGTGGCACAAGACCCAGGTGGCCGCTTCTTACCTCGCGATCCTCGACCGCCAGCGCCGGTTGCAGCCGCTCACCCGCGCGCACCGGCCGGGTTGTGACGGCGGCCGGGCTCCACACCTCGAAACGGACCCAGCCCCACCCCATGCAACCTTGCCCGTACAGTTTCACCGGCAGGCGGCCCGATCCGGTGACCGTGCCGCTCAGCATGGCCTGGCGCAAGAGGCAGCCCGCGGGCAAGTGGGACGCCCAGCCGGTTGGCACGATGCGGGCGGCCGGCACGGCCAGCGCCCGAGAAAGAACCTCGCTCACCTCGGGGGGGAGGTTGGCGGCGCCGGTCGGATGGGACGCGGCAGTCGCGGCAAAGAGGAGAGCGAGGGGGAAATGGGGGTTCATGAAGCCTCTAGCGAATCTGGGTCAGCTTCTGCAGCATCTCGTCGGCCGACTCAACGATCTTGGAATTGAGCTCGTAGTTGCGCTGGGTGCTGATCATGTTGATCATTTCTTCGACGGCCGATACGTTCGAGCCCTCCAGGGCGCCTTGTGCGATGCTGCCCGAGCCTTGGTCTCCGGGCTTGACCACGATGGCATCGCCGCTCGACGCGGTGGCAAGCAGCAGGTTGTTGCCGATGGCTTCCAGTCCACCCGGATTGGCGAAAGTGGCGAGCTGGATGGCGCCGATGTCGACCATGTCCGTGCGATTGGGAAGCCGGGCTTGCACGGTTCCGTCTGGCTTGACCGTGATGTTGGTCGCATCGGCCGGAAGAGTGATGCCTGGTTCCAGCAGCTCGCCCAACTGGGTGACCAAGCGACTGGCGGCATCCAGCCGGAAACTTCCGTCGCGCGTATAGGCGATGTCGCCGTTCGCACGCTGGACGCGGAAGAAGCCGCTGCCCTCGACGGTCAAGTCGAGCGGGTTCTTGGTCTCAATCATGTCGCCTTGGGCGAAGGAGCGTGATGTGGAGGCAGTGTGGACGCCCAGACCCACCTGCAGGGGCGTGGGTTGGCTGCCCCCCTGCGCGCTGGTCGGCGAGGCCGCGCGAATGGTTTCCGACAGAAGGTCTTGAAAATCGGCGCGCGTCTTCTTGAAACCGGTCGTGCTCGCGTTGGCCAGGTTGTGAGCGATGATGTCCAACTTGGTCTGTTGGGCATCCATTCCTGTGGCAGCGGTGTAGAGCGATCGCAGCATGGGCTCCCCCTAGTGAATCTCCCTCATTTGACCAGCCCCACTTGGGTGGCGCGGTCGTCCATTTTTCGATAGGTCTGAATGGCCTGCATGGCCATGTCGAACTGGCGTTGCGCATTGATCATCTGGACTGTGGAATCCAGTGCGCTTACGTTGCCCATCTCCAGCTCACCCACTCGCAGGGTGGCATCATCCGCCACGCTGACGCTGGAACCAGCCGCGGGTTGGAGCAGGGTGGGTGCGATCTTGTCCATGGGCCCCTGTGCCTGGTAGAGCGCCAGGGTGTCCACCACGGTGCCGCGGCCCACGACCACATCGCCGTTGGTCTCGATGTGCGGGTCGGCGCCCGCTGGCACGCTGACCGGCTCGCCCGAACGACCCAACACCGGCAAACCCGAGGCGAGCAACTCACCGTCGGGGCCAAGCTCAAGGTGCCCATTGCGCGTGTACGCAATCTGGCCATTCGACAACCGCACGCCAAGATAGGCGTCACCGTCGGGCACCACGTCGAGGGGGTTGTCAGTGGTGTTGGTGGGGCCTGGTCGCAGATCCACCCCGGTGGACACCGCGCCAGTCATGACCTTGTCGGTGGGTCCGGCCGGCAAGAAAGCGCGAAAGGCCGGGCGCGTGGCCTTGAAGCCGGGCGTCTCAGTATTAGCCAGATTGTCAGCTATGGAGTCGAGCTGGGCGGCGCGCGCCACCGCGCCAGACATTCCTACATATATTCCATCGGCCACTTTGCGTACCTCTTGCCTGCTGACAAAGCAAGTCCGGTGCCAGCGGTTCGCCTCCGTGTCCTCGGTTCTCTCTGTGTTGAAATCCAGAGCAAGGGGTTCAGTTTTCCCCGGTTTGTTCCGATGGAGAAGTTGTGAGCCCCAGAACGCGTCTCGACGCCGCTGTCAGGGTCCGAGAAGTCGACGAGGATCGTGCGCGAATGACCCTTGCCGAGGCCCAGCGCCTGGCCCTGCAAACCGCGGATGCGGTTCGCGAGGCGGCCAAACGTGCGCTCACCGACGAGCGGCGCAGCGGCAGCGCCGCCGACTGGACCATCATCGAATTCGCACACATCCGGGCGCTCCAGGACGCGCGGCGGGCGGAACTAGAAAGGCGTGCTGCCGAGGAGAAACTAGGTGTTTCGCGTGCGCGCTTCGTGGGCGCGCGCACCCGCGCCGAAGCCCTGCGCCGGGTTCTTGAAGTGCGTCGCAGCGAGATGCGGGTGGCCGAAAGGCTGACGGAGCACAAGGCGATGGACGAAGTCGCGACCTTGCTCCGCAGCCGCAGGTAGTTTCTCCAGCAGCCGCGCCAAGTTGGGCTCTGGTCCCGCTGTGCACTACGGGGCGAGAGGCGTGTCCTCCCCCGCGCCAGAAATCTGGCGCAGACCCAGGCTGGACAACCGGCATCTGACACGGGGTCGCCAGGTTGGTGACGTGATCTATACTGGTGCGCGATGAACCATCTCTCTTGGGCAATCACTGTCGTCGTGTCGGTCGTTCCCTTGGCCCTGTTCGCCGGCGCGCAGGGCGAAAAGTGGGAGCTTGTAGGGAGCAAGGATGACATTGTCACCTACCGGCGCGAGGTGGCGGGCAGCCCGGTCATTGCCATCCGGGGCGAAGCGGTCGTGGAGGCCCCCATCCTGCACGTGGCCAGCGTCCTCATGGATACTGTGCGCCTGCCGCAGTGGATGGACAGGGTGGCCGAAGCGCGCAGGATCCGGGCCACGAGTGCCCTCCATTACGTGGAGTATGAGCGGGCCGCGACACCCTTCCCACTGACCGATCGGGATTTCGTAATCGAGTCATGGGTGGAGATCGACGCCGTGAAGAAGCAGATGGTGCTCCGGGCCCGCTCGGTGGAAGACTCGTCGGTGCGGGCAACTGGCCTGGTACGCGGCGAGGTCCTGTCCAGCGCTTTTGCCTTGATTCCGCAAGATCATGGCCGGCGCACGCGCGTGGTTGCCGAAGTTCACACCGACCCAAAGGGCTCGATCCCGAAATGGCTGGTCAACCTGGTCCAGAAATCCTGGGCCCACACCACCATCATGGGTCTGCGCGCCCAGGTGCGAAAGGCCAATGTCCCGGACAATGGAGAGGTGAAAGCGTTGCTGGAGAAGGCCGGCTTGCTGGAGTAGAGGAGGCTAGTACCGCGCCAGGATCGTCTCGCCCGCGCGCGTGCGATCGCCCGGCCGGCAGAGCACTTGCAGCCCGGGGATCTGCCGCAGAAAAACGTCGCACTGCGATCCCATGCGAATCATTCCGACGCGCTGGCCGCGCTCGATCTGGTCGCCCGGATGCACGAAGCAGTCCACCTGGCGCACGTAGCGATCCGCGATCTGGACCATGGCCACCGACAGGTCCCCCTCGATGACGATGGTGTTGCGAGCATTCTCGGCCACCGAAGCGCGCACCTCGTCGGTGATGGGCAGGCGCCATATGATGTGCATGAGGGCGCGTGCCATCGACCGATTCTCGTGGCGAGCCGGACGTGCATTCACATGCGTCACCTTGCCGCCGATGGGCGCTCGGTTCACGTGAACCGACCAAGGGAACATGTAGATGCCAATCAGCACACCAGGCCGCTCGCCGGGACCCACGAAAGGCGCGTCGGTGACCGGGATCGCGGTTCCATTCTTGACCACCGTCGGCATGGTATCGGGCGCGACCTCGGAAACGTAGAGCACACGGCCGTCGGCAGGTGCAAGCACGACCGGGCCAGCCGGAGGGCGGCGCTCCGGATCGCGGAAGAAGGAGTGGAAGCGCCAGAAAAGGAACGAGGCCGGGTCCATCAGTATCTAGCCACGCGCCACGCGTGCCACCGCGTCGACCAGGACCCGGGTTGCGGTGCGACTGGCCCTGCCACCCAGCAGCCGAAGCGGGCCGCGCATGGCCCACAGCCAGATGAAGAACAGGCACATGCCCACGTAGGTCGCGTAGTCGAGGGTCAAGTCCCAAAGGGCGCGGCCGGGCTGCCGGTGCAGCTTGTCGAGGAACAGACCCACGCCGGTCACCGGATCTCCGCCGCGGCGAAGGCGTGCACCATAGCGTGGTCATCCTTCTCCAGCCGCTCTTCGACCGCGTGGTCGCGGGCAAGCCGGCTGGCGTGCTCGGGAAGGAATGGGCGGTGGTAGAAGACGCCCCGCGAGCAGAGGCGAGCCCCTGGCCGCGCGGTGCGCACGACCTGCTCGATGGTCTGCCCGAATGCCTCGTGCGAGAGATAGGCCGAAATATCGGAAATCGAGTATCCGTCGAAGTGCCGCGGCGGTGCCGCACGCAGAATCCCGGCGATGTCTCCGTTGACGACGTTGAGCCGCACGCTGCGGAGGGTGTGCTTGATGCGGGCAAAGCCGTCCTCGCGCAGATACTCGGGCATCACGCGCTCGTCGCCGTAGCGGCCGAAAAACACCAGCCAGAGCAGGTGGTTCTCCCGTGCCAGGTGATGGTCGAGATAGCGTTCGATATTTCCAAAGATGCGTTCGTGCAACCTGAGTTCAGGCGGAAGGTAGCGCCAGAAGCCGGGCTCGTGCGAGAAGAAGCGGAAGAAGCAGCGGCGGCAAATGGTCTTGGCCACCAGGCCCCAGAACGGGCCGTGCCAGCCAGGCAGCAGGCGCCGCTGCTCCGCCAGATCGGTGCAGGCGAAAAGCCGACGCACCCAGCGGGGACGCAGCAGGCGGGCTGCGTTCGCCACGTAGCGCGCCAAGAAGCGTTCCAGGCTGCCTTGATAGAGGACGCCGCGCTCGACGAGAAATGGCTTGCCGTCGAAGTAGGCCCGGGCGCCAACGGACAGCCCGGGCCGCAGCGAATCGTAGACGTCGAGTCGCCGCTGCGAGGCCCGCACACCCAGGAACGACAGGAAGTCGGCGTGGCCGAGAGCCCGCAGCCCGGCGACCTTGAGCTCAAGCAGGTGGGTCTGCGAAGGATTCACGTCGACCGCCCAGACTTCCTCGGCCCCCTGCTGCAGAAGGTTCAGCACGCGGCCGCCGCTGGCACAGATCGACACCAGGCGTTTGCTCGCATGAGGAATCAGCACCTGGACCTCGCTGCCCGAGTCCTCATTGCACGAGGAGTAGCTGATGCGATCGCGATAGCGATGCCACAGAATGCCACGTCCCGGCTTTTCAATGGGTCGAGGCGAGACGGCGTCGGAGCCAACCGCGACCAGCGCCGACGGTGGGCCTTGTGCGCCAGGTTGGCCAGGCCATGCCTCGGGCCTGACCTGCGGGAGTGCGGGCGTCTCTTCGGTGTCGAGGGCGACTGTCTTGGACACGAAAGCAGGTTATCGCACACGCGCGCGCGCACGCGCAATCTCCCAACCCAATTTGGACCCATGACGTTGGCGCTCTAGGGCAGAGGCCCACGCTTGGACCCCATCCGCGCGGATGGCCCGGCTATCGGTACTTCACCAGAACGGCGTTGTTCCCACCGGGGTACGCACCGGTGGCTGATATCGAATTTCCGAAATCGACTGCGTCGGCACCATTGATGGTGCCCGCCGCGTAGATGTTGGACGCGCTGTCTGGGGCCAAGGCCGAGAATCCGGAAGCACTGGACCCGGTCGTGGCAGTCTGCGCCCCGTGACACATTCCTGCCAAGTCATAACTCGCCATCAGGACTTCGTTCCCATTGGACGCGGTCGTGGCCACGATCGAGTTGCCCAAATCGTATGAGCCCGGGCCGGCCAGAAACCCTGCCGCATAGAGGTGGCCCGCTTGATCCAAGGCCAGCGATGCGAAGCGCGACAGCCCGCTGGCGCTGGCCACGGACTGCCCCCATTGCGCGGTCCCGCTGGAATCGTACTTGAGAACGAGGACGTTGAAGCCCGTCGCATAGGCCCCGGCGACGTTCACGCCGGCGCCGAAGGCGTTGGCGGTGTGGCCATTGATCGAGCCGGCGACATAGACGCTGTCCGTGCCGCTTGCGGCCACGGCGGTGAGGTCCGAGCTGTTGCCACCGCTGAACGAGGTGCGCGCCCATTGAGCGGTTCCGCCCGCATTGTACTTCACCAGCAACGCATTCAAGCTGCCGGTCCCGGTGGCCGTGACTGCGTTGCCAAGGCCGACAGCGAGGGTTCCCGCCACGCGGCCGGCTACGTATGGATCGCCGGCGCCGTCCAGCGCGATCGCCATGAAGCCCGACTCACCGCTACCGCTTTGTGTGCTTCGTGCCCACTGCGTTGCCCCGTCTGCGCTGTACTTCACGAGCAAGGCATTCTTGCCGCTGGTGGCCGTCCCAGCCACGGTCTTCCCGTCACCGAGTCCGTACTGAGAATCGCCAAGGATGGTGCCAACCGCGTACAGGTTTCCTGACGGGTCGATGGCAACTGCAGCGTACGACGAAGCACCTGGACCGACGGCCACGGTACGCGTCCACTTCGCCGTGCCGCTGGCATCGTACTTCACCAGCACAAGGCTGGTGCCAAAGGCGTAGGGCGACGTGGCCTCTACTGAACCGCCGAAGTCGTAGGAAGCCGATCCGGTGATAGTGCCAACGGCAAAGATATTGCCCGACGCATCTGTGGCCACCCCGGTGAAGGCGGAAGCTCCTTCCCCGACAGCTACCGTGCGGGCCCACTTTGCCGTTCCCGTCGAGTCGTATTTTACCAGCAGCACGTTCATGCTGCTGCAAGCCCCGGCTGCACTCGCCGAGTCGCCGAAGACGAACAAACCGGTGCCCTTGATGGAACCCGCTGCATAGATATTGCCGCTGCTGTCCACCGCCACCGACGCGAAATTCGATGCGGCACTGGCACTGGTCGGGGTCTGAACCCACCGGGCGGACGTGGCCACCGTGATGGTGCAGGTGGCGGTCTTGTTGCCCTCCTGGGTGGACACGGTAATCGTGGCGCTGCCCGATGCGGCGGCGCTGACCACAGCGGAGGCGCCGGTGGCCAGAATCGTGGCTACGGTTGCGTTGCTGCTGGACCAGGTCAGGCTTTGATTGGTTGCGTTCGAAGGGACAACCACTGCGGTCAGGGTGACAGTCTGGCCGATGCCGATCGTTGCCGTTGATGGGCTCAAGGTCACCCCGGTCACCGAGACGACGACGGTGACGGCACATGTCGCTGTCTTGCCACCGTCGGCGGTTGTGACCGTGATCGTGGCCGCGCCAGCGGCGATGGCGCTGACCAGACCCGAGCTTGAAACGGTCGCCACGCTTGCATTGCTGGTGGTCCAGGCTACGGCTCGGTTGGTAGCGTTGGCCGGCAGGACGGTTGCGACGAGTTCGTCGGTGTGGCCCGCCGAGATCTGGCTCGTCGTCTTGTTGAGAGTCACGCTGCTCACCGGAATCGACCCGCTTGCGGTGGCCGTCTGCGTTCCAGTCAGCGAGGCGCTGCCGGTGCCGGTCGCACTGGATGAGGTGGTGGCGGTCTGGCTGGCCGTGCCGGTGCCAGAGGGAGTGCTCGTGGCGGTCGACGTGCTGGTGCCGGTCGACGTGCTGGTGCCAGAGGGAGTGCCCGTGACGGTCGACGTGCTGGTGGCGGTCTGGCTGGCTGTGCCGGTGCCAGAGGGAGTGCTCGTGATGGTCGACGTGCTGGTGCCGGTCTGGCTGACTGTGCCGGTGCCAGAGGGAGTGCTCGTGACGGTCGACGTG
>PMCR01000338.1 GCA_003155465.1 Myxococcales bacterium | reverse complement strand
ATGGAGCCGATGGCCTCGCCCCCGGTTTCCACCATGGGCTGCAACAGGCGCAGCACCTCAGCGGTGTAGCCAAAGACGTTCTGCCGAAGCTCCAGGGTCTCGTGATCGGCCAACGGCGTCGCGGGGGCCGGCGGCAGGTCTTTCATATGGACCCGCTGGGACTCGACCCATTCCGCGTAGGGCAGCTCGGCCGCGACCTTGGTCTTGATCTCTTCGTCCGGGACGATGCGCCTCTCGACGGTGTCTACCAGGAACATGCGCCCCGGCTGGATACGGCCCTTCTGCACGATCTTCTCGGCCGGAATGTCGAGCACTCCCGTCTCCGACGCCATGACCACCAGGCCGTCGCTGGTGAGAGTGTAGCGCAGAGGCCGCAGACCGTTGCGATCCAGCACCGCGCCGATCTGCGCGCCGTCGGTGAAACAGATCGCGGCTGGGCCGTCCCACGGCTCCATCAGGCAAGAGTGGTACTCGTAAAAGGCGCGCTTCTCCGGGCTCATGGTCTTGTGCTTGTGCCATGGCTCCGGGATCATCATCATCACCGCGTGGGGAAGGCTGCGGCCGCCGATGACCAGGGTTTCCAGCACGTTGTCGAACATGGCCGAGTCGCTGCCGGTCTCGTCGACCACCGGATGCAGCCGTTCGATGTCGGCGCCAAAGAGCGGCGAAGCCAGGTCATGCTCGCGCGCCGACATCCAGTTCACGTTGCCGCGTAGGGTATTGATCTCCCCGTTGTGGGCAATCACCCGGTAGGGATGGGCGCGTGACCAACTGGGGAAGGTGTTGGTGGAGAAACGCGAGTGCACCAGAGCCAGCGCAGATTCGAGTGATAGCTCGGAGAGATCGGGGAAGAAGGTGTCGAGCTGGTCGGCGTTGAGCATTCCCTTGTACACCAAGGTCCGGCACGAGAGGCTGGCAATGTAGAAGGACTTGCGCCCGCCCAGATCGCTTGTCCTGACCAGCCTCTCGGCGGTGCGGCGCACGAGCACCAGGCGTCGCTCGAAAGCCGCGTCGTCAACAAGCGCCGCAGGCCGGTCCACAAAGACCTGCGCCATGGCCGGGCGGGATTCCAGCGCGGTCTTGCCCAAGCCGGTCGGGTTGGTGGGAACCTCGCGCCAACCAATCACCTTGTGCCCCAACTCGCCGGCGCCAGTCTCAAAGAGGCGCTGGCACGCGGCGGCCGCGGCCGGCTCGCACGGCAAGAAGACCATGCCGACTGCGTACTGGCCGGCAGGAGGCAACTTGATGCCGATGTTGGCGGTCACGCTGCGCAGAAAGGCATCAGGGAGCTGAACCAAGATCCCGGCGCCGTCGCCCGTGTTCTCCTCAGAGCCGCTGGCCCCTCGATGGCCCAGGTTCTCCAGAACCCGAATCCCATCGCGCACGATCCGGTGCGACTTCTTGCCCGCGATATCCACCACAAAGCCCACGCCGCATGCTTCGTGCTCGTTGGCCGGATCGTAGAGCCCCTGCCGCCGGGGGCCATCTTGCCGCGTTGCTTTCGTGCTGTTCATTTGAGTCTCTTCGGAGTGCCTTGTCTTTTTGATGAAGCCTAGCGCTCACCCGGTTGCTACGAAACCGCTCCCTCCGCGAATGAGACAGATTTTTCCGAAGCGAAACACATTGGAAACAAGTTGGCCACAATAGCCCTGCGGCCGCGCGCCATCGAAACAATGCATGAATCCTTCTGCCCGTAGTGACTATTGTTTTTGTCCCTGCTACCCTGTGTTTCTAGAAATGCGCGCAGTCGTCATCATGTCGAGACCGCAGGTCGGCGCAGCCGAGGTGGACTCGCCTGCAGCCGCCCTGCGCGAGTTGGGCTGCGAGGTGGTTCCCGTCGGCTACGACCTGGATGACCTGCCTGACGATCTGGAGCACATCCGGCCTGCCGTGGTGGTGGTGGACGCGGGCCCGTACCTGGAGGTGGGCCGCGCTGTGGTCAAGCACGCCAAGCAGATCCCCACCCTGGCCGAGGTGCCCATTCTCTTGTGCATCGAAGTTTCTCGATTGCCCGGCCTCGATCCGGAGCTGGGCATGGATGACTTCGTCCTCCTCCCCATCGTGGGACCCGAGCTCTACGCGCGGGTGCGCCAGCTCGATTGGCGGCTGTCGTCCTTCTCGGCTTCGGGCCGCATCAAGCTGGGCGATCTGGTCATCGATACCGTGGCGGTGGAGGCCAGCTACCGCAGCCGCGTGCTCAAACTGCCGCGGCAGGAGTTCCAGCTCCTCAAGTTCCTGGCTGTGGGCGCAGGCCGTGTGTTTACGCGCGAGCAGCTTCTGTCGCGGGTGTGGGGCTACCGCTACACCGGCAACACACGCACGGTGGACATCCATGTTCGGCGGTTGCGCGCCAAGTTGGGACCTGGCGCCGAGATGATAGAGACGGTGCGCCACGTAGGTTATAAGATGCGTGCACCAGGCACGTCGTGACCAAGACGGTTACAGCAAGAAAAGGACGGATTCGAGCCTCCTTCCAGGGCGAGCGCGGCGCATTTTCTGAGGAGGCGGCCCGCCGCTTCTTGGGGCGACGGCTAGAGCCTTTGCCCCAGCGCGAGTTCGACGACATGTTCGACGCGGTGGTGCGGGGAGACGCCGACTGCGCGGTGGTCCCCATCGAGAACACCCTGGCTGGATCGGTCATCAAGAACTACGACCTCTTGGTGGGCTACGACCTGACCATCATCGGCGAAGTGGTGCTGCGCGTGGCGCACAACCTCATCGCTCCCCGCGGTGTCAAACTCGGCGATGTGCGCCGCGTGCTCTCGCACCCGGTGGCGCTGGCCCAATGCGAGGATTATCTGCGCAAGCTGCGACAACAGACACCAGATCTGGAGGTGTTGCCCGCGTACGACACCGCCGGTGCAGTGAAGATGGTGGTGAAAAACGGGCGGCACGACGAGGCCGCCATCGCAAGCAGGAGCGCCGCCGAGGTCTTCGGCGCGCATATCCTGGCCTCGGGCATCGAGAGCAACCCGCAGAACTTCACCCGCTTCTTCGTCATGGCGCGCCCCGACCGCGTGGCGCGCATTCCCCTGAACGGCCAGTCCAAGGAACGCAAGACCAGCCTGGTGTTCCGCATCGCCAACCGCCCGGGATCGCTGTACGCCTCGCTCTACGCTTTCGCTGCCGAACAGGTCGACCTGACCAAGATCGAGTCGCGTCCCATCGTAGGCCGGCCCTGGGAGTATTCCTTCTATCTGGACTTCGTCGGCGACAGGAACGATGCCAATGTACGCCGCGCCCTGGCCGCCCTGGCCGGCGCCGCCGAGAGCGTGCGCATCTTCGGGTCGTATCCTCGAGCGGAGATCTAGGAAAACTGCCAGTTCACCTCGCCAGCCACCCGCACTTGAGAACACTGAGGGGAGAGGGAGTCCACCGAGAGGCACGAGGAAGGCGAACGCGCAGCCTCCGACACTGTGACATCCCCTCTCCCCTCTGCGTTCTCGGCCGGCGCCTTGACGAGAAGCCCAACCCGCGAAACCATGTGCGGAATGCTCAAGATTGATCTGACCGGAAGACGTGCCCTGGTCGCTGGCGTGGTGGACGACAGCGGCTTTGGCTTTGCCATCGCCAAGGCGCTGGCCGAGGCGGGCGCGACCATTTGCCTCGCCACCTGGCCGCCGGTGCTAGGGATCTTCCGTTCTCTGCTTGAGCGGGGCAAGCTCGAAGAGTCCTTGCGCCTATCAGACGGAAGCACGCTTGCTTTCGAACGCACCTGGCCCATGGATGCCGACTTCGACAGCGACGCCGATGTCCCCTCCGCCGTGCGCGAACACCGGCGCTATCGCGACTGCGGCGATTTCAGCATCGCGGGCTTGGCAGACCGCCTGCGCGCAGACTTCGGCGAATCGTGCCTGGACATCGTGGTGCACAGCCTGGCCAACGGCCCTGAAGTGAAGAAGCCGCTGCTCGAAACCAGTCGCAAGGGATACCTGGCTGCAGTGGGAACGAGCAGCTTTTCCTTTGCCTCCATGGTGCAGCGGCTGGGCCCGCTGGTTCGGCCCGGTGGTTCGTTCTTGGCACTGTCCTACCTCGCCAGCCTGCGTGTGGTGCCCGGCTACGGGGGCGGCATGGCGTCGGCCAAGGCCGCTCTGGAAAGCGATGCGCGGGTGCTCGCCTTCGAGGCTGGCCGCAAGTGGGGTCTGCGCGTAAACGTGATCTCCGCTGGCCCGTGGCCCTCGCGCGCGGCCAGCGCCATCGGCTCAATCCAACCCATGATTGACTACTGCCGCGCCAACTCACCCTTGCCCCAGGCCATCACCGCTGCCGAGGTGGGTGCGGTGGCGGCTTTCCTCGCAAGCCCGCTCGCCTCTGGCATCACGGGCAGCACCGTCTACGTCGACAAGGGCTATCACGCCATGGGCATGGCCGTGGCACCTATGCCGTAACCGGGGGCCGGAGGCCGCGGGCCGGGACCGGAACCGATTCCGGCCCACCGGCCACCGGTCTCGCCGCTCATGGCCCTGGCGAGGCCGTGACCCACAGCCGCTCTGAATGTCAAGCGTGCAAGACGCCTGTCAGCGCGTGAGCTGCGAGGCGATTGACGTGGGGGTGCCCCGCCGACGAGGATACGCTCATGGTGCTCGCACCCCTGCCCAAGTTTGAGGTTGGATTTGGCGTGGTCGGTGTCGGGAACATCGCACCTGTCCACGCCCAGGCCCTCGCATCCATCCCGGGTGCCAAACTACGGGCCTTTCTCGGCCGGCGGCGTGACGCCACCCAGGCCATGGCCGACCGCTTCGGCGTAGATGCCATGGTGGACGCCGAGCGCTTCTTCGCACGCCCGGACATCCAGGTGGTCACCATCGCCACCCCCAATGGCACCCACGCCGAACTCGGTGCGCGTGCGGCTCGTGCGGGCAAGCACGTTCTGGTGGAGAAACCCATCGAGGTCACGCTGGAAAAGGCGCACGCCCTCATCGGTGCCTGCCGGCAGCACGGGGTCAGCCTCGGGGTGCTACTCCAATCGCGCTTCCTCCCGGCGGTTCGGCTCATCAAGCGTGCCATCGACAATGGCCGGTTGGGACGAATCTACATGGCCGACGCCTACGTCAAATGGTTCCGCCCGCGGTCCTACTACGAAGCCGCCGCCTGGCGGGGTACGCGCGCGCTCGATGGCGGTGGCGCGCTCATCAATCAGGCCATCCACACCGTGGACCTGCTTCAGCACGTGGCCGGCCCCGTGTCTTCGGTCTTCGGCATGACCGACAAGCTTCGCCATTCCCACATCGAGTGCGAAGACGCCGCTTGGGCGGTGGTGCGCTTCCGCTCAGGCGCCACAGGTGTCATCCAGGCCAGCACGGCGGTGGCCCCGGGTTTCTTGCGCCGGCTGGAACTGCACGGCGAGCGGGGCAGCATCATCCTTGAAGGCGACGAGATCACGACCTGGCGCCTGGACAACCGCGGCGAGGAAGAGGCGGAATTGGAAAGATGGCGTGCAGCGCAGCTGACCGGCGGCAATGGCGCGCCCGACCCGCGCCATGTGGACCTGGCCTGCCGTGAACGCCAGTTGGAGGACTTCCTCGACGCTATACGTGAGGAGCGATGCCCCGCGATCGACGGCGAGGAAGGCTGCAGAGCGCTGGAGATCGTCCTCGGCGTCTACCAGTCCGCCGAAAGCGGCGCACCCGTGACGCTACCGCTCTAGTCGCGTGATAAGCTTACGCCCCGCATGAGCAACGAATCCGCGAATCCCGCCCTGAAAGATCTGCGCCAACGTCTCAACCAGATGGACGACGAGATCGTCCATCTTCTGGCCAAGCGACTGGATACGGTCGGCCTCATCGCCAAGGAGAAGGCCGGTTCGACCCAGGCCATTCGGGATCCGGAACGCGAACGCGAGGTCTTGGCGCGGGTTGAGACTTTGGCCCAATCGTTGGGGCTGTCGGCCCCCCTGGCGCGCAAGATATTCTCCGAGATCATCAGCTACTCGGTCAGCCGCCAGGTGGCATCGCTGGCCGGGATCGAGGGCGAACGGACCGAGGTGGTGGTCGCCTTTCAGGGCTCGTCGCTGACCTACAACAACCTGGCCGCGGAGCAGTACGTGGCCAGCCAGGACTTGCCCGGCCGCTTCGCGGGCTTGCCTACACTCAAGCAGGTGATCGACTCGTTGGCGTCCGGTGCAGTCGATCTCGCCTTTCTGCCTATCGAGAACACCGTCGCAGGCAGCATCAATCAGGTGTACGACGTCTTGCGCGAGCAAGACCTGCACATCGTGGGCGAAGAGTCGTACCGGGTCGAACTGTGCCTCGCGGCCACTGCCGATGTGCCCGCGGCCGCGCTGCGCCGGATTCTGTCGCACCCGCTGGCGCTCGACCAGTGCTCCGCTTTCATCGCAGCCTTGCCCCAGGCACGCGCAGTGCCCTACCTCGACACCCGCGAGGCGATGCGCGCCGTGGCTGAGGCCAAGGATCCGACCCTGGCCGCGATCGGCTCCCCCGAGGCCGCGGCAGCGCATGACCTTCGTGTTCTGAACCGCAACGTGGGCAACCAGGAAGAAATCCTCATGCGCTACGTGGCGCTGGCCCGCGCGCCCGTTTCCGTGGATGTCCGGGTGCCCTGCAAGACCAGCCTGATCCTGTCCACCCGGCACGAAAAGGGTGCTCTGCTCCGTTGCCTGCACATCCTGGCCGAGTACGGGCTGAGCATGACCAAGTTGGAATCGCGGCCGCGACCGAACCGTCCTTGGGAATACATGTTCTTCATCGACTTCGAGGGCAACGTGGCGCAAGAGGGGGCCGCCGTGGCGCTTGAAGCCTTGCGCAGCGAGGCGCTCTACCTGAAAATCCTCGGCTGCTATCCCGCCAAGGCCACGCCCGCCGACGCCCAAACCACCACCCTGCCCCATGCCGCCGAGGTCACGACTGCCATACCGGAGGCACCGCCCGCCAGCCGAGCTGCGCCCGGCCAGCCGATCGCGCGTGCCTCCAAGCACTACCGGCTCGCCGACCGCGCCACCCATCCCGAAGACACCATCATCCGAGTGGGATCGCTGCTCATCGGCGGCACTGGCTTCGTGGTCATTGCCGGTCCCTGTTCAGTGGAGTCGGAAGACCAGATCAACCGCACCGCCCTTTTTGTGCGCGAGCAAGGGGCCCACATCCTGCGCGGGGGCGTGTTCAAGCCACGCACCGGCCCCTATGCTTTCCAGGGGCTCGGCCGCGACGGTCTGGATCTGCTGGCCGCTGCGGGCAAGGCCGCAGGCCTGCCCATAATCACCGAGGTGATGACCATCGACCAGGTGCACCTGGTGGCCGAGAAGTCGGACATCCTGCAGATCGGCGCACGCAACATGCAGAATTTCCCGTTGCTGTCAGCCGTGGGCAAGGTGGACCGGCCGGTGATGCTCAAGCGCGGCCTGTCGAGCACCATCGAGGAATGGCTGGCGGCTGCCGAATACATCCTGGCGCAGGGCAACGGCCAAGTCATTCTGTGCGAACGAGGCATTCGCACCTTCGAAAGCGCCACCCGCAACACGCTGGATCTGTCCGCCGTGGTGGTGCTGCGCGAGCGCACCCATCTGCCCATCATCGTGGATCCGAGCCACGGCACCGGCAAGCGGCCCTATGTGGCGCCCATGGCCTGGGCCGCGCGCGCCTGCGGCGCCCACGGCGTCAGCATCGAGGTTCACCCCGAACCCGACAAGGCGCTATCCGACGGCGACCAGAGTCTGGACTTTCCGGGGTTCAAAGCCCTGATGGAAGGTCTCAGCAGAGTGCGTGTGTAGTCAAGCTTCGAGAACCTGGGCACGTTCGCGCCGGGTCGCGCAGACCGCCCGGTGCAAGGCCCATTGCCCGCGCGCGCGCGCCAGATTGTGCTCGCCCCGACCGGGGTAGCGCTCGGGCGCCCAGCCAAAGTACGATTCCAGCAACGCATCGGCGGCAAAACGCATCGCCAGCTCGAGGCTGATCCATTCGACCCCGTGCAGAAAAGCGCGACGCTCCTCGACGCTGAGAGCTCGGCCCAGACCGTCGCGGAAACCTTCGAAAGATGCGCGGAAGACCCCCAAATCGAACATGGCCGGGCTCGCGTCCTCGGGATTCCGGTTGCACCACGAGCGCCAGGCATCCCCCAACTCATGCGCCAGGAGCATGGGTCCCACGGTGTCCAGGTCGATGAGGCACAGAGCCCGCTCGGACGCAGGCGACTCGCAGCCGGAAAACAGGATGTTGTTGAACTTGAGATCGCCGTGGCACACGCGCCTGGGCAGGGTCGGCAGAAGCGGCAGGTCGGAGGCCGCAGAAAACAAGTCCGCGGACAAGGCACTGACTTCTCGATGAAGCCGATGTTCCAGGTGGACACCCAGTGCCTCGCGCAGCCTGGCCATGTGCTGGGCGGTGTCATGCACGCCCGCGCGCATGCCGGCGAATTCGTGGTCAAGCCCGTCGAGAGCGCGATGAAACCGCGCCACCAGCCCCCCGGCCGCGCGAGCCTGGCCCAGGCTGGCCACCAGGTCGAAGGACACACCATCGACGTGGGTCAGAAGCCGCCACAGACCGGCCTGCACCCCAAGATCGACCGACAGACTGCCGTTCACGGTCGGAACCAGGCGCGGCGTGACCATGCCCAGCTTGGCCAGCCGCCGGGTGACCGCATCGATGTTCTGGTTGACCGCGGCCGAGAAGACGGGATTCAGCCGCTGCAGGACGAATCGCTCGCTGCCACCGCTGACCAGGTAGGTCTGGTTGACCAGACCGCTACCCAGCGGCGCGACCTGCGCGCCGTCCAGGCCCGGATAGTTGGGCAGGACGCGCGCCTGGATGATATTGGCCTGAGCCTCCACCCCGGCGCCCCTGATCGACGCGACTATTCCGAGGGAGGCGCGTCAGCCGGGGGCGCCTCCCGTTCCTCCGGCGGCCTCTCCCATCCGCCGGCGCCTTCCTGCATCGGGGGTGGCGCGCCTGACCTTTCAAACTTGTGCGCGAAGGTGAGGCCCGCATTGTACTCGGCCAGCAGCATGGTCGGTGCCACGCTGGACATGCCACGCGCTTCCACCCAGATCGCGAGCCAGCGCGACAGGTGGTACGTCACGCCCAAGCCCGCGCCAAAGGCCAGTGGCCCTCCGCTGACCGTGTCGCTATGCCCCTTGCCCGGCTTCTCGAGAAGGCACTGCTGACCGTAATCATTTGAGAGATCGCACTCCCTCGCGATGTAGCCCAAGAATGTCCTCCCGATCCCGTAACCCGCGACGCCTGACCCAAAGGCCTGGAAGTTCCCAGCCGTGAGAAAGGCGAACTGGCCGCGGAGAAAGAAAGCCAGCGCATGGGTCGGCGGGTTGCGCACGCCCGTTGCGGGAACCCACTGGGCGGAAAGGGGCGGGGTGCTCTGATAGCGCATCTGCAGCGAGAGGGCAAACCTGTCAGTAACCTGGTAGCCGAGTTCCGGGAGAATCTGGTAGAGGTTAGCTGGCGAGTAGCCCGCCGTTATGTGGAGGGGATTCCCGTTGGCCTTGTCATGGCTGTCTTGGGTCATCGCACCGTGGTAGGTCATCGCAAACGCGCCGCCGCCAACCGAAAGGAAGAACGCCCCAGCCAGACGGCGGTGGTACTTTCGCAAGTCTTCGTCGATCTGGTACTGCTTGTTGATCTCCTCCAGCGGGGCGTTGTCATCGGCCACAGGTGCGGTTCTCGTGCTGGTGTCCTTGCCCTGCAACAGCATCGCCAACACGGTGTTGTTCACGGGCGCCGCACCGTCGATGATTGGCATCAGGTTCGGGCCGTCGGCAGTTCCGATGGTCAGGGGCTCCTTCACGCCCGGAAGCTTCGCTTCCAGGTAGTACTGGAATGCGCTACCCGTGACAGCAGCGGCGGGAACAGTGGCCGTGAGCCAGCCCTTGGGTGAACGAGTCATGGGGAGGGGCGTGAAGTCCTCAGCGCCGCTTTCACGATAGAAGATCGTGGCGCTGGCCCGCCGTGGCTGCTTCTGCGTGAGGCAGCGAACCATGATGTCCTGCTTGGGCGGCACCTCGCTGGGCAGGGGGCAGTAGAACGGCTCGGGAACCCTTGCCGGCGGTGCCGGCTCTTCCTGGTCCACGAATAGTTTGGCCCCGCGCAATCCACGCCGGCCACCCGCGGACGCGCCAGTCGAGGAACCGCTGGCCGCCGCGCGGTCCTCCCCTGCTGACGGCACTGTCGCAGCCGAGGTCTTGCCCGCCGGGGCAGAAGCCGTTCTCGTCTGGGGCGCCAGTCCGGATTGGCCGTGGGCCGCGTCGAAGGCCTCGTCCAAAGCGGCGGTCTCGACCTGCGGTGTAATCTTGATGTTGGGGTCGATCTTGAGGGCGAGCACGAACTGTCGGATGGCCTTGTTCCTGTCGTTGAAGCCCGTCATGTAGACGGCGGCCAGGTGCACGTGGGTTCGCGCCGCGATCGCGTGCTCACCCAGGTTCGCGTCGGTGAGAAGCGCGATGGCGCCCCAGAGGGCATCGCGCGCGGCCTCGTACTTCCCCGCCTGCAGCTGGCCCAAGGCCTGCTTGTTGATCTCGACGGCTTTGCTCACCGGGTCCTGGCCCTTGCCGGACTTCCCCATCGCGATGCCGGACTGCGACAACAGGGCGAAAGCGGACAAGAAAGCGACAAGGTGCGGGAGAAAACAGCGGTATATCTTCATGAGTGCAGCTCCTGGCGGCAGGGTCCTATCATTATTCTGGCTTGGAGGAGATGTCCATTCCCTCTGTCCAACACCGGAGTGGCGCTGGAGAAGAACTTGGCGCGCCGAATCGGAGCCGCCGCGGGGCGCTGATACCGCTGCAGGCGAGGCCCTTCACTTCCTGAAGGAAGCGCCGCATCGGGTCAGGATATGAACCAAGACGCGGCGGAGGCCAAGTAGTCCGCAGCCCCTTTCTGCATGCAGTCCACGGCGTCCTGGAACGCGGCGCTGGCGCCGAGCACGATCTCATGGGAAGCCGCGCCGGTCGACTCGACGGAGAACCGGCTATTCGCGGGGGCGCACAATGTAACTCCGCGCTGACGGCAGCATCGTACCCCTCAGCAGCGTTGTATCCATGCGGTTGACTATGCCGATCTGGCCAGTATCTTGCGAGTTCGAATTCTGTCCGCTGATGTTTGGAATCTCGTTTGCCGTCTGTGCAAAATTCCATGATCCCTCCCGCGCCCAGCGGGCCGCCACCGGTAAACAAGTGGCTGGTCACGATTTCCGTGACCTTTGGAACCCTGATGGGCACCATCGACGCATCGATTGTGAACGTGGCAGTGCCGCATCTGCGCGGATCACTCGGCGCCACAGTCGAGGAAATCACCTGGGTCACCACCGGTTTCGTCATTGCCAACGTGGTGGTGATGCCTCTGACCGCGTTTCTGGGAGATCTTTTCGGCCAAAAACGTGTGTACATGGCCGCGTTATCGATCTTCATCCTGTCGTCTGCCCTATGCGGGCTGGCCGGTAGCCTGACCACGCTCGTGGCCTTTCGTTTCATCCAGGGGCTGGGGGCCGGCGCCCTGCAGCCCACCGAGCAGGCGATCCTGCGCCAGACCTTTCCGCCCAAAGAACAGGGCATGGCGATGGCCGTATTCGGCATGGCGGTGATCATCGGACCCGCGCTGGGGCCAACCCTGGGCGGATACATCGTGGACAACTATAGTTGGCCGTGGATCTTTTTCATCAATCTGCCGGTCGGCCTGCTCGCGCTGGTCATGGTATCCAATTTCGTCCGCGAGCCCGAGGATCTTCGCTCTGCCCAGCGGGCCATGGCGGTAAAACGGCGCGCAAACCTGGACTGGATCGGCATTGCCCTGCTCAGCATCGGCCTGGCAGCTCTGCAGTACGTGCTCGAAGAAGGCAATCGCGACGACTGGTTCGACTCGCGGGTCATCTCCAGCCTCAGCCTGGTTTCATTCATTGCGATTGCAACCTTCATTGTGCGCGAGTTGACTGCTGCGGTTCCTGCGGTGGACATCTCGCTATTCAAAGACAAGGTCTTCGCCGCAGGGACGCTGGTGGGTGGCGTGATGTTCGCGCTGCTGATGGCGGTGACTTTCCTGTTGCCGGTGTTTCTGCAAGAGGTGCTGGGCTACACCGCGACGCAGTCGGGGCTGGCGCTCATGCCTCGGGCGCTGATCATGATGGTGGTCACGCCCATCGTGGGCCGGACCTACAACGTTCTTTCGCCCCGCCTGGTGGTCAGCTTCGGCGTGATTTGCGTGGCGGTCAGCACCTGGATGATGAGCCACTACACCCTGGCCACGTCGGAAAGCGGGATCATAGGCGCATTGCTGGTGCAGGGACTCGGGTTCAGCTGTCTGTTCGTGCCCTTGGCCACAGTGGCGCTGAGCCGCGTGCCGCGCCACAAGCTGGCCGATGCGGCCGGGCTGAACTCGGTGGTTCGCTTCATCGGGGGTTCGATTGGATTGGCGATCTTCGCCACTGTGCTCACACGCCGGATGTCGATGGTTCGCGCCGTCCTCGGCACGCATATCGTGGCCGGTTCGTCCACCCTCATGCCCCGCCTCTACAGTGCGCAGCAGGCGTTCGAGCGTATGGGGATGAACCCGTCCGCGGCGCGCGCCGGCGCTGTGCGCGCGGTGGCGGGGGCAGTCGCGAAACAATCTGCGGTTATCGCGTTTGAACAGGTGTTTCTGCTGACCGGGCTCTCGTTCTTGTGCGTGTTGCCCCTGGTGTACTTCTTGAGGCGCTCGCCTCGTCAAGCGTCGGCCGCTGCTGTACAGCCCGCGGTTCACGTGGAGATGTAGCATGAAGGAATCTGCCCAATCTGCCTTTCCGAAGAACAGCCCACCGGTCGACGAGGCTGCGCCCGCCCCGCGCAACAAGCGGCGGCCCTTCGTGGTTCTGGCCGTGATCATCGGCACGGTGCTGGCCAGTGTGGCCACATACGCCGTCACCACCGCGGGCCAAGAAGAAACCGACGATGCCCAGATCACGTCCGACGTGGTCCCGGTGGCCACCCGTGTGGCGGGACAGCTCGTGGCCATTCGCATCTCGGAGAACCAGACGGTCAAGAAGGGCGACCCGCTGGCCGAGATCGACGATGCTGACTACACGGCACGGGTGCGTCAGACCGAGGCCGAGCTGGCGAGCGCCCAGGCACAGGCCCAGTCTGCCGATGCCCAGGTGCAGGTGGTGCGTGCCACCTCGCGCGGCGGGTTCGCCAGTGCGCAAGCCGCGGTCAGTGGCTCTTCCGTCGGGGTGAGCAGTGCCTCCGCCCAGGTGGCAGCGGCCAATGCCGCCGTGGCACGCGCCGAGGCTGACTTCCACAAGACCCAGATCGATCTCGATCGCGCCAAGCAGTTGCGGGCGGCGCATGCCATCCCACAAGATCGTCTGGACGCAGCCCAGATCGCTTCTGATGGCAGCCAGGCCGCGCTCGGGCAAGCGCGCGCGCAACTTGCTTTTGCCCGGGACGCGCGCCGGGGCGCCCAGACCCGCGTGAACGAAGCCCGGGGGCATTTGAGCCAGACTGCGCCGGTGGAGCCGCAGATCGCCGCGGCTGAGGCCAACGCGGCTTTGGCCCATGCGCGGGTGCAAAGCGCCCAGGCAGCGCTAGACCTGGCGCGGTTGCAACTGTCGTACACCAAGATCTTGGCACCGGCTGACGGCTGGGCTTCCAGGCTGGTGGCACACGCAGGGCAACTGGCCGCGGTCGGGCAGCCGGTGATTTCCATTGTCCCGACCGCGAGCTACGTGGTGGCCAATTTCAAGGAGACGCAGGTGGGCCGGATGAAGATCGGCCAGCGGGCGGTTATCACCGTGGACGCCTACCCGGGCCGCAAGCTGGAGGGCCGGGTGGAAAGCCTCTCGGGCGGCACGGGTGCGACCTTCTCCTTGATTCCGTCTGACAACGCCACGGGAAATTTCGTCAAACTGGTCCAGCGAATTCCCGTGCGCATTGCCTGGGCCAATCCTCCGAAGGACCTCGATCTGCGCGCCGGCTATTCTGTCGACGTGACTGTACACCTCAGGTGAGCCATGGGTTGCTTTCGTAGCTTGCTCTGTTGCGCTCTCGCGCTGCGATTTTCCACGGCTGCGTGGGCGGACGAGAACCGGGTCATCACGGTCGAGGAAGCGGTGGCGCTTGCACGGGGACAGAATCCTGCTCTGCAAGCGGTGCGGGCGCGTCTGGAGGGTGGCCAAGCCATGGCGAGCAGCACCGGCCGCCGCCTGGCGCCCGCCATTCATGTCAGTGATGAATTTCTGCACTACAACTCGCCCTTCGATGCGGCGATCGGGCCCGGATCTTTTCAGGTTCGCAAGCAAGACACCAATATGTTCACGGTTGCCGCGGATCAGCCCTTGCTTGGTCTGCTGCGCTTGTCTGCCGACTACCACGGCCAGCAAGAGATCGCCCAGGCGGGTGCGGCGCAGGAGCAAAGCGCCGAGCTGTCTCTGCGGCAAGCCGTGGAAACCATCTATTTACGTGTTTTCGAGGCCAAGGCGCTTGAGGAAACCGCGCTTGCCTCTGAGCGCGAGCTCAACGATCGTTTGGGCGTGGCGCGCGCGCAGTTGGCCACAGGGGTGCTGACCGAAGCTGACGTTCTGCGGGTGAAAGTGGCGGCGGCAAACGCGCGCCAGCAGGCGATTTCAGCGCATGCGCAGGGACTGGTTTCGCGTGCCGGCCTACTGGCATTGATGGGTCTGCCGGCCGACGACATCGGTGTGTCGTTTGCCGAGCCGAGATCCCTACTCGAATCGGGCCAGAATCGCCCTGAGACAGCAGCCGCTCAGATACAGGCGTTGGATGGCCGTCCCGAGATTCTGCAGACTCGGCTGTTGCTCGACGCGGGCGAACACCAGCGACGGGCCCGTCAGTATGCCCTGCTGCCCGAGATTGATCTGGAGGGAGCGTACATGCGCTCCTACGGTCAGGTCATCCTGCCCACGAATTCCGCCTTTGTCGGTCTCAATGCCAAGTGGGCCATCTGGGAATGGGGCGCCAGCTGGGCCGCGTATCGCGCCAGCCAGGCGCAGGCGCGCGCGGCGGCCTTGGACCTGGAAAACCAGAAGCTGCAGATTCGCGCCGAGGTGGCCTCGGGCCTAGCCCAGCTCGACGCCGCGGCCAGCGCCATTTCCGTTGCAGAACAGGCCATCGACAGCGCGCAGGAAGCCTATCGTGTGACCGACGCACAACTCCAGGCCGGAACCGCCACCACCACAGATCTACTCGAATCACAGTCAGCCCTGACACAGGCCCGCCTCAACCACCTGCGCGCCCAGTACGAACTGGCGATTGCACGCGTGAACTTGCGGCGATCGTTGGGACGATAGAATCGTCGGCGCCATGATCAAGCGCTTGCTCAAGATCGTCGGGGGCTTTCTGCCGGCCTTGCTTGTGGAACTGCCATCGGAGAGGATGGAGATTCAATGATGCCCAACGACCATGATCAACGCCACTCTTGCGAGAGGAGTCTTGTGATGATGTTCACAGCGCCAGGCGCCACGCGGACGCTTCGATTTGCAAGAACTCTACTGCTCTCCGGGATGGTCGGAGCTTTCCTCCTAGGATGTTCTGCACCTGGTGGGAACGTAAAGCAGGGGACAGGCGGCAAGAACAGCGCGGGTGGCTCGACGGCGACTGGAGGGGTGACGAGCACGGGAGGAAGCAGTGCCGGGGGAAGCATAAACACGGGAGGTTCTGTCGAGACTGGCGGCTCGGTCGCAACCGGTGGCTCGCTTGCCAGCGGAGGGAGCATGACCACGGGCACGGGTGGCACCGTAGCAAGCGGAGGCATGGCGACCGGTGGAATGCGGAACTCCGGAGGCGCAACAGATACAGGCGGTTCCCTTGCGACCGGTGGCGCCATTGCAACTGCGGGAATCACAAGCATTGGGGGCACGACGGCGACCGGTGGCGCCATTGCAACTGCGGGAATCACAAGCACTGGAGGCACAGGGGCCACGGGTGGAACAGTTTCAACCGGCGGGGCACAGCCCACTTCAGGCGCAAGCGCTTCCGGCGGTCAGGTTGGTTCGGGCGGCACGAGCGGTAGGGGTGGAACCACCGGTTCGGGCGGCACGGCAACGGCCGTCACCGGGCCTTGCGACATCTATGCATCCGGCAACACACCATGTGTTGCAGCACACAGCACGGTGCGGGCTCTTGCCGGCGCGTACAGCGGGAAGCTCTACCAGGTCAAGCGCGCATCAGACAACACAACCAAGGACATCGGAGCTCTGACCCCTGGAGGCTTCGCCGACGCGGCCGCGCAAGACACGTTCTGCTCCGGCACGTCGTGCACTATCTCTATCATTTATGACCAGTCCGAGAAGGGCAACCACCTCACAAAGGCGCCGGCGGGCGGGGCCAAAAACACAACAGACAACGAAGCAGTCGCGACCGCTCTCAAGTTGACCGTCGGTGGCCACACGGTCTACGGAGTTCACATTCCGGCTGGCACCGGTTATCGCAACGACAAGACCTCGGGCATCGCAGTCAAAGACGAGCCGGAGTCTATGTACATGGTGACCAGCGGCAATTACTACAACGGTGGGTGCTGCTTCGACTACGGGAACGCCGAGACCAACAGTA
>PMCR01000510.1:7500-18141 GCA_003155465.1 Myxococcales bacterium | reverse complement strand
CGGGTTGGGCCCGCATTGTGGCGACGGCGTGGTACAGGATGATGAGGGAGAAGAGTGCGATGACGGGGTGAACCTGACCACCTACGGGATCAACGGCCAGCGTGCCTGTGCCCCAGGGTGCAAGTGGAGTCCTTACTGTGGCGACGGCAAGACTGACAGCCTGTTCGGCGAACAATGCGATACCAACGGGGTGAAGTTGCCTGGCAGCAAATGCGAGGCCAACTGCACCTACCGTCCCTCCTGCGGCAACGGCATCATCGACCGCGAGTATGGCGAGGAATGCGACGACGGCAACACTATCTCTGGCGACAACTGCTCGTCGTTCTGCACGATCGAGATCGTGGTCCCCTAGTATCGACGAAGCGCTATTGCAGGGTCGTGTTGCACCATAGGCGGTCGTCGCAGTAGGGGAAGGTTTCCCCGCCGCAGGGTGAGCCGACCGGATCAGATCCCTGGTACAGAATGGCCTGGGCGTCGCGCGGGCCGGCGTCGCCGGTTGTGGTGATCCCATCGGCGGAGTTGAGTTCCATGTCGAACTTGATCTGGGATCCGGCGGTGGGCGGTGTGCCTGGCCAGGGCAGCTTGAGCTCGACTTTGTAGCCGCCGTCCTCCTCTGCAGCCTTGAACAGGTTGGGGTCCAGGGCGATCTGATTGCCGTTGGAGCCGGTGGCCTCGGATTTCACCGCCAGGGGCGGGCTGATAATCACGTGCATGGCCACGCCGGAATCCTGGGCGGTTCCGCCCGAAAGACCCGAGGTGGTGGAGGTGAAGAGCAACTCGACGCCATCGGCGTTGTAGATGGTGGCAGTATCCGTGGCTCGTACGAACTTCGGATCAACCACATGGATGAAGGCATGGATGCCGGCCGAGTCCCAGGCCACGCGGGCGATGGCGCGCTCGGGGAAGCTGGTTCCGCTGCCGTTGTACACCTTCACTCGACCCGCGTTGGTGAAGTTGAGTTCGAACGAGGGCACGTTACAGAAGTCATCGTCGTTTCCGTCCAGATTCTGGGTACCGGTGAACGCCGGCAGGCCCGTGCACGGCGTGGCGGTCGCACTGGGCTTGCTGCACTCCTGGGAAGAGCTGGTGCTGGTTTCGGTGTTCCCGCCAGTCGCAGTGTTCCCGCCAGTCGCAGTGTTCCCGCCAGTCGTGGTGATCCCACCAGTCGAAGTGATCCCGCCGGTGTCGGTGTCCCCGCCGGTGATCCCGCCGGTGTCGGTGTCCCCGCCGGTGATCCCGCCGGTGTCGGTGATCCCGCCGGTGTCGGTGTCCGCGCCGGTGCTCCCGCCAGTCGCGGTGTCCCCGCCGGTGCTCCCGCCGGTCGCGGTGTTCCCGCCGCTCATCGTCCCGCCGCTGCCGGTACGCGGTGGGGAAAGACGACAATTCGCGGCGGCCAGTGCAAGGAAGAGTGAGATCAAGAAGTCGGCGCGGTGGCGGCACAGACGAGACATAGGGATCCTCCGTGGAGGCTCAAGGTTTGGCTACTTGGCCCAGTCTACACTGTCGTGCGGTCGGCTGGCCGCGCGGCTTGCTCCTAGCCGAATTGTTCGAGGTAGGTCGTCGTGGAAGATGGCGTCAGGGTGATCTGGGAGGAGAGTGGATTCAGAGCGGGAGGAACCTGTTCGATGCGTGGAGCCACGATTTCCAGGCGGCGATGGGCCGACGAGGCAAGCCAATCTTGAAGGATTTCAGTGACATCTGCGTCGCCCATGGCGCAGCCGATGGCCACCAACTGGTCCACTTGGTCCAGATTGGCGCGGAAGTACTCCAAGAATCGGCGCTGCATCAGTTGCGGATAGGGATCGGTCAGGCGGGCGGCGCTGGCCAGCAGGGTGCGGCGAAGAACCCGCCGATCGCCGTTGTCGTCGATGTACGGGATCTGGTTGGTCACCGACAAGGGATCGGGCGACAGTCCGGGATCCAGGAGTCCTTCGTTGGCGATCTGCAGCGCATCGATGATGGCGTCAAAGGTCGGTGTTGCGGGCTTCAGCTTGATGAGGTCGTGGCTGTCGCCGAAGGCGAAGACGTCAAGCGCGCCGCGAATCTTGAGCAGGTTGATTCCGGGCGTTCCTGGGGGAAAAAAGGGCAGGGCGGCGTCGGCCAGCTCGGCTTCGCTGAGCACATCGGCCTGCAGGTTGGCGACAATGTTGCCCGGGCTTCTGCGACAGGGCAGGGCGATGGTGCGCGCCGGGAACCCGCAGCTGACGGGGATACCGAAGTGGGCGGCCAGGCATTCGACGAGGACGTCGTGATTCACGGAGAAAACCCAGAGGGGAGCGTTGTCCCTGACCAGGGGCACGATGCCCGCGAAGTAGGGCAGTCCATCTTGGAAGACGCTCCGGTGCGACACCTGGCGGCGGTAGAGGGCAAGCGAAACCACCTGGGCGAGCCAGGCGTACAGGCTGTGATAGCTCAGGCCGCGCGCATCGCCCGCGTTTGCGATGTACTGCGCTTCCCATTGATTGAGCAGCGCCTCGTAGTCGAAGTCATGGGATTCCAGTACTTTCACCAGGTCGTCCATGACTCCGTCCGGGTGACCGTAGCCTCGCGCACGCCAGGCAGAGTTGATTTTGCGCAGCGACGTCGGTGTCAGCCAGGCGAGGATCTCAGTGTTCAGCTCGTCGCGCAGGGGCATCCCCAGCTCGCGTGATGCGCCGGCGCCAAGAAGAAGTGCCCTCAACACTGGTCAGCGTCTCCAGGTTTTTGCCCGCGAGCGCCGTCTGGTTCTCGCGGCCGGAATGAGGCTACCGGTCGACTCACGCGGCCTTCGCGGGCCAAGAGGAAGCCGACCAAACCGCCCCCAAAGTGCGCATACAGGTCGATGCCCGGCAAGAACGAGAGGGCCACGTTGATGACCAGGACCAGAAGCAGCCGCTGGCGCAAGCCGCGCGCGATCAGCCGGGGCAGCACCCGTTGCCGGCCGAGCACGAGAGCAAGGGTCGCACCCATCAGGCCCCAGATGGCGCCTGATGCACCCACCGTGTACGACGGCAGCCCGCCCATGGCCACGCGCACGGCACTTGCGAGCGCGGTGGCGATACCGCCCCCGACCGCCGACGCGCAGTAGACTGCCAGGTAGCGCCGGCCTCCGAGCAGGGCTTCGAGAAAACCGCCGAGGCTGTATAGCGCCAGCATGTTGACCAGGAGGTGGGTGGTGTTGGCGTGCAAGAAGGCATAGGTGAAGACACGCCAGACCTCGCCCTGCCAGATCGCGCGCGAGCCGTCGCTGAGCCAGGCCTTGATGGCTTGGCCTTGCGACCCCGAGCCGTCCAAGAAGGCGAAGGCGAGGAAGCAGACAGCGATGAGGGCGAAGGTGACGCGAGGAGAACGCTTCGCCACGGTCTGGGCAAAGGCGGCCGCCTCGGCACGCTCGCGGCGGCCGCGTTCGATGAGAAGGGGGATCTCATCCGGGGTCAGCGCCTGGGCCTGGCCGAGCCGCTCGGCGGCTGATTCCAATGGGGCCAGACGCCGTCCGGCGACGCGAACCAAGCGCCCGTCATCGGTGAGTTGGTATACGCCGAGGTGGTTCTGGTTGCGCGCCTCGCGGTCTGCGTCTGCCAATATCGCTTGCGCCTCAACCCCGCCGCCCACGGCGACGAGGAAGAGCAACCCGGCCTGGTGCGCCTGCAGAATGCGGTCCACGGCACCACGGAAATCCTCGGGGCTGGTCCCGGCATGGTCAAGCACGACCAAGCCCTTGCCCTCGCCGGGCCATTCGAGCACGGCCAGGCGATCCTGGACCGCCACCAGGGATGCCCGCTCGGCGGCCTGACCGGCGCTCGGCTCGGCGAGGACGGCGAGCAGACGGTCACGTAGGTTCGTCGTCGGGAGTGGGGTGCTTGGGTCCAAGATGGTGCAGTCTAGCCCCGCCTCCCGAAAATTCGTAGCAACGCTGCTCACGAACCGTCAGCAAGCCCTCGAAGCCGCGGCGCGCTATGAGCAACTTCACGCCCTGCCCGTAATTGCGCTATGGTTCCTACTCCGTCCGAGCCCGCCATGGCTATCCAAGTTCAGCTCAAGGATGTACGCACCGGCGAACAGAAGACGCTCTGGTTCGAGCAATCACCGATCCGTATCGGCCGCAACCAGCTCAACAATGTCGCCATCAGCGACAACCACGTTTCCGAGTGGCACGGGATCATTCGTTTCGACGCCACCGGCGTCTACTACTTCGACCTCGGCTCCACCAACGGAACCTTGCTCGAAGGGAAGCGCCTGCCAAAGAACACGGTCACACCGCTGACTCCGAGTTCGCAGCTCGGGATTTGGCCTTTCCAGCTTTCCGCTGTGGCTCAGGCGGCGGCCCCGGCCACCGGCCTCTTCCACGAGACCATTGTCTGGGGGTCGCCACAGAAAGGCAGCGAGTCCCTGGCGGTCGCTGAGCCAGCTGCAGCTGGGTCGGCGCAACCGTCTGTCGCCTGGCCGCCCCCCGAGCCGTCCAGAGCCAGCCAGCAGGCACCATCGTTGTCGTCCATCCCGGGCGAGAGAACCGGGGATGCGCAAGCTCGCGCCATGCGCCTGTTCGAGACATTCAGCGAAACCTTCATCGGACTGAAAAAGGGATATGAGCAGTTCGGGTCCGAGGTTGGGGTCAGACCGCTCAGCGGTGGTACGCCCCTGCACCGCGCGCGCTCCAGCCGCGAGGTGATTGACTATTTGCTCGATCCCGCTGCCGATATCGAGGCGCGCGCCCGTGATTTGAAAGCGGTGTTTGCGGACATGGGTATTCACCACATCGCGCTTATGGAGGGTCTGACGCAGGGGATCCGCGCTTTGCTCGAGTCCCTGGATCCTAGTACCCAGGAGAACTATGCCGGCTCTGGCCTGTTCAGCCGGTCGAGGTCCAAGGCTGAGTGGCGCAGCTACGTGGAGCGTTTCGCAACCCTGATCGCGGAGGATGCCGCCCTGCACGCCGAGATCTTCGGCGAAGAATTTGCGCGCGGCTATGCCAGTGTCGCGCTCGGCGGATCGAAGCCGGGTCCCGACGAACCTGAAGTATCGGAGTAACCATGCAGATTGCGCGGATCGTTCTGGTTGGAGCCGTCATAGGCGCGACCACGGGATGCGCGGCCAGGCGTCAGCCGCAGGCTCCGCCCGCCCCAGCCCCAATCGCAGCTCCAGTCCCCTGTACCATGGCGACCACCGTCGGCGCTGCGCAGCCCATCGCGGAACGCGCACTGCCTGCCTCCCAGTGGTTCAGGCTGTTGCTCTACGGATACCTGCCGACCGGCGCCATCACGAGGCCCGCCACGGATTGCTTCGGGCGGCGCGTGGACTGGTCCGCCGATCGCTGCTCGGGCTGGCCGGGCCCAGCCGCGGCTCTCCCGAGTCAGTCCGTGACTGCGGCCGACATCGTGGTGGAGAACCTGGGCGGCGCGCAGCGCCTGGTCTGGGCGATCACCGAGCGCTTCGCGGATGGGCAGGCGCAAGGCTCGCTGGCGCTGGCCGAGTTCGAGGCTCAAGGCGTGCGCGTGCGCAGCGTGGGAGTTCTTCGCGCCCACCCGACCAGGGCCAGGCTGAGCCTCAAGAACCTCGCGGGTGGCACGGTACTCATCGCCGAGGGCGAGTCGTGCAGCGTGCCCCAAGATCCGTCCACCTGCTCACGGACAGCGCGCCTGGTTCCGCTGGTCGGGGGTCGGTTCACCCCAGTTGACCTGGCGGACGCTGCCGGAAAGTGCGCGGGTTCCACCCTGCTGTTGCTCAAGGGCCAGGGTGCGATCGGGCACGGACGCGGCCGGAAGGAATTCCAGTTCGAGAGCGCACTCACCTACGACGCCGAGGGCGTGGCGGTTCACGAACAACTCACGGTGGAAGAACGGGCGCAAGACGGTACGGCTGGGAATTTCCTCCGGCGCGCCCAGGGCGAACGGCGTGTTCGTTTGCAGGCGGGTGCCTTGCTGGCCACGGCTCCGTCCATCCTTGACCGCTGGATCGGGGCTCAGCAGAAGAGCGAGTAGTACCAGATCACCCGCGCCGGCTTCCGCGTTTCAGTCTGGGATTGCTCTTGCCCAGGTTGCCGGTGGTCACGCACTTGAAGACGTAGCGGCTGTCGCCGATCTCGATGGTGTCGCCATCACCCAGGGCATGCCGTGCCTCGATGGGTGCGTCCTCGACTTTGATGGGGCCACCCAGCGGCTCGATGGCGAACTCCCCATGCACGTCCGAGATGGCCGCGTGCTGTTCGGCGACCTGTGCATCCCCGCCGAGGAGGAGGTCGCACGAGGTGCCCCGCCCCAGCACCGCCCGGCTGGCCCGAAGGCCCAAGGTCTCACCGCGCTTGCCTGGACCGGCGGCACGGACCAGCCAGGCCACGGCCAGAGAGGAACCGCTTCGGGCGTGCAGGGCATCCTGGATGGCGAGGACTGCGCCCCTGGAACGCGGCAGACCCAGGACCGGGAATCTCTTGCCGGCCTGGCGAAGAGTCCGCGCCAGATCCTCCAGTCCCAGCCGCAAGAGCGCGCCCCACTGATCATCAGGCAGCCGCGCGGCAATGCGTTCGGCTGCCTTGCCCGGCGGCGTCTGGGCCGTGACGGCTTCGGCCAGCGCCGCGAACAGGTCGTCGTGCAGCGGCGACTCGTCGCCGTCCCTCTGGGTCAGCAGCGCTTGGATTTCTTCGAACCGCCGGCGGCCGGCCCGAGTCTTCAGGAAGGGATAGCGGGCATCCGAGAAGATCGATTCATCCACTCTGGCCAAACCGGCAACGCTTTCGGGAAATCCGCGCGTCAGTTCAACCAGAGCCCGCTGGGCCGACATCCCTCGTCGGATGAGAGCGTGTGCGGCCGGGATGATCGGGTCTTCGTCCACCTCGAATTGGCGTGAGGCGCGCAGGCGCAGGAACAGCAGCAACCCGATTGAAAGCGCCGCGACTGCCAGGACCAAGGCGCCCAGCCAGACCAGCCAGCCGGTCTGCGCGGGCAACGTGATCTTCCCCAACTCGACGGTCCGGCGCTTGCCATCCGTGGTCAAGTAGATCCTGACCTTGTGGCTTCCCCCGAAGGTGCGCCACGCCCAGGGGACATCGATCTGGACGCGACGCAAGTCCGCGACGGCCTGTCCCAATGACTCCAGAGTGGTCTGCAGTTCCACCGGCTGTTCGACCGCCCTATGAAAAACACCGGGACCGGAGAGATCGTTCAGGTTCTTTGCGCTTTGCTCAGCGTCCGCTTCGGGGGCCGGGAAGGACACCAGAAGAAGCCGAACCCCCGCCTTGGCCAGTGCGCTCCCCACCGCCACGAAATCGGCTGGTCCCTGCCCATCCGGATCGGTAAAATCACGACCGTCAGTCACGACCAAGAGGAGCTTGAAGGGGCTCTCATCAGCCGAGAGATTCTTCAGGTCGACCGCAATCGCATCCCCAAGGTTGGGACGATCCCCCCCCAGGTAACCCAGGTCGTGAAGCTGGCCTCCGATGTCCGACGCTTTGAGCTTGGGGATGGGCTGTCGCTTGCGCCCATACAGAGTCGCGTAAGCGCTCGTCCGGGCGGGCAACCGCTTGAAGAAGCCCTGCACGCCCTCAAGGATCGAATCCGAGGTCCCCGCCGGTGTCTCCTTCACCCATAGATACACCAGACCAACGGCCAGCGGAGACTTCCAGGCTGAGTCGGCCTCGGCTTCACGCTGCGCCAGATCGAAGAATGACTCCAGCAACTTGGGCGCTGCAGCGGGCTCCCCATCGATCTCCACGTCAATCGACGAAGCCTTCAAGGTAGCCCCGTCTTCGGATACTGCTCCCACGAGCAAGGTGAGGTTGGCGGAATCACCATCGACGGTGGGCGGGGAAACCAAGCACGTCGGTCCCGCCTGGGCAAGTCCTGGCAGCGTGACCAAAGCCACTGCCGTGGCAAATAGACAGAGCGGTCTCATGCCCGCCTCGATCCGCCAGGCGGCAACCAGAGTGATTTGAAGATCAGCTCCGTGGTGCCCAGCCGGATGATGTCACCTTCGCTCAGCTTGACGATCTCGCCCTGACCCAGCTTGTGCGAGTTGACGAAGGTGCCGTTGGCTGACGGGCTCGGGCTCTCGCGATCCCGAATGGCAAACGAGTCGCTGCGATCGCTGCTTTGCGGACGATGAACGATGGCATGCCCGCTCGACACGAACTCGTCGTTGATGCCGAACCATTCTTCGTTTGCCGTCGTGCCCCGGACACCCCGCGACAGGACGGAAATCGGCGCGGTCAGCTCGATGATGGTCCCGCGCCGCTTCTCGTCGGGAGACTGCAGAACCACAAGCCAGCCCAGGCTGAGTCCAGGTGCGGGCGCGATCCCCTGCACCTCCGCCGCCGAGAGATACATCGTCTTGGGAGCAGACATGGCTGGGCGGCAATTCCCACAGGTCGAACCCCACGACGCGAGCATGGGTTGCCCGCAATTGGGACAGAACTGCTCGACTGCCCCCGGAATTACCGCCGATGCGGCCAGAGAGTTGTTTTCGTCGAGATCAGGGGCAGACGTCGACCGTGAAGCTGCAGGCGAGCGTTTCCTTCGGGTGCCAGACACGCCCGGCCTCGCCACCCGCCGGGTCTGCGGGCTCTCGCCTGCCAGCCATTGTTTCAATTTGTCGAACACGGTCGCTCGCCGCGGCAAATGATAGGGCCGCGTGTCTCTGCAAGCAAACCAGTAGCACAGGCCGGGGGGACACCTGAAGTATGATGTGCTACTGCGTGCACTGAATGATCCCTGTGTTTTCCATAGCACTACTGGCTACGCAGGCCTCAAGTGCCATCGCTCCGGGACGCGGAACGTCAATCGTCGTGGCAGGCCAGCCGGTGGACGTGGGGCGAACCGTGGTGCTTTGGACCGACGCCCAAGGCTTCAACGGCTACGAGAAACGATGCGTTGATCAGGTCGGCGGATGCTGCGACGAGGACTGGGATCGCTACACGAGCAGGAAGGGACTTGCCCACCGGACAGTGGCGGACCTGCAGGAAGTCGTTTCGCAGTTTGTGCTTCATTTTGACGGGTGTGTGAACTCGCGCTCCTGCTTCAAGTCGATGCACAACCGCGTGCGTCCCAGCGGCGGTTGCGGGCTTTCGGCGCATTTCATGATCGACGCTGATGGGACAATCTATCAGACCCTCGATCTGGCCGAGCGCGCCTATCATGCGGAGCAGGAGAACTCGATTTCGGTGGGGGTCGAGATCTGCAATCGGGGGCGATACAACCCGAGCGAGATGAGCCGGCTGCCCGCGGAGTACCGCACGCGGCCTCGGCGCATGGTCGTCATCAACGGGTTCACCTACGACGCCTACGACTTTCGTCCCGAGCAGTACGATTCGCTTCTAGCCTTGACTCGGACCCTTCTTCGGATCTTCCCCAAGATCAAACCCATTATCCCAGAGGAGGGCGGAAGCCCCTATCTGAACACGCTGGAAGACCCGCTCGCGTTCCATGGCATCGTTGGCCACCTGCACGTCGACCTGCAGAAACAGAAGTGGGATCCCGGGGCGCTTGACTGGAGATGGCTCACGCGCGCCTTGCAAGGTTTCTTCTTTCCCATCCAGCTGCGCGCCTTTAGCGAAATCCCCCGCACCCGCGACGACTTGCTGGCTGCGCGCAAGGCCGCCTTCTTCAGCAGCGAGGAACGGGTCAGCGGGTTCTTTCCCCTGGCGCCGGCCCGGCTGTGGCACTCGGGCGTCCACCTGCGGGGCCTGCGGGGCGCACCAGTCTCCGCGCCGACGCGCGGCCGTCTGGTGGCTGCCCGGTGGGCTGCGGCCAAGGGCAGTTCAACCTCGTTTGTGCTGATTCGGCACGAGGCGGAACTGGACGGCCGACCGTTCACGTTCTACTCGCTTCTGGCCCACCTGTCCTTGCCAGCCCCATCCGAGACGAATCCCGTGGGGTGGCTGCAGGCTCTCGCGAAACCCGAGCGAGCCGGGGACCGCGCAGCGCTGGAGTCGGGCGCGGTCACCCTGCTTGACGAACGGATCGAAACGGGTGACCTGGTGGGATTCCTGGGCACGGTGAACCGCGGAGTCGAGCAGGGCCCGGAACTGCACTTCGAGATATTCACCACCGACAAGCCCCCCGCCGCCCTTGAGAGAACCTTCCGTCTGATGAATGCGGCCGCGGACGGGCCCATCGTTCACAGGGCCAACCTTATCGGCCTGGTTGACAAGAATGGCGACTCGCAAGTCGACGCCAGCGAGTTGCGCGGTTTCTTCCAAGGGAGCGATTTCGCCAAACGGCATGCGTTGCGCCGACTGGTCGTCCTGCATCGCCACGAATGGGGGGACCGCACCACCCTGTCTGAGTTCGTGGGCCTGCGCGAACTCTCGGGGATACCCAAGGCTGACCGCCAGCGGATCTACGAGGTTGCCATCAAACCCTACCTGTTCTGGACCGACGCACTGGCGAGGCATGCGGGCCTTCCACTGAATCAGGTCATCTATTCCTACAATCCGCTTACCTTCCTGCTGTCACTGGCCGCCCACGCAACCCAGACTGACATCCCGTGGCCGCGCGAAGGAGTGGGCGACGGTGGAATGGAGCCCCGCCGGCTCAGCCACGTTCCGGTCGACGACTGGCTCAAGCCGGCCGCCTCCGATTCCAAGGAGTTGCAGCTTCCTCCTCTGATCGGCGTGGATCTGCAGGCCAAGCGCAAGGATCAGATACCGCTTATCGAGTTGCCCCCGACCGACCA
>PMCR01000510.1:0-7489 GCA_003155465.1 Myxococcales bacterium | reverse complement strand
CTCGCAACTGCGCAATTTCACTCGGTCCGCCAAACTGTTCGGTGCTCTAGTCCCACCGAACTCCGCTTCTGCAGCGCGGACGTGCTAATGATCTTGGCAGGTCGCATGGTCGGGAAGCAGATCGGCAACTACCGCATCATAGGCCCCGCGGTTCCGCGGCCTCTGGCCGATTTGTACCTGGCGCTGGACACTCGCCAAGGTGGGGTGGTGAACATGATCCTCCTGCCGTCCGACGCAGCCGCCAGCGCTGGTGACGCAGACCAGTTCCTCTCCGAGGCGCGCGCTGTGCTTGGGTTTCGCCATCCAGGGTTCGTTCCCCTCCTGGACTGCGATCGCCTGAATGATGGAGCCGTCTACCTGGTCAGCGAGCACGTCGAGGCCGAGTGTATCTCCGGGCGGCTGCAGCGGGATGGCGGCCTTGCCTCCGACCTGGCCCTCGTCCGTGAGGTCGTGGTGCAGACCGCCGCAGCGATCGGTGCCGCACATGACGCGGGCCTGCGCTATCTCTGTCTGCGCCCCGAGAACATGCTTCTGGTTCCGGCCAGCCAGCGCGGGGCGCCGGTCACGGTGAGACTCCTCGAACTTGGTTTGGGCAACCACTTTCTGTCTCGCATTCGCCAGATGGCGCCGGGCAAGGAGTTGCCTGCCTCGCTGCTCCGGTACTCCTCCCCGGAACAGTCTCGCGGCGATGGCGTGGACCATCGTTCGGATATCTACGCGTTGGGATGCCTTCTGTTCGAAGTGCTGGTCGGTCAGCCCCCGTTCCGGGAGACGGACCTATGGGGCCTGGTGTCGGCTCATGCGCACGATGCGCCACCCCGGATCCGGGAACTGCGTCCGGAGTTGCCGTCCATCCTGGACGACTTGCTGGCCACCATGTTGGAGAAAGATCCAACGCGGCGACCCTTCAGCATGGGAGAGATCATCGCCGTCATGCAGGTGGCCCTTCCCGAGCGAGCTTCCCTTCTGGACGAGGCGACAGCCCCGCCTTCCGCCGCGATTGCGAGGACCGCCATTCTCGAGCCAGACGCATCGGCGGCAGTCCCGCCTTCCGCCCCGATCGCAACCACCGTCATTCTCGACCCGGAACCGCCCGTCCCACCGCCCGCCGATGCTCTCACTTCAACTCCCATGTTTCGCGCTACCCGTCTGCTGACCCCCAGCGATGCTGCGCTCGCGCCAATGCCGCTAGCAGTCGTGGCCAGACCGCATCGGGCGCCGGGGGAGCCGTCGCCGGCGGCCGCCGAAACTGCGGCCGCGCGGCACCGGCCGACGCCGGTTTCCAGGGGCAGGACTGGAACCCCGAGGGTGCAGATGTCGTCCCGCGCACGGATCGTCGTCGTGGTCACGCTCGTCTGTGTTGCGCTAGTGGTGGGTCTGCTCTTTTGTTTCGGTCCGCAGGCCAGCAAGCGCCCGCGCGTGCCCATTGAAGAGACGCCCGCAAGCCAGCAACCGATTCCTCCCATGGTGGCTCCCTCGCCCCCACCGGAAGCCATCGACACAGCGACCCCGGCCCCCCCGCAACCCGCAGCAAAGCCGAACCAGCCGGAACCAGGGCTAACCGGTCAGCCTCCGGCGAACCTCGGAAAGAATCGTGTTCCCAGCCGCCGAACGAGATCCCAAGACCCGGCCAGCCACCGCGCCAAGCTGCTCAACAAGGATGGCGTAATCGAACCGACCTTCCTGAACAAGCGGTAAGCGAGCCGACTTATCTTCGCTGCGACGAGTCTTGTTGTACAAGATCATTCGGCGGGCAACAGGCGGCGCCAGAAATCGAGGAATCGCGTGGTATCCTCAAACCGGGGCGGTTGCCGTCAATCGGAACGTCCCCTTGACCATCAGCAACAGCACCTCGCCCCTCTCGGAATCCATCCCCAGGCTAGGCCCTGCGACGAAATCGGTCAGTTTTGCGAAGTCCAAGACAGAGGAAACCCCGCAGATGAATGACCCATCTCGCGGAGTCGCTGCCCCTAGTCTATTTAGGAGTTCTTCATGCAAAGAAAACACGCCGTTTTAGCCGTCCTTTTCTCGGCGACACTTGTCGCTTCCGCTTGCTCAACCAATTCTGGTACCGCGAGTACCGGGAGTGGCACCCAGAATTCCGGCGGTTCGGTCGACAACGGAAGCGCAGGGGCAGGCGGGGGTGGCGTAACCGGCGAGGGTGGGCAGACCACGCCCGCTTCGGGAGGCAGCAACGCTGGCGGCCAAACCGCGCCGGGCAGCGGCGGGAACGCCACCGGGGGCCTGCCGGCTAGCGGCGGCAACGGCACGGGCGGCTTGCCGGGCAGCGGCGGGAACGCCACCGGGGGCCTGCCGGCTAGCGGCGGCAACGGCACGGGCGGCTTGCCGGGCAGCGGCGGCAACCCAACCGGGGGGAGCGCTGCCCGTGGCGGGAGCGTTGCCCGTGGCGGGAGCACAGCCACGGGTGGCGTCGTCGACACTGGCGGCACACCCAGCGGCGGCGGCGTGACTGTTCTTCCAACGCCCGGGAATCGGGTACGAACCATCATGCCTCTCGACCGGAACTGGCTGTTCAACAAGGGTGACGCGAGCGGAGCGGAGTCGTCAACTTTCGGTGATTCTACGTGGAAGAAGGTGAACCTCCCGCACGACTGGGCCATCGAAGGGCCGTTCGATTCAGGTGCCAAGACAACCGGCCGGGGTGGCTATGCGCCGTCGGGAATCGGTTGGTACCGGAATCACTTCAGTCTTCCCGCAAGCGTGACGCAAACACAGCAAGTTTACGTTGAATTCGACGGCGTGATGCTGAACAGCACCGTGTACATCAACGGCACTGCTCTCGGAACTCATCCGTACGGGTACGTGAGCTTCCGCTACGACATGACCAAGAACATCAAGTTGGGGGCGGAAAACGTGATCGCGGTCAAGACCGACTCCACCGCGCAGCCCAACTCCCGCTACTACGCGGGTGCTGGAATCTACCGCCACGCTCGCGTCATTGCGACCGATCCGGTGCATGTCGATCAGTGGGCCACTTACGTCACCACGCCCACGCCGACGGCTGCGTCGGCGACCGTCAAGGTTACGACCTCGGTGGTCAACTCGGGTGCGTCGTCGCAAAGCGTGAGCGTGCAGGGCATCGTCAGCGACGCCGGCGGGACGGCTCTGGCACCGGTCACGGCGACTGCCCAGGACATCGCTGCCGGCGCATCGGCCAAGTTCGCGTTCGATGTCCCGGTCACGAATCCCAAACTATGGTCACTCGAAACTCCCAACATGTATAAGCTCGTGACCAACGTTCAGGTCGGCGGCAAAACGGTGGACGACGATGTCACCCCGTTTGGAATCCGGAGCCTGGTATTCGACGCCACGACAGGCCTGAATATCAATGGCAAGAACGTGAAGATGAAGGGCGTCTGCTTGCACCAGGACTACCACGGACTCGGGCTTGGCGCGCCGGGGCGGGCCATCCAAAGGCGGATTGCTGCGCTCAAGGCGACCATCGGGGCCAACGCCATCCGCACCGCCCACGATCCGCCCAACCCAGAGTTCCTCGATCTGTGCGACCGGATGGGCATTCTGGTCATGGATGAGTTCTTCGACATGTGGATCGCACACAAGTACAGCGATACCGGCGACTACGCGACCTACTTCAACAAGGTATCGACGGCGCCGACGGGAATTCCTGCGGTGCCCGGGGGCACCACGGGGGCACCGTGGTACCAGGTCGATGTGACCGGCATCGTCATGCGGGATCGCAACCACCCGAGCATCGCGCTCTACAGTACCGGCAACGAAATCCGCGATTCAAATAGCACGCGAACTCCTCTGCTGAAGAAGATGGTCGAGATATGTCACACCCTCGACCCCGGGCGCGCTGTCACCCAGGCGCTCTTTCAGCCTTCCTCCGCTGGTGACATCACCGGGGACACCAGAACCACACTCGACGTTTTCGGCGTCAACTACCGCACCAGCGAACTCCTGCAGGCCATGGGAATGTCGCCCAAGGTGCCCGGCGTGATCAGCGAGAAGGGCCCCGATACCGCCACTTGGACCGGCGACGTGATGGGGAACGCGGGGCTGACCGGCGACTTCATCTGGACGGGGGTTGACTACCTGGGCGAGCAGGATGGCAATTGGCCAAACATTGGTGGCAGCGGCGGGCTCCTGGACTCACTGGGGAATCTGAGGACCAGCGGCTCGGCGTGGGTGAAGGTATGGGGGGGAACCGGAGCGCCGATTGCGAACCCCGCGGTGTCGGCCGGCAAGGTGGTGCTCAAGGCGGACCACGACAAGATAACGACCGACCTGGACGACGTCTCTTTCGTCGTGGCCGCAGTGCCCAGCGATACCGCTGTGACCTTCTCGATCACGGGTCCTGGCACCATCATAGCCGTGGACAGCGCGAACAGTCAGCAGACGATGTTCCGCGGAGATACGCGCACCGCCAGCGGCGGCCTGGCCTACGCCATCGTTCAGTCGACCGGCGCGGGGACCATCACGGTGGGGGCCAAAGCGTCCGGGCTCACCGACGGCACCGCGACCATAACAGTCACCGACGGCACCTGGGTTCCCTGCTCGGGAACCTGCGACTAGGAATTGGCGTTCCTTTGACGAATGACTCAGGTGTAGCGACTCAAACTCGTTCGGCAGCAAAGAAGGAGACTCTGATGGAATTCGCAAGGCGCACGTCCAAGATGGGTCGGCAATACTCCCTCGTGCTGGGGCTGTTCGCCGGCCTGGGTTTGTTCGCCACGAAGAGTGCCTTGGCCACCGAATACTACGTATCACCCACGGGCAGCGATTCGAACCCCGGCACCAAGGACAGCCCCTGGGGCACCGTGCAGAAGGCGGCCGACTCGGCGGGGGCTGGAGACACGGTCTACTTCCGGGGCGGGACCTACTCTATTACGACGCCCCATTCGAGCAACGGCATCGAGTTCACGAAGAGCGGGACATCGGACACCAACCGCATCAAGTACTGGGCGTACCCGGGCGAGGTCCCGGTCATCGACTTCACCAACATGAAGGTGTCAAGCAGCGGCTATACCATGGGTTTCCACGTGACCGGCAGCTACCTGCACTTCAAGGGGCTCGAGGAAAAGGGCGTCCCGATGATCAACGACTCCAACAATGGCTTTGCGGTAGACGATCCCGCCAGCAATGACATTTTTGAGTTGCTGAACATGCATCACAACGCCGGCAACGGGATATTCATCGGCACTAAGCAGAACGGGGGCCACGTCCTTCTCAATTGTGACGCACACGACAACTACGATCCGAGTCCCAATGGAAAAAGCCCCGGAGAAAATGCCGATGGTTTCGGCGTTCACTACCAGACCAAGGGCACCAGCACGATCATCAGGGGCTGCCGGGCGTGGTGGAATTCTGACGATGGCTACGACTTCATCAGCCAGGAGGTTCCGGTCACAATCGAAAACTCCTATGCCTATGGCAGTGGGTACATCAATTCGGGCAAAGGCACGGCAGGAAATGGCAACTGCTTCAAGATAGGCAGCAGCAAGACCGGCATCAGGCACCTCGTCCAGAACAACGTGGCGTGGGGGTGCAGGGCATCGGGATTCTACGCCAACCACTCCGGGGGTGGGAACACTTGGTACAACAACACGGCGTACAAGAACGGAACTCAATTCAATATGCTGGCCAGCAGCTGGAGTGGGACCACGCGAACGGGGGACGACGTCAAGCTGACAGGGGACAAGGTTCACATACTGAGAAACAACATCGCCTATCCCAACAAGAACAACGACATTGGCGACGCTTTTGGGACCGACAGCCAATTCAACACCTGGGATCTGAATATCACCCCCAAAGACAGTGATTTCGTCGGAGTGACAGAGCCGACCCCAGGTGAAGGCATCCTGGGACCCCGCCAGGCCGACGGGAGCCCGCCCAATGTGGACTTCCTCAAACTGGCTGCGGGCAGCGCAATGATCGATAAAGGCACGGACGTCAAACTTCCCTTTGTAGGCGCTGCCCCTGACTTGGGCGCCTATGAATTTGGATCCACGGGAAGCAGCGGGGGCGGCGGGACCACCGGAACCGGGGGCGGGGGCGGCGGCGGGAGCACCGGAACTGGGGGCGCCGGCAGCGGCGGGACGACCCGCGCCGGGGGCGCCGGCGGCGGCAGTGTAGCCGCTTCGGGCGGGACCACCGGAAGCGCCAGCGTCAGTTCAGGCGGGACTGTTCCCGCAGGCAGCGGTGGGAGCAGAGACGCCGGCGCGGGCGGCAGAACCACCGAGACCGGAGGGACCACGGGGGCGGACACGACGGGGATGATGGGCTCGGGCGGGACGTCTGGGTCAGGGGGGGAAGTCGAACCGAGCGGCGGCGCAGGTGGCAACCCCGCAACCGGGGAGAGCACTGTGGTTGGCGCTGGCGGAACAGGGGTGATCGAGACAGGGGGTACGGCTGGAACGAAGGCGGGAATCGGGGGGAGTGCGGGCACCGAAGCCGGCAGCGTGGGCGGTGGACAAAGCGGATCAGCCCCGGCCAACGCCGCAGGCTCGTCTGGCTGTTCATACGCGGTCGGCTCGATTTCTGGACGTAGCTCGGCGGGCTCTCTCGTCGCGATGCTGGGCGCTTTCGGCCTGGCTCTGTATCGGCGACGTCGGTGGGCGAGTTTCCGCGCCAAGCGGGAATAGGCCAAGACACGGCGCCTGTCCCCCGGCGCCGGCCGAGCCCGGCCCGCGCCGGATTTGGCGGCAACAGCCCCTTCGATTCGCGTTCCCGCTACGGGTTTGCCCATTTTCTCAGCGCCGAAGTGACCCATTTCGGCAAGTCACTGCCCCCTTCTGAACGGGACTTGTTTATGAGCAAACGTCACCCGGCTCGAGAAGAAGCAGTGCGGTCCGTCGAGCTTGGTCGCTTGGCCAGTGCCACGATCACCACGTCTGGACGAATCGCGTCCGCTTCTGCCGGCTGTGGCGGTTTTGTCCGAATCGCCATGATGCGCCAAAGGAGACTGTGATGAAATCCGCAAAACGTCTTCCGAAACGGGGTGAGCGACACTGCCTGCTGCTTTGGCTATTGTCCGGCCTGGGCTCGTTCGCCGCAAGGGATGCTCTTGCCACGGAGTACTACGTGGCCCCCACGGGCAGCGATTCGAATCCCGGCACCCAAGCCAGCCCCTGGGGCACCCTGCAGAAAGCGGCCGGCACGGTGGCGGCTGGAGACACCATCTGGCTCCGCGGCGGGACGTACAAGATCACGACGCCCGCGTCGAGCGGCGCTGGCATCCAGCTCTCGAAGAGCGGAACCTCGGATACCAACCGAATCAAGTACTGGGCCTATCCAGGCGAGACCCCGAAATTCGACTTCACCAACCTGCAGATAGCCAACGGCGCCTACACCTTTGGCATCGTGATCAGCGGCAGCTGGGTGCATCTCAAAGGGCTCGAGGAGTGCTGCGTCCCGATGAACACTAAAGCCAACAACGGGATTGCGAATAACGGCAGTAACAACATACTTGAGTTGTTGAATGCGCACAACAACCAAGGCAGCGGGA
>PMCR01000569.1 GCA_003155465.1 Myxococcales bacterium | reverse complement strand
CCGCGCAACGGCTGGACCGTGTCGTTGTTTGGTGCGGGGGACGAACTGGACACGCCCGCGCCCAATGCCCAGAACGGCAGTTCCAATCCGCCCCTGGCGCCTGCGCTGATCCTGAATTTCCACCGCGCCGACCTGCGCGTCTACCGTGGCAGCGGCGGGTTCGACGGCCTGTNNCTACCATGGCAGCGGCGGGTTCGACGGCCTGTACCGCCTGGTGCTGGGCTACGACCACACCGAAAGCTCCGGCAGCAACGTGGCGACCTGGGTGGCCGAGCCCTCCGCGCGCTGGCACTACCGCTTCGGGGAACGGCTGACCCTGGTGTGGGGCGTGGAAGGCAGCTTCCACGACATCGTCCAGGGCGCGCCCTCGTCGGTGGCCCCTGACGCGTTCAGCTTGAACTCAATCACCAAGGATCTGCGTGCACTCTATGTGGGCTCGGCACTGGTCGAGACGCTGTGGCGCCCCACCCCGCGCTGGTTGATCCGCCCCGGCATACGCACCGACGTCTACTATGACAAGAGCACCACCCAGACCGGAGTCGATCCCCGCCTGACCGTGCGCTACAAGTTGACCACCCGCTCTCTGCCCGGCGTTCCTGCCGACAGCGACGACAGCGCGGTCTGGCTCAAGGCTGCAGTGGGGCTCTATCACCAGCCACCGCGCTTCGTCCTGCCTCTGCCGGGACTCGACACCATGCCGCTCAAGTACGGCCTGCTGCAGTCGATCCAGAGCAGCCTGGGCGCCGAGGTGCCCTTGTCCCAGAACTTCAGCGCCAGCGTTGAGGGCTACTTCGCGTACATGGACCCGACCATCTTCGACCTGACGGTCAACTCGCAGGATATCAACACCACCGGCAACACCTCGCTCATCCCCCAAAGTACTGTGCCGCCGCGAAGCACGGCACAAGAGGTGCTCGACCGGCTGCTGCAGCCGCACACCGGCCGCGCCTACGGCCTGGAGACGTTGATTCGGCGCCAGGCAAAAAGCGGGCTATACGGCTGGCTGTCCTACACTCTGTCGCGCTCGGAGCGATACAAGAATGGTGCCTGGGCGGCGTACGACTTCGATCGCACCCACCTGGTCAATCTGGTGGCCGGGCTGTTGCTGCCGCGCAACTGGGATGTGGGCGTGCGCTTTCAATACCAAAGCGGCAAGCCGGCCACGACGACCGAGGGCTACAACACGGCACGAACCAACGGCTACTACCGCGTCGACGTGCGGGTGGACAAGCGCGCGGTGTATAGAGGCTGGCTGCTGGACTTCTACGTCGACCTCATCAACGCCGCGTTGCTTCCCGAGGAAGTCATGCCAGGCGCGACGATCCGATACGTCTTGCCGACCGTGGGCCTGCGCGGTCGATTCTAAGGAGATCCCATGAACGGACAGACCATCGATGCAAAAGCGCTCGACCTCATGCTGCGCGCGGGTTCGCGCTGGGTGCTGTGGCTGCTGATCGGCCTCAGCATTGCGGGCGCCGCCGTGGTCCTCGAGCGCCTGTGGTTCTTCCTGCGCGAGCGGCGACCGCGGCGGAAGATCGCGGACATGCTGGCGGCGCTGGCCGCATCGGGCGCGACCGCCGCACTCAAGGCACTGGGACGCACGCGTTCCCTGGACGCGGCCGTGGCACGGGCGTGTCTCGAACATCTGGCCGAAGGCCCGGCAGCCATCGAGGAGCATGTGGCGGCGGTGGTCGAGTCCCAGCGGATCCGCTACGAGCGGGGGCTGGCTTTTCTCGGTACCCTGGGCAACAACGCTCCCTTCCTCGGGCTGTTCGGCACGGTTCTCGGCATCGTGCGCGCGTTCCACGACCTGGCCAGAAGCAACGCGGCCCTGGGGACACAGGCGGTGATGGCCGGCATCGCCGAGGCGCTGGTGGCCACTGCCGTGGGTCTGCTGGTTGCCTTGCCCGCGGTCGCCACCTACAACGTGCTCATGCGCCACGTGGAAACCGCGCTGGCCTCGGCGGGCACGCTTGGCCATCGCATCCTTGCCCACGTCAAGGCTGGGCGCCCCGCCGGATCCGCTGCCAACGAGGAAAAGTGATGGCTGCGGGTGGCCGCCGTCGGGGCCTAATCACCGACATCAACGTCACGCCTCTCGTGGACATCATGTTGGTGTTGCTCATCATCTTCATGCTCACGGCCCACCTCATCGCCCGACAGGTCATCGACGTGCAATTGCCCAAGGCCGCCCAAGCTGCGGACGTCAGCCCGACCACACTGGCCGTAACCTTGACCCGCGAGGGCCGGATCTTTCTCAACGGAACCCCAACCACACCTGATGCCCTGCGCGCCGAAATCCAGGCCTCGGTGGCAAAAGACGCCAAAACCCAGGTCATCGTCGCCGGCGACAAGAACGTGTCGCATGGCCGCGTGGTGTGGGTGCTCGACCTGGTCAAGTCGCTGGGTGTGACGTCGTTTGCCATTCAGGTCGATCCCGCGGGGCTGATAGCTCCGGTACTGGAGGAATGAACTATCCATCCCGCCTACTGGTTTGCGCGGTGGTGGCCGTGGGCGGCCACCTGCTGCTGATTAGGGGCGTGGTCCATCTGCCTCCGCAAGCCGAGGCGGCGCGGCCGTTGGTGGTGAAGGTGGTTCTCAAATCGCCGCCGCCCGAACCCGAGAAACCAGCCGAGCCCGAGGCCACGCCCGACCCCAAGACGCAGCCCGCCCATCAGGCACCCGCGCGGCGCCGGGCCATGGCGGACGCTCCCCGGCGCGAGAATCCACCCAAGAATCCGCCGCCAACGGAACGTCCGGCCACCGGCACCGATACCACGACCACGCCAGTGTTCGGCATCTCCATGGAATCGACCTCGGCCGCCGGCACGGGACCGGCGATGCCGATCGGCAACACCCTGCAGACCAAACCTGGGCGCGTGAAAGTCGCAGCCACCGAGGTGAAGCCGCTCGCCGCGCCCGTGCAGGCGTACGAAGTGACGAAGATGCCCTTGCCCGTGGGCCGCTGCAGCGGCAAGTACACCGAGGAGGCGCGCCAGGCCGGCCTGGAGGGCACGGTCATTCTGGATATCGTGGTCGGCGAAGATGGTGCCGTTCGCGACATCACGATTGTGCAGGGACTGGGCCAGGGATTGAACGAAGCGGCCGTGCGCGCACTCAAGGCGTGCCGGTTCACGCCCGGCGAACGCAACGGCAAGCCCGTCCCGGTGCGGGTGCGCCGGTTCAAAGTCCACTTTGCGCTGGGAGAGGCGGAATAGGAAAGGGTTCCGGATCCAAGTCCGAACCCTTTCCTCTGTGGTGAAATCCGGGGCGGACGTGCGGAAGACGATGTGGTTGGCACCCATCCCGCAGCCACCCTGGGCGGGACTTGGCGGCCGGGCTCACGTACGGGACAGGACGTCGCCTGGCGGCGCCACGTTTCGCCGGAATGGTATCAGCTAGGAAGTTGGTGTTTTTCGAGCTCTGACGACGGGATGCTCGGGGCCGCCATCCGATCCGGTCCCCAAACACCAACTTCACTAGTCATCTCCGCGGTCTGCGGATCCTGCGCAAGAAGAGGGCGAACCCGACAAGGAAGATCGGCGTTGCCAGGGCATGGCCGACGGGCCCCGTGCTGCCCAATGTGCAAGCGCAACCTGCACGGGCCAGGTGTGCGGTGTCGATCCCATCCCGGCCCTGGGCATCGTGGTTGATTCCGCCGCCAGCGTCCGAAACGCCTCCATCAGGATTGCCGCCCGCCCCCCCGCCGCCGCCTGCGCCACCCGAGCCGCCGACGCCAGCCGAACCACCGGGAGTTCCGCCGTAGCCAGAACTCCCGCCGATGCCCGGCGTTCCGCCGTAACCAGAACTCCCGCCGTAGCCGGTCGTTCCGCCACGGCCGGAACTCCCGCCGTAGCCAGAACTCCC
>PMCR01000114.1:24485-24625 GCA_003155465.1 Myxococcales bacterium | reverse complement strand
TCGGCACCCGAAAAGCCGGGCGTGCCACGGGCCACCACCTCGAGCTCAACGTTGGGGCCGAGCGGCATCTTCTTCGTGTGGACCTTCAAAATGCCCAGCCGCCCCTTGACGTCGGGCCGAGGAACCACGATGCGCCGGTC
>PMCR01000114.1:0-24432 GCA_003155465.1 Myxococcales bacterium | reverse complement strand
CGCTCGTCGTGACCGCCGCCCAGGCCCGCCCCGCGGTGTCGTCCCACGGCATCGATCTCGTCGATGAACACGATGCAGGGCGCATTCTTCTTGCCTTGCTCGAATAGGTCACGCACGCGGCTGGCGCCCACCCCCACGAACATCTCGACGAAGTCCGANNTTGGGAATGCGGCCGCCCAAGCGGGTAAACTTCTTCGGGTCCTTGAGAAAAGCGATGATCTCCTCGACCTCGTCCTTGGCCTCTTCGATGCCGGCCACGTCGGCGAACGTGATCTTCTTCTGGTTCTCGGACAGCAGGCGCGCCTTGGACTTGCCGAAGCTCATCGCTTTGCCGCCCCCCATCTGGAGCTGACGCATGAAGAGCAGGAAAACCACCGCGACCACGATGATGGGCAGCCAGGTGATCAACATCTGCTGCCAGAACCCGCCCTCGGCCTCGCGTGTGATCTCGTAGGGAATGCTGGACCGGTTCAGCTTCTCCAGCGTTTGCTCGCCGATGAAGCCGGTGGTGACGAAGGCCTCGTCACCCTTCTTGAGCGTCCCGCGAAACTCCGCATTGTTGCCGTTCATCCGGATCTGCAGCGGGGTGGCCTTGAAGTCGCCGGGCGACTTCTCGACCTTCTGGATGAACTCCGAGAATGCCAGTTTCTGGTCCTGTGCCCGCGGGTTGATGAGCTGCCACACCAAGAAGAAGGTGAAAAGCAGCATGGCCCATACGAGTATGGTCTTGTGGCTATTACGCACGCGCGGCCCTCTAATACGTTCTACTGTCTGATCAGAATATTGACAGCAAAAGGCGCGGCGTCAACGAGAGTTCCCGTCGGCAACGCTGTCAGACAGCGCGCACGGCGAGCCAGTCCTCGGTGCCGACCCGCGGGCGCCCGACCTCGGAGGGCCGAACACCCGCGACAAACAGGATGGTTCCGTCGGCGGTCGCCAGCACGGGCAGCTTGGGCCGTAGCTCGCGGGGAATCTTGGCATCGACAAAAAGATCCGACAACTTGCGGCTGCCGCGGCCACCCCGAGGACGCATGCGATCGCCCGGACGCCAGGCCCGCACCTCCAGCGGTCGCGCTATCCGGGCGGCGTCAAAGAGTGCAGCGCCGGTCGGCGGTACCGCGGGGTGCCGCCCTTCTTCCAGCTTGAGCGCGCGTCCCTCGCTTCGGCCCGGCAGACGATAGATCCCAGGGCCCGCGACCTGGACTGACTCGGACGAGAGCGGAGGAATGGAAGAGTCTTGGCGCAAACTCTCTCGCGCCCGGAACCGGACCTTTCCGTAGCTCACGACCACCTCGCCCTTGGGGACGGATACCTGCCGCGTCCCCTGCGCTTGCGTCGCCATCCGTTGGATGAGCGCCGCCGCGCGCCGCGGAACAGATGTGCGATCGAGCGTCCGATAGGTCGGCGCGCCGGAGGCCACGGCGCGTACGTCCTGTGCCAGCGACAGCAGCGCATCGACTACACGCGGATTCTCGCGGCAGAGCATGGGCAGAAGGTCGAGACGAATCCGCACACGCGTGTAGTGCCGGTTGGCATTCGAGGGATCCTCGATGAACGGAATGTGCCGCTTGGCCAGAAACGCCAAGATGCTCTTGCGTCGCGTGTCGAGCAGCGGCCGGATCAGAATCCCGCGCTGGTAGGGAATTCCACTCAATCCGGAAATTCCGGTACCGCGCACGATGCGAAAGAGCACCGTCTCGGCCTGATCGTCAGCCGTATGACCGAGGGCAACCCGCGTGCAACCCAACCTGACCGCGGCTTCCTGCAAAGCACGAAGGCGCACGTTACGAGCGGCTTCCTGCAACGACACATGGGGACGACACGCCGCCCTGACGTCAACCGCGAGAATCTCGCAGCAAACCCCGAGGGCCTGGCAGCGCTCCACCACCAGAGCGGCCTCCGCTCCCGATTCCGGCCGCAGCCCATGGTCCACCACAGCAGCGACCAACTCGATATGCAGGCGGGCCGCGAGATGCTTCAGCCCATGCAGCAGCGCCGTCGAGTCAGGACCGCCAGAGACGGCCACCAACACGCGCTCGCCGCCAGCAAGCAGCGCCTGCTCGCGAATGGTTTGCAGCACCTGGGACAACATCAGAGCTTGCGCAACATCACCACGTGTTCCCGGCGGGGACGGCCGGCGAAGATCTGGCGCAGGCGAAAATCATGCGGTGGCCGCCCCTGTGAGACCCGCGCTACCGGGGCAAGGCCCAGGCGCCGAGCTTCCTCCTCGACCGCGCGCGCGGCGTCCTCGGGAGCACCCGCCACCACGCCGTCGCCGACCTGCAGAATGATGGCCGCGCCCCGACGGGCCACGCGCGCCATCTCCGACAACCAACGCCGCCGATCGTGAAGCCAGCGCTGGGCCGCCGAACCCAACCCCTCGTCGCGCGCCCCCACTTGAACACGATCCAGTTTCTCGCGGGACAGGCCCAGCCAGAGGAAGCGCACGTCGTGGTGTTCAGCGTAGTCGTAGGTTCCGGCGTAGGGCGGCGACGACAGGATCAGATCGAAGCGATGCGCAGCCAGCAGGCCCAGATCCCGCGCGTCGGCTATTCGAATCTGCGGCACGGGCGTGCCCGCCGGTGTACGCCGCTCCAAGGTCTCCAAGCCACGGGCCAGTTCTTCCGCACGGCTCGCGAAAAAGCGCGACGGCACACCCCGGCCGATGCGCCGGGCGACCGCCTCGTCGCTACCGCGCATGAACTTCACCAGGATCGATGACAGACAGGCGCGCAGCGCGAGTCCCACATCGTCCTCCTTGGTCTCGCCGATGAGCGAGCGCAAGCCGTAGAGTTCGAAGGCGACATGGGGGAAATAGCGACTCTTCTCCCCGTGCGCCCACTTGGGGATGTCGGGCCGCGTGCGCTTGCGCGCGCGCTCCGCCGCTTCCTCGGCCATCTGGCGCGCGCACTCCACCAGAAGCTGGCGTCCTTCCGGCCCCAGGGTGGTCGAGCGCGCGCGGGCAATGATCACGGCCAGCGGGCTGGCATCGCTGCCCACGGCCTTGCGACCCGCAGCCATGGCCTCGACCAAGACCGTTCCGCTGCCGCAGAAAGGATCCAGCACATCCTGGCCGGGCTGCGAAAAGCGAGCGATCGCGACCCGCGCCGTGGATGGGTGCATGCGACCCGCATAGCTGTGAAACCCGTGGGTGAGCGCACGCGCCAGGCCCGGATCCGGGGCAAGCAGCGCGGCCAGCGCCGCCGCGGTCTCGCCGTCGCCCGCCTGCTCCACCGCGCCGCCAAAGACCGAAAACGCCTGCTTGCGACGCTCGACTCTAAGAATGGGCTCCCCCGGGGAGGATCCCTTCCCTCCCGCACTCTGCTGATCCCGCTTCTTCACCCGTTCCATCGCAAGGCCTGGGGAATGCCCCCGAGGATCTTGCCCGCCAGACGCAGCCGTTCCGCCTCGGTCGGTGGCGCGTGCGGCGAAAGGCTGGCGGGCTTGGTCATGGGCTCGCTTCCGACTATAGCGCGAGCGTGGGGCCGGACCACCTTTGGCGACCGCGTGCATTTGATCGCGTGCTCCATCTCCTGTACGCTGGCGGACCAATTTACACGGGAACCCTCAAACGGTTCCCAAACCCTCCCGCGATGGTGCACCGCCGGCAAAGCCGGCGGGTTCCCCACGCGAGTCGACTAGTCGGTGATATACACATGGAAGCACTCAAGACCAAGCCCGAAGGAAGCGCGAAGTGGGACCTCGTCAGCCTGGGCGAAATCATGTTGCGCCTGGATCCCGGAGATTGCCGTGTCGCGACCACGCGCTCGTTCAAGGTGTGGGAAGGCGGCGGCGAGTACAACGTCGCGCGCGGGCTGCATCGTTGTTTTGCCCAGAAGACCGCGGTGGTCACCGCCCTCGCCGACAATCCGGTCGGCCGGCTCGTGCAAGATCTCATCTATCAGGGCGGGGTCGACCAGTCGCACGTCAAGTGGGTTGCCTATGATGGCGTCGGACGTGCGGTTCGCAACGGCCTGAACTTCACCGAGCGCGGCTTTGGGCTGCGCGCGCCGGTCGGCTGTTCAGACCGCGGCCATACCGCCGTGTCGCAGCTCAAACCCGGCGACATCGACTGGAAGGGTATTTTCCGCGGCGAAGGCGCACGCTGGTTTCACACCGGCGGGATCTTCTGTGCTTTGTCGGAAAACACACCTCTGGTAGCCAAAGAAGCCCTGCAGGCCGCACGCGAAAACGGAACCGTCTCGTCCTACGACCTCAACTACCGTGAGTCGCTGTGGAAGGCCATCGGCGGCCGCAAGCGTGCCGTCGAGGTGAACCGCGAGGTGGTGTCCCAGGTTGACGTGCTGTTTGGCAATGAAGAGGATTTCACCGCGGCACTCGGCTTCGAGGTGGAAGGCGTGGACGAAAACCTGTCGCAACTGGACCCCGAAAGCTACCGCCGCATGATCGAGCGCGTGGTCGCGGCGTACCCCCATCTGAAGCTGGTGGCCACAACCCTGCGCAACGCCAGAAGCGCGACGTGCAACGACTGGGGCGCGGTCTGCTACTGCGGCGGGCAGCTCTATTCCGCCACGGTACGCAACAACCTGGAAATCTACGATCGGGTCGGCGGCGGTGACTCGTTCGCGTCCGGGTTGATCTACGGGTTTCTCGCCGGCCGATCCCCGCAGTGGGCCGTGGAATGCGGGGCCGCTCACGGAGCCTTGGCCATGACCACGCCGGGCGACACCACCATGGCGAGCTTGGCAGAAGTCGAGAAAGTCATGAAGGGCGCCAGCGCGCGCGTGGCCCGCTAGCAACTGGGAGGAAATCATCATGAAGTCACGCGACAAGGCAGAAGTCATCAGCCGACTCACATCGATCGGCATCATCCCCGTGGTCCGGGCCGAATCCACCGACATGGCCCGCCGGGCGGTTGCCGCCATCCTCAAGGGCGGGATCTCGGTCCTCGAGATCACGATGACGGTTCCCGGTGCCGTAGGCGTGATCAAAGAACTGAGCGCCGAGATCGATCCCGAGGTCATCATCGGCGCGGGGACGGTATTGGATCCGCAAACCGCGCAGGCCTGTATCGATGCGGGTGCCCAGTTCATCGTCAGCCCCTCGCTCAACCTCGAAACCATCGCCTTCTGTGGACAGCATGGCATCGCGGTGATGCCGGGCGCGCTGACCCCGACCGAGGTGGTGACCGCCTGGACGGCGGGCGCCGATTTCGTCAAGGTGTTCCCGGCGGGTGCCGTGGGTGGGGCGAGCTACATCAAGGCTTTGAAGGCACCGTTGCCGCATATCAAGATCGTCCCGACCGGCGGGGTTTCGCTGGAAACCGCTGCGGCCTTCATTAAGGCAGGGGCCGAGGCCCTGGGCATCGGCGGCGACCTGGTGGATGTCAAGGCGTTGCGCCAAGGACGGGACGATGTGGTCACCGAGCGCGCGCGGCTCTTCGTGGAGATCGTCCAGCAGGCGCGCGCAGAGTAGTGAGGTGATTCAGATTGGCATCCGCTCCCCGCTGAGGACGCAGAGGGGAGAAGGGAGGCCACGCAGACTACGGCCTGGGCACGGTCACTGGCGCGGCGAAGGGATGCGGAACCGCTCCCGTCACCTCAACTGCGTACCAGTCTGGCTTGGGCTCGGGCACCCAGACCATGCTCGCGGGAATATCCCCAATCTCGGTTCGATACACGACCACCTGGGTCAAGACGCCACCGGTGTTGTCATAGATGGTCGCCGTCTCGGGCTCGCCCTCCGCGGCGACCTCGTCCTCAATTGGGACTCCCCAGCGCGGCCCTCTGGCGTCAAGAAGCAACACACGCCATTTCGAGCTGGTCTCTGGAAGCATGAGATGCGCCGAACCGCCATTGACCGCCGCCACCCTGGTCGTGATACCCGCGTAGGTGTAGTCGCTCATCCACTGGGTGGAGCAGTAGCCCATGATGTCAGTGGCCTTGGCTGGATCGAAAAGAATCTGAGAGCGGCCGTCCCAACCCCAGGCTCCAAGCACTCCGCCGGAATAGGGGTACTTGGAGTCGACTCCAGTCATCGTCAGACCCTTGGGCGCGCAGGGCGCGTGCATGCGCCCATGGTTATGCCCCACTTCGTGCGCCATGGTCAGGGCCGACTCACTGTCGGCGAACCCGAGCCCCACCGCAGCCCGGCCCGACCCCTGGTTGGCGTTGGTTACGACGAAGCCGATTCCCGCCGTACAAGTTGACAGACAGTAGACGCGCAGCGAGGCGGCCGGCTTGACCAAGCCGAAATAGTAGGTGTCCGCGGAGGGCGCGTCCTTGGTTCGCTTGGCCCGCACCTGATCCAGCATCGAGGTCCAGTCCACCGGCGAGCTCACGGCAATCGGATCGCTGACCGTGAACGTGATGGCATTGATCGGATACATCGCCATCATCTGGCTGGCATAGAGATCGAGCGTGGCCTGCGAGGTGTCGGGCAGCAAGGTGCCAACCTGGAACGGGACTATCGTGATCTTCAGACCGCCGGTCGTCTTGACCCCTAGGTCGGCGTCGTCGCTGGCAGGAAAGCGTGCCGTACCCGCGGCACCGGGCTGCGAGCCACACTCCACCACCTCGACCGAGTAGCGCAACGAGTCTGTCATGGCGCTGGCCGGAACTTGGATCTGGAAGGTCGTCGTCAGGCTGACGTCAGTCGACGAGGCGCTGACCGTCTTCCTGGTGTAGTACTGCGTCCCCTGCCCTCCTGACGGAGTCAGCGTCAGCCGAGCGGACAGCTCGCGCGCTGTCCACCCGCTGTCCACAGTCACGAAGACACGGAACGTGGTGTCCCGACCCTCCACCACCGCATTCTTGCGCGACGCCGACGCTACTTCGGACCCGTCGGTCATTGTCGGAATCTTGACCGACTGATACACGGCGATCTGCTGCAGGGTCAGGTTGGCGGCCTGGCTGTCGGTGCAGCCATCGCTTCCAGTGCCGCTGACGGTCGAGCCGCCAGAACCGCCCGTGCCCCCACTGGCGTCCGCACCGGCTCTTCCAGCCCCCGCATCCCTGCCGTCGCCATCGCGCCTGGCCGCGCCGTCCGGCGTCGTGGATGCGCCGTCCGGCGTCGTGGATGCGCCGTCGCGCACAGCGGCGTCCGCGCCGCTGCTGCCGCCGGTCGGCGAAGTCGCCCCACCCGATCCCGACGTTCCACCACCTGAACCACCCGAGCTCGAGTTGCCACCGCTTGAACCACCCGAGTTCGACGTTCCACCGCCTGAACCGCCCGAGCCCGAGGTTCCGCGGCCCGAACCGCCAGAAGCCGAGGTCACGCTGCTCGTTCCACCAGCGCCCGCGCCGCCCCGTCCCCCGGAGCCCGCGCTGCCCGAGACGCCGCCAGAGACCGTGACCGCGCCGCCACTGCCGCCTGAACCCGCGCTCCCGCCGGTCGTGCCTGAAGAGGCTTTGCCCCCGGCCCCTGCAGCGGCACCGTCGGGCGCAGGTTTCACTCTGGCGTCGGCGGCTTTGCCAGCGTCGGCCGGGTTCAGCTTGGTCGAGGACTCCGATTTGCTGCTGCAGGAAGCAATACCCATCGACGCGACGACGAGCAAAACCAAAGCGATTCTTCCGCCGCACCGTGAGGTCATGAGTAGCTCCTTGCGCTATGCGCGGCCCGAATACAACAACAGTGTACCTTCCATGACGACCATAGGAAAGGCCGTCTATCGCTTGCCAATCCTCTACGCGTGCGAAACCACCACCAGCGTCTCCGAGCGGCTCACCACGCACTTGAGCACCTGGTCCATGGTCTCGGGATCAAGGGCGGCAAAGCTCTCATCGAGCACGCGCAAATCTGCCTGCTGCAGAAGAGCCCGCGCCACGCACACCCGGCTGCGCTCGCCATGCGAAAGCTGCCAGCCGCTGTCCCCCACCATTTGTTGCAGCCCCCCCGGCATGCGCGCAATCAGGTCCGACAGTCCCAGCTCGCGACAGATCGCCTCGATCTCATCCTCGTCTTCCGGGCGCGGCGGCCAGCGCCGGGACATGGCGATGTTGAAAAGCAGCGGTGCAGACAAGATGTGATTCTCGTGGCTCTGCGGCACACCGGCAGCGCGCTGGCGCCAACGCTCGGGCCGCAGGCTGTGGTGGTCGAATCCGCCCAGCAGCAACAGGCCGCCCGAAGGCTGGCGCAGCCCGCACAGAAGCGCGCCCAAGGTCGACTTGCCCGAGCCCGATGGTCCTTCGAGGAGAATCCGCTCCCGGCGTCGGATCTCGATATTGCATCCTCGCAGCACCGGATCGAGGCGGCCCGGGTAGCTGAAGCTGACGTCGCGACCCACCAGCAGCCCTCGCCTGCCTGCACTCGCCTCGTCTACTTCGGTGGGCAGCACCGCGACAGTCTCCGCCCCTTCATGGGTTGGAGACGCCGCCTCGAACAGGGGCCGCGTGCGTCTCCAGCCCAGAAAGGCCGCTGCCAGACCTGGCCCGGTTTCCAGGGCCACGCGGCGAAAGGCCAAGTAGACCAAGAGCACGCCGCCCAGGCTCACAGCCAGCGCCGAGCTCTGCGCCACGCCGGTGGCAAACCCCGGGGCGAGCGCCGCCACGCCGAGCACCAGCCAGCCTCGGGGCAAGAGCACCGACAGCCGCGCCATCTCGCTGTCGAGGGCGGCCTGCTTGCGGCCGTAGACGGCCAGGCCACGGTCCTCGCCCTCCTGTTGCCGCGCCGCCGGCTGTTGCGCCACCAAAGTTCTATAGCCCACCATGGTTTCCACCAGTTCGTCGGTGAGTGCCAGGCGCGCGTCGGCCCAGTCAAGCAGCCGCCGATAAAGACGGCGCACGAGTCCAGCGGCCAGCACCAGCCAGCAAGCCAGCAGGGCGAGGTGGAGGATGGGCGCCGCACCCAACACCAACACCACAGTGCCAAACAAGAACTGGAACACGTCGGCAAACAACGCAGGCCCGCCTGTGCGCGCGAAAGCATCCAGGGCATCAGCCTCCAGCACCGTGCCAAGCAGGTGCCCAACCCCCTTGACCCGCACCTCGTCAGCCGGCAGACGCAGGATGCCTTCCAGGAGCCGCTCGCGCACCAATCCGCCTACGTGCACGGCCAGACGACCGGTCGCCCACACCCCGTTCCAGCGACACAGCACAAAGGTCAGCAGCAACATGGCCCATGCCCTAAGCCAGCCCTGTTCCAGATGGCCCTGCAGGGCCGCGGCCCCGAGCAGCCACCACGAGCCCACCATCAGAGCAAAGGCGAGCAGATAGGAAACCAGTGCGGTGCCCAGCACGCGGACGGCACCCGATTGCTGGAAGCGTTCGACAAAGCTGCCGGCAGCCGGGGAGAGCGCCCAGCCCACCGTCGCCCGGCCAGGCCCGACCGCACCGCCCAAGATCCGTCGCGTCTCTTCTTGACCGCGAGGCGAGAGGCCCAGCCCCCCACAGAAGCGAGCAAACGCCTCTCCGGCCGGGCCGCGCTTCGCATCGTCCAGCCAGGCGTCTATCTCGGCCGCGGCAAGACGATGCACGCGCCGGTCGCCCCCCAGAACCTCGGCCACGCGGTAGCGCCGGTCGCAGGCCAGCAGGACCAAGAACTGCGACGCTCCCGAAGCCGGTCCCGAATGGGCGACCAGCACAGGTCCACCCTCGGCCAGAAGCTCACGCACGGTCGCCACGCGTGCGTCCACCGCCTCGACTTCCAGCCCAACTTGATAGGCGGCATCCTCCACGAAACCCGCGAGCGCGCTGCTGTCCGCGATGTCGGCCGGCGGATCGTGCAGGTGGGGCGCCCGTCGCTGGGGGAAGAGACGCTCGGCGATGGCCACCAGCGCGTCGCCCAGCCTGCAGGCCGGCCAAGCCGCGGCCGCAGGGCTGTCCATCGCCCTGGCTCGGCTGCTCACGTGCCTCCTCCCGGCGTACGCGACGGCGCGCGCTCCGTGATCTGTCCCTTGTCCAATCGCAAGTGCCGCCACTCGGGGCCGTCCAGGCGCGCCCGCGCCCGCACCTCGGCCATGAGCAAGCGCGCGAAACGCGTATCCGCCTGGCTGGCCAGTCGCTTCGGCGCGCCGTCCTCGACCACCTGTCCCTTGTCCACGACCAGGACGCGCGGAAAGTCCATGGTCTGGCTGATGTCGTGGGTGATGCACAGAAACGTCGCCGTCGCCCAGCGAACGCGCGCGGCGGCGAGCAGGTCCTCGCGGCGCGAACGCTCAAGTCCGCAGAAGGGCTCGTCGAAGACCACCAGGCGGGCTGCCCCCCGGCAGATGGCGCGACCCAACCGCACCCGCTGACCCTCGCCGCCCGAAAGCAAGGCCCCGCCCGCGCCCAGGGACGTCTGCAGACCCATGGGCAGGCGGGCCAGCACCTCGTCGAGTTGCGCGGCCTCCACCGCGTCGCCCACCGCCCCATGCTCGCCCTTGCTGCCGAAACGAAGATTTTCTAGCAGCGACCGGTTCCACAACTGGACCGCGGGATCGACCCAAAGGGTCTGGCGCCGCAGCTCGTCCAGCCAGCGCCCGCGCAGATCCTGGCCATCGACCCGCACCACGCCGACGTCCGGCCGATACCAGCCGAGGAGCAAGCCAATCAGGCTGGACTTGCCTGCGCCCGAGGAGCCCACGATCGCCACATGCTCGCCAGCCGCGAGGCTCAGCTTATCTACCGCCAGGATCTCGTTGCCCGCTGCTTTCACGCGCACGTCACGCAGATCCACCGCAACCCCGGCCGCCGCCGAACGCGGAACCGGCTGGTCGTCTGCCTCGGCGGTGCTCTCCGGCGCGCTCAACGGCTCCAACAGGCGCAGGGTCACGTTGCGGTGCTGGGGGTATTGCTGAATCAGAAACGCGATCTCCTGACCCAGGGAGGGCAGCATAAAGACCCAATACACGATCAAGATCGCCCAGCCCGAGCCCGAGGCAGAGACCAGGTAGTGGAAGACCACGACCGCCGCCAGACCGAATCCGAGCAAGCCCTGTGCGGTCTCGATCAGGACCGCCAGGCGCGCGGCGTCCCGGGCCGCGCGCGCCCACTCGCGCAGGCGGCCGCCGTGCTCGGCTCGCAGGGCAGGCTCTGCCGTGTGCGCGCGGATGGCTGAAAGACCCAGGAGCGCGTCCAGATAGAACCGCGCCAGACCCCCGGCATGACCGCGCATGCGCAGATCCCGTTCCACCAAGGCCGGCTGGCAACAAAGCGGCAGAACCAGCATCAGCCCCACCAGGGTCAGCACCAGGGGCGCGCCTGACGGATAGAGCCAGAGCACCCCGGCGGTGGTGGTGATCATCTCGCAGGTCGTGCGCACAAGCTGGCCGCCCTGCCCAGGCAAAAGGCGCAGCCAATGCAGAAGATGCGCACGCTCCGCCATGTCCGAGATGGGCCGGCTCTGAAAGTAACGATCGCCGAGCAGGGGCAGCTTGCGCAGAAAGGCCTGGCGCAGCCGCATCTCCAGCCGGCTGCCTGCGGCCCAAAGCGCCCGCGCCAGGGGCCACTCGACGAAGAAGAGCGCGACCAAGAACACCAGCAGCGCGCCCGCCGCGGCCAGACGCTGTTCGAAAAGAGCCAGGCGCTGTCCGATGTCGATGGCGCTGCGAAAGAGCAGCGACTCCACCACAGTCCCTGCCCCGGCCAGCGCCAGCCCCGCGACGATGGGCACAAAGCGCAGCAATCCGTCTGCGCGCAGGAACTCCACCAGCTTCCGCGCCGGGCCCGGTTGGTCATCGGCACGCACTGCCGCCAGTTCGGGCGGCAGCGCTTCCGCCGACTTGTCCTCGGCCAAGCCCGACACGCGCAGGGCGAGGGCCCCGCGCAGAAGCAGCATGGCTTGCCCATCCTTGCCTGGCTCCGCGGCTGGACGCGCGGTCCACAGAGTCTCGGAAACCAGCTCCGACACGCCTCCCTTCACCGCATCTTCCAGCAGACGGTCAAAGGCCCGCGCGGCACGCCCGCGGGCAACCACTTTGCCGCTGCACAGGCGCTCGGTGGCCCGCGCGCAGGCGTCCAGCGCACACAGGGGGCGCCATTGTTCACCGGCAGCCGCAGCTGCAACGCGCGCACCGGCGTCAGGCACGCCCAACCTCTGCAAGCGGAGCCGCAACGGATCCAGAAAGCCTGGCTCGCGCGTCCACGCCCCAAAGTCCGCAGCTAGTACAGGCATCTGGTGCACGTACAGGTCGCGCACAAGATCGCTCTTGCGCATCCAACGCCGGCCACGTCCCGGATCCATGATCTGGACCCACCGCCCCAGCACCCGCCAAACCACCACGAAGTGGGTCAAGCCCGACGGCAGCCTGACCACGACCAGGGCCGGCAGCGCTTCTGATTCGCGCATGAGAACATGCTCGACCGGCACCATCATCTGCATGGCGTCCAGGCCCAGCTTTCCGGCCAAGTCCTCCAGGGTGTCGATGGACGACCCGTCCACGGTGGTGTGACAGGCCTCGCGCAACCGGCCGTAGTGGGCGTGAATCCCGAAGCCTTCCAACAGGCATTTCAGGGCTGCGGGGCCGCAGTCCATGCCCGAGGTCTGCACCACCTCGTGGGCGAAGAAACTCCGCCGCTCCCGCGCGCTCTCCGGCTCGCCCTGTGCCTGGTCGTCGGAAGCCGTCCCGCTCATTTGTCGAGGACCGGCGCAGGGTTCGACGTGGCGGAGGCGGTCCGTCGCTCGGTACCCATGAGAAACCGGCCGGCCGCATCCAGAACCAGGGCAAAGGGTGAAACCCGTTCCACCTCGACCTCGGCAATGCCGGGCAGGCCATGTTCCAAAGGAATGTTCGTGCGCTGGGGCGATCGCAAGACCAACTCCACCCGAATCAGACCATCCTTGGGCTCGTTGCCCACGCGGTCGACCTCGGCTTGCAGCATGCCGTACTTGGTCCAGGGAAAACCAAGCATGCGCAGCCGCGCGCCCTGGCCCGTGTGCACCCTTCCGGCAGCGGTCGCCGGGTCGAATAAGGCCACCGCACGCAGCCCGCCCGTTGGAACCACGGTGGCGAGGCGGGTGCGCTCGGCCACCATGGCCCCTGCACGCAGGTTCACCATGTACCCGATGCGGCCGGCGACCGGCGCTCGGATCAGGTGCAACTCGATCTTCTGATCGAGAATGCGCACCTTGCTCTCGGCGTCTGCGCGCTCGCTCTGCAGGCGGGCAATGTCCGCCTGCAAGCGCGCAATCTGGGCCCTGCGGTCGCTCAGCTTGACCGCGCCCTCGCTGCCCAGCCGGCCAACTTGCACACGCGCCGCGTCCGTCTCGGCGTTCTGTCGCTGCGACTCGGCCTGCAGACGGTCGCGCTCCTGGGTTGCCACCAGGCGCTTGTCGTGCAGCGACTGGATCCGGGCGCGCTCCGCCTCCTTTTGCTGGGCCACCACATCCGAAGCGCGCAGCCGGGCGCGCGCCTCGGTCACCTGCGCTGCACTGGCGCGCCCCTCCCCGCGCATAGCCTGCTCGTGCGAGGCCAGCTCATCGCGCAAGGCTACGATCTGCGGACCCAAGGTCGCCAGGCGGCTCTCTTCGGCGGCTCGTTCCAGACGAAACGCCTCCGCATCCAACTCCACCAGGATCTCGCCCTGCTGCACGTGCCGGTCAAGCACCAAGGCGCTGCGTACAAGCCGGGCCGCTACGGGCACGTCGACGTCATAGGGGGCCGTCGCCACTTCCAAGCGGGCCGAGCGACTGACCTCATAGAGTCCCACCCGCGCCAGGAAGAACCAGCCCGCCCACGCGGACAATAGGACCCCGCCCACGACGGCCGCCAAGACCACCCGGGAAGCTGCGTCCTGTGCACGTGCAAAGCGAGCGAACATGAGATTCCTCGACTATCCCCACTGATGATACACGAGGGGGAGCGCAAACGGATCAGAGAGTGCATCTGATACCCGCTGGCGCTATGCCACGAGAAACTCGGCTATTGGCGGTCGACCGCTGACCACGAAGTCGACTTCGTGATCGGGGATCACGTCGCCGTCGAGACGAAGGCCACGCGACAGGTGGGAGCCTCAGACCTCCGCGGGCTCACTGCGCTTGCGGAAGAGAAGATCGTGCGACAGTTCTTCCTCGTCTCCGAGAACCCAATCGAAACCAAACGCGGACCGATCCGTTGCCTCCCCTGGCGAGCATTTCTCGATGAGCTGTGGGGCGACAAGCTGCTATAGATGCCACCCGGGGCCTGGGGAAAGACAGCGCTATTGTAGCGAGACGTTGGTGAGACAGTACGCGAATTGTTCGTCCATGGACGCGCTGCTGGGCACCAGAATGTCAACTCTTCGGAAGAGCATGCTCGGGGTGGCGAAGGTGCCGGAGTTGTTCCAGCAGTGGGTATTGAATTGGGTTATGGGAATGGCCACTCCACTGGTCCACTTGCCCTCGAGGGCGCAGTAGTAGTGGCCGTTCGAGTCAGTCAGTTCAACACGCAAGGCGGAGTTGCCAGCGAAGGCGCCCGACTTCTCAACCGTGATCGTAATGCTCTGGCCGATGGTGATGCCATCGACAGAATTCGCATCGACGCCGCCATCGTTTCCCGTGTCCTGGCTGAGGTTGAAACCAAGTCCAGCCGTCGAAAGATAGGTGGGATCAGCCGTCACGGCGCCCGCCGTGCAGAGCGCCGTCGGCGGAAACGCGGGAGAACACGACACGACCTCCGAAGTCAGCGGTGCCACACCTTCTCCATTGATGGGCGCAAATTGGAACGAATCCGGCACGGTGCAGGTAGGTGCGGCGCAGGCGATAGCGCTGGAAGTGCTTCCCACCCAGGCCCAAGCCGCTGCATAGCCGTGCAGCGAACCGACCGTGACGTAGTTGTCGTTGACGACCAGTCCACCCTCCGCAGTTGGAACGTCGCCGTCGCACGAAACGCCCCCGCCAGCGGCTGCGTCTGGGTTGGCCACTGGAATGGCGCCATTGATGGAAACCGAGAAGCTGTTGTGGTTGTAGGGTATTCCGCCGGTGCGAATCTCGTCGCCCGCCTGGATCGCATAGAGGTACCAGGAATTCTGGACGTAGCCCCTGGCCACCGCGTCCTGAATGAAAGCGGTCAAGTCCAGGTCGGTGACGGACGTCACCATCGGGGCTTGGATCATGTAGGCTAGATAGGTCCAGCTATCCGCGCCGGTGCCTTGGGTGAACGTCCAAAGCTCCCAGGTGTGCCCGCCCAGGCTCACGGTCCCCAGATCCTTCTTCCAACCGCTGACGTTCTGGTAGTCCAGCCAAATCATCAGTTCAGTCCCACCGGGGAATCCGCCGAAGCGGCAGGTGTCGTCCTGGCAAAACCAGAGGTCGTAGGCCACGTTCCATTGGTCACTGGGGACGCCCCCCACCCTGAAATCCCAACTGCTGGTCACGCTGCTGAGAGCGCTGACCGGCATGGGAAGCAAGGTTCCGGGACTGCAGGTCCCGAAGGAACATCCGTAAAGCACGTTGGGGTAGGAAGCCACGGTGTCGCCGCAGTTGGCAGACTGGGTTACGGAAAAGGCGCCGGTCTGGTTGTTGATGGCCATGCACTGGGTGCCGGGGCAGTTTGCCTTGTTCCAATAATCCGACTCCACGACGTACGATCCGACGGTCACGGTCGCGAAGTCTTCGCAGGTATTGAGCGTGACCCCCGGCGGCCAGGTGCCCGACTCGACAGCAGCGGTGCTGTCGATCGCAGCGCCGCCGTCGACCTCTGGTCGCGAAGAGCGTGCGCACGCAGCGAGTTCCGCGAGCAGAACGACACCCACGAGGGTCGAGCCCATCCCTGAACGAATGTTCCGCAGTGCCGTTGGTTTCATCGTTGGGTCCTCCAGATTTGTGGGCGCATCGGTTAATAGGAGTCTCGAGCCCGCGCAGACGGGTCAGGTACCATAATACTCTATCTGGCGGCAGGCAATCTGTTGGTCAGCCCGAGGAGAAGTCAGTGGCCCGCGTGGGATGCATTCCTCGAACCCATTCTTCCAGGAAGTCCCATGCGCACACTACTTGCACTGGTCTTGGCTGTACTGGCAGCATGCAACGGCGGCAGCGGGACCACGAAACCAGGCGAGGACTGTCTGGCCTGCCGCAAATCTCAGGCGCAAGCCTTTCGATCACGGCCCCTGCGCCGTGCTTAGGACACCATCAATTGAGGCCCCACGAGTGCTGAAAGTAGGTGAGTGTGACTTGATCTTTGACCGTGAAGGTCATGCTGTCTCCGGTCCCCTGCTGAACCAGCAGGGTCGTGCCCGAGGTGCCTCCGCTCATCGCAAACGCACCTGCCCACCAGCAGCCTCCCATCTTGTTTTCATAGATCGTGTTGGCCGTACCTACGATAAAGGACTTGTCTGCATTGCCCTCAATCCCGGTGGTGTAGTCCTCCACCACCTGGCCCGCCCACTCACCGACGATAGTGCGGCTGACAGCGTTGCCAAGGCGGTTCAGCAGGTTGGATTTCCACCCTGCCGTGGTCGTCGGGCCGTTGTACGCGTANNAACTGGGCCAGCCAGCCATTGACCTGGACGACCCACTGCGCGGGCGTGAATCCGTGTGGCTCGTTGTGGATGTCGTAGAATACGAGCGGATTGCTCACGTAGGCATCGATCACGACCTTCCACATGGCGTACCACCGGGTGTTGTCGACTGGCTTGCCAATGCCCTTGTCTTTGGGCCAGAAGCCAATGATCACCTTCATTCCCTTGGCGATTCCGGCGTCAATGGCGGCCTTGTACGAATTCCACCAAGGGTCGAGAGCGGTCGGCTCGTTGATGGGCATGCGGAAGGAATTGACCTTCAAGAGATCGGTGAAGGCCCCCAGAACGATGTTGGACTTGGTCGTGACGCCCTCGTAGGTATCAGTGTCCGAGGTGATCCCGGACATGAGGAGGTGTCCGTCGACGAAGTTGTCCCGATTGTCGGCCCAGTTCACGCAGTGGAAGCTCGCGACGCCTGTGCCGCCACTGACCACGGTTCCCCCGCTTCCGCCCATTGGCCCTGCTTCCGTTCCCCCTGCCCCACGCGCATCAGGCGGGGCGACATCCTGTGCCGCGTCCGCGGCAGCGTCGGCCCGGCCTGTGCTGGTCGTACCGCCGGCGCTGAACGTGCCGCCCGCGCTCGTCGTTCCTCCCCCGGCCTTGGTCCCGCCAGCGGTGACCCCGCCGCTGGTTGTGGTGCTACCGCCGCCGGGATTGACGCCGCCGCTTCCCGTCGTGGCCCCGCCGACGCCACCAGCACCGGTCGCGCCCCCGCCGCCAGCGACCGTCCCACCCGCGACGCTGGATCCCCCAATGGCGGTTGCGCCGGCCGCGCTCGTGGCAGCATCGACTGTTGCCTGTCCGCTGCTACCACCCGTGCTGCCGCCGGTATCGGTGGCAGCGCCACCCCCACTGCCCCCTGAAGACCCCTGCGAGCTTGAGGAAAAGCAGCCAGCTACGAGCACAAACAGCAGAACCGAAATAATCCCACGCAGGTCCAGCTCATTCCGTAGCCACCGGTTGTGTCGTTGTGACGCGAAGGATCGCTTCATGGTAACTCCTCGAAGATCTGCGGTTTCATACTGCGCTCGTGCGCCCTTTGACCCCTGCAGTAGCGGGGGCGACCATTTCTGGCCCATCCACCACGACCGCAGATTCTCCTGCGATCTCGCACGGAAACGATCTGGCCCAAACGCGCCTCGACGATCGGGCGTACCGCGGCGCCACGGTGATCCAAGTGCTCGGAAGTTCCGGCCAACATCGAGCGAAGCGATCGCGCTCACCGCGATCGGGCGGTTCGTGGTCCCGCAAACGAGCCGCGCGTTGGAGATTGTTGTCCGGCTCCCCATGCTCGCCGTCTTTCCCGAGGAGGAACCTGGGCCTCCCAGGTTCCTGGGCGTCCTCTTTCTGCGTGCCGTGGTCGAACACCCCGCGCGCAGCGCTCGACCCGACGCCGCCGCGACCCTACGCCGTCACCAGCGTCCCCACGCCCTTCTCGGTGAACAGCTCGACCACCACGCTGTGTGGTTCGCGGCCGTCGACCACGTGCACCGCATCCACCCCGCCCTCCAGGGCGCGCAAGATGGCCTGCGCCTTTACCTGCATGCCGCCCTTGACCGCGCGGCCTTCCTGCAGCCGGCCGCGTAGATCCGCGGCCCGCAACTCGCTCAGCAGTTGGCCGTGCTCGTCCAGAATTCCCGCCACGTCGGTGAGGAAGATGAGCTTCTTCGCCTTGGCCGCAACCGCGATCTCGGCGGCCACCATGTCGGCGTTGATGTTGTAGCTGGCCCCGTCCGTGCCCAAGCCCACCGGTGAGATCACGGGCATGTAGTGCTTGTCGAGCAACAGATCGAGGATCTCGGTGTTGATGCTCTCGACCTCGCCNNCGGGGCGGCAGCTTGTGCGCCTTGATAAGATGCGCGTCCTTGCCCGAGAGGCCCATCGCAGTTCCGCCCAGGGTGTTTATCAGGCCCACGATCTCGGTGTTCACCTTGCCGGTCAGCACCATCTCGACCACGCCCATCTCTACCGCGCCGGTCACCCGTTGCCCGTCGATAAATTCACTCTTCTGCCCCAGGCGATCCAAGGTCCGCGTGATCTCGTGCCCGCCGCCGTGAACCACCACCGGCCGCAAGCCCGCCGCCTGTAGCAGAACCACGTCCTGGGCAAAGCTCCGCTTCAGGTCGTCCTTGACCATGGCTGCGCCGCCGTACTTGACCACCGCGCGCGTGCCGGTGAACTTCTGGATGTACTTGAGAGCCTCGACCAGCAGGTCGCGTCGATCGACCAAAGATTCCGGCTGCTGCCCGTGGCTGTCCGTCATGGCATGGCCCCGGCGAGCCCAAGCAGCCCAGCCGTCTCCGAGAATCCAAACATGAGGTTGGCGTTCTGCACGGCCTGTCCGGCCGCCCCCTTGACTAGATTGTCGATCGCCGCAAACGACACCACCATGCCAAGCCTGGCGTCGGCCGAAGCGCCCAGCACCACGCGGTTGGTGCCCACCGCGGCCTGCAGCCTAACCTCGTCGGGGGCCACCACCCGGATGAAGGGCCGCTCCTCGGAGAAATCATCGAGTGCCTTGCGCACGCCGCCGGCTGGGTCGCTGCCCCCGGTGCCGTGGCGCAGCCGTCCGTAGGCCGTGGCCAGAATACCCCGCCGCACAGGAAGAAGGTGGGGAATGAATGTGACCCGCACGTGGGGCGCACCGCCCATGGTCAGGGCCAGCTCAATTTCGGGCGCGTGTTGGTGGCGGAAGATTCGATAGGCGCGCACGTCGTCCGCCACCTCGGAGAACGACATCTCCTCGCTAGCCTTGCGGCCCGCGCCGGTGGTGCCACTCTTGGCGTCGATGATCACGGAATCCGATTCCATGAATCCCGCGCGCAGAAGCGGCAGCACGGCCAGCACCGAAGCCGTGGCGTAGCAGCCCGGATTGGAAACCAGCCTCGCCGTGCGAATCTTCTCGACGTTGTTGGTGGCCTCAGGCAGGGAGTACACGGCCTCAGCCAGCAACGCCGGCGCCGGATGGGTAAATCCGTACCACTGCGGAAACTGGTCAGCCGCCAGCCGAAATCCGCCCGACAGGTCAACCACACGCGCGCCGGCAGCCAGCGCGCGCGGCGCCAGCTCGACCGATACCTCGGCGGGTGTGCACAGGAAAACCACGTCCACCTCGCCCAGATGCGCCTGGCCCTGCTCGTGCGAGAAACAGGTCAGGTCGCCCGCGGGCGCCGCGACGGCAACCTGGGCGCCCAAACTCTTGCCCGCCCACTTGTCGCTGGTCACCAGGCCAAGGGAGAAGCGCGGATGGCTGGCCAGGATACGCGCCAGTTCCATCCCCGAATAGCCGGAGACGCCGACAATGCCGGCTCGCTTGGGGGAAAGGTCAATCGGGATGCTGCTCATGTGTGCAACTAATCATACTCGACGCATGCGGATCAACCGGTGTGCCCAAAACCGCCCTCGCCGCGCTGGCTGCTTGACAGATCCGCCACTTCCTCCACCGCCCCCTGGATGACCGGCGCGATCACCATCTGGGCCACACGATCGCCAGGCTGGACCACGACCGGCTGCTTGGACAAGTTGACCAGCAAGACCACCACCTCGCCCCGGTAGTCGCTGTCGATGGTCCCGGGCGAGTTCACCACGGTCAGCCCCGACCGCCAGGCCAACCCCGAACGCGGGCGCACCTGCGCCTCGTAGCCAGGCGGCAGCTCCATGGCCCACCCAGTGGGGATCCCCACCCGTTCGCCAGCAGGCACGCTCACCGGCCCGTCGGCAGCGGACGCCAGGTCCATGCCGGCCGAGCCCGGCGTCATGTAGTGGGGAAGCACCGCGGTCGGGCGAAGCCGGCGGAAGCGGATCGGGACCGAGGAGGCGCCAGGTGAAGTCACAGCGGGGGAAGATTGTACTTCACACAAGCTCCAGCGCCAGCCATCCGTCCCCTCAGAAAACTGAGGGGACCAGGGCGCGGTCGGCAAGAAGCTCGACGCCGTGCCGGAGTCTCGAACCTGGAGCCACGCGCCCTGACCCGGACGGGAATGTCACAGTTTCACTCGTTTGGGCGGCATCACAGTTGAATCGCGAGTGGACTGTCAGACGATTGCAACCATGTCACGCGGTGCCTTCTCGCAGGCATGGCGCTTGCACAGCGATCTGCAGCTAGACTGGAGAACATCGATGACAAAGCGCCTTTCTGCCCGCGCTCCGCAGCCCCGATCGCACTTCCCGTTTCCCGGCTACCCGACTGTGGCGGCCGCGGGACTGTACCTGTGTCTTTCTGGGGGGTGCAGCGGCGATCCCAGCCTAGACAACAATCGTGGCACGACCAGCTCCGGTGGCATGACCAGCACACCTGACACGACCAGCACCGGTGGCTACACGGCGGGCACTTCCGCGCCGCCCTACGATACCCATCCGACGCCCCCGAGTGACCATCCGACGCCCACCCCGGATGCAGGCGTCCCGGATGCCCCCAACCCCACGCCCGATACGGATGTCGCGGACACCATGGAACCCCCGTCATCGCAGGACGCCGCTGACCTCGCGCCCACGATGACTGACCCCACCGGCGGGGGCGGGGCCCCGGCTCCCTACTAGCACGGTCATCGACGAGGTACGCTAGGCAGTCTCGTGGAGCTAACCCTCTTTGTCGATCACGCCTGTAACCTGCGCTGTGGCTACTGCTACAACGGGGCGAAGTTCAGCCGGCGCATGCCGGGCAAGGTGATGCGACGGTCAGTGGACATGGCGCTCGTCAGCCGGCCGGCGGCGCTGGACGTGTCGTTCTTCGGCGGCGAGCCGTTGTTGCATCCGGGTTTTGTCGAAGAGACGCTGGCCTATGTCGAGACGGCCGTGCACGCCTTGCCCGAGACGCGCCCCCGCGTGCGCTACGTGATGAACACCAATGGCACGCTGGTCGACGATCGCGCGCTGGCCTTGCTGTCGCCGCCCCGCGATTTCACCGTGTACGTGTCGCTGGACGGGCCCGCTGCGGTTCACGACGCCCACCGCGTGGATGAAGGCGGCCGGGGCAGCTTCGCCGACATCGTGGCCAACCTGGGACGGATGCGCCAGGCGGGTATTGCCTTTCGCCTGGTCGCGGTGGTGCGGCCCGATACCGCCCACCGTCTGGGGGAAGTGGTGCGTACGCTCCTCGATTTGCAGCCGGCGCAGGCCACCCTGACGCCCGACTTCCACGCCCCCTGGACCGAGGAGTCCATCGCCGAGCTGCGCACGGGCCTGCGCAACGCGGGCGAGGTGTGGAGCGAGAGTTTTCGTCGCGGCCAGGTGGTGCCGCTGGAACCGCTGCACGGAAAAATCCTGACCCATCTCAAGCAAGGCATCCCCTGCCCCGCGCGCTGCACGCTTGCCGGCCGCGCTTTCGCCGTGGCGCCCACGGGCCGGCTGTATCCCTGCGCGCAGATGATCGGCGAAGATCGCGATGACGAGTTGGTGATCGGAACCGTCGACGCAGGCTTCGATGGCAAGCGGCTGGCCGAGTTGCAGAGGGCCAAGGATCGAGTGGAAGAGACCTGCACGCCCTGTGCCCTACGTGAGCGTTGCCAGAGCCACTGCGGCTGTCGCCACGTGGCCCTGACCGGCGAGCTCGGCCGCATCAACCAAGCCCTGTGCGAAACAGAGGAATCGTTCATCTTGGCCGCCGACCAGGTGGCCAGCCTGCTGGTGGCCGAGCGCTGCCCGACCTTCCTCGACACCTACTATCGCAAGCAGTACCGCCCGGCCGCTGGCGCCACCCTGACCCGTCTGCGCCGCCCGAGCGATCCCGGACGGGCGTGATTGCGGTGCGCATGCGCCCGCCCTGCCCGCAGGCCGCTGTGGCGCGATGACCGTGATCGCGCGTAGAGTGGCTGCCGCTTGACCGGAGGGCGCAATGAGACAACAGCCTCGGATCTGGCTCCTGGTACTTGGTCTCGCCGCCTGCGCGAGTGAGCGGGCAGCAGCGCCCCTGGCCCCAGCGCACGCCTCGGCCCAGCCGGCCGCGGCTCCTTCCGCACCGGACGATGCGGGACCCGTCCCACCTCGTCGGCCGGCCCGGGATCCCTCATGCCCCGAATGCCAGGACGGTTTTGGGAAGAACTGCTATTTCGACTCGACGCTGCACAAAGCCTCGGACTTGAAGGTTGATATTCACATGCCACGCGAGACCGAGAAGGTCTGTTTTGCCCTCGAATCCTTCAGTTCTTGCCACTCCTGCTATCACCGCTACTTCCTCCGCAAAGGGGACGACCTGGTCCCGGTGCGCGGCGAGGAGTTCGAGCGCGCGATCGCAGAGAAGAACAAGAGCTGCAACAACTGCCTGCAGTTCGTCCAGTCGGGGCCCGGATAATCCGAGCGCGCCAGACTGCTGCTGCGGCGGTATGCTACGCGCGTGTCGCAGTTGCATATCCTAATCGTCGACGATGAAAAGAACATTCGGACCACCCTGCGCGTGTGCCTTGAGGGTCTCGGCGCCGAGGTCGCCGAATCGGCCTCACCCCAAGCCGCCTTGGATGCCATAGGGCGCGCGACCTACGACGTGGTTTTTCTCGATCTTCGCCTGGGCATGCACAGTGGCCTGGACCTGATCCCGCTCCTATTGGCCGAGAATCCCAACCTCACCGTCATCGTGGTGACCGCCTATGCCACGGTGGAGACTGCGGTCGAGGCCATGCGCAGAGGAGCATGGGACTATCTGCCGAAGCCATTTTCGCCCGCCCAGATCCGGCATCTCATCGAACGCGTGGTCCAGCAGCGGTCGCTGACCGCGCGCGCCGACGATCTGGAAAACCGGCTGCGCAGAGAGGCGCCCGACATTCTGCTATCGTCGTCGGCGGCGGCGGTGCGCTCGCTCTTGCAGGTCGTGGGTCGCGCGGCGCAGGCAGAGGTGGCCGTGCTGTTCCGGGGAGAAAGCGGTACCGGCAAGGGCGTTCTGGCGCGCGCCATGCACGAGGAAAGCAATCGGCGCGAAGGCCCCTTTGTCGTGGTCAACTGCCCTACCCTTTCCGAAGAACTTCTGGCCAGCGAACTCTTTGGTCACGCCAAAGGGGCCTTCACCGGAGCCGTGCGGGATCAGCCGGGACGGGTGGAATCGGCCCAGGGTGGCACTTTGTTCCTCGACGAGGTAGGCGAAATGCCCGCCAATCTCCAGGCCAAACTGCTGCGCTTTCTGCAGGACAAGCAGTTCGAGCGCGTCGGCGAGACACGCACACGGCGGGCGGATGTGCGGGTGGCAGCGGCCACCAACCGCGACCTGGATGCGGGGGTGAAGACCGGTGCTTTTCGCGAGGATCTTCTGTATCGGTTGAACGTGATCGAGATCCAGGTTCCCGCCCTGCGCGAACGAGCGGAAGACATTCTTCCCCTGGCGCGACACTTTCTTGACTTCTTCGCACGAGCACTCGGGCGACGGGTACCCGAGCTTTCCCCCGCGGCCGAACAGGTGCTGGTCGGTTACCCCTGGCCGGGCAACGTGCGCGAGTTGCGCAACACCATCGAACGCGCCCTGATCCTGTGGCCATCGCCACGCCTGGAACCGCAGGCTTTCCCCGAGCGCATCGCGGGCGCCAAACAGCCCCACCCATTGGTAGGCGGCGACTTCACGCTGGACGTCATCGAGCGCGCGCACCTGCAAGCCGTCCTCGCGCGATCGGCCTCGCTCGATGCCGCGGCAACCACGCTGGGCATTGACAGCTCGACCCTGTGGCGGAAACGAAAGCGGTACGAGGAAACGGGATAGCTGCGACTTGTGGAGAAATTCGGGGCCGGGGGATAGTCCGGGCTGCGGCTAGCGGTTCGCGTGGGCGTGAGGGTGAGCGTGTTCGTGGGTGGGACGCATAAGACGGATCGCGTGTCGCGGGCCGCGCACCGCTCACCCACACGCAGGCCGCCCACGCAGGCCGCTGCACGCTGGTCGCTCACGCTACCGCGACCGCTCACGCGCACGCTGGCCGACCGGCTACTTTCCCCCAGCCGGACGACCGAATTGGCGGTCGAGTGCCAGGTTCACTTCGAGCACATTGACAGTCGGCTCGCCCAATAGACCGAAATCCCGCCCGGCCACGAATTCGTCGACCACCGCTTCAATGCGAGCCTTGCTTATGCCTCGTGCCTGCGC
>PMCR01000227.1 GCA_003155465.1 Myxococcales bacterium | reverse complement strand
TGGCCGCGAGGCTATCTTCCCCGCCGGAACATGGTGGTTGCATCGCTTCGTCGGCGTGAAGTGCGCCGAGCTGGGCGCCACCGCCCCGCCGAGCTGACCAACGGCGCTCCTTCGCTTCTTCCGCGGCGCCTCGCCAGGGCCGACGTCTGCCCTCGACGCGCAAACGTAGCGGCGCCCACGTCTGCCGTCCGTCGAAAAACAGCGAGAAACGCACGTGCCGATATGATGAGTGGCCTGTCGCCGGGCAGCTCCGGGTCAGCAACGCCGCGCTACCGAGGTCAACACCGGTGCGGCGCTATCCTTATCCTATCGGTGCGGCGCAATCCCGGTGCGGCGCTATCGGCGGGTGCGGCGCTATCGGCGACAGGACACGTGGCCAGGATCGAAATCGTGTAGCGACAGCGATGGACCGCTGGCGCTGGCCGATGGGTACTCGGTCTTGCGAGGGCCGTCGGCGCTGTGAGACAGTACCGCCATGCCGGTCCTGCCTCGGCCCCTGCGCTTGCCCAGCTTGATCGGCTTCGCGTGCGCGGTCCTGGTCAGCCAGCTGGCAGTCTCCCAGGCGGCAGGCAAGCTGCTGGCGGTGCTGGAATTCAAGGGCGCAGAGATAAAGAGCGACCTGCTGGACGCTTCTGCAGATGCGGTTCGTGTCGGGGTGATTGAGGGGTTGGCCGGGCGTGGGGTTCAGGTCATGACCCGCGCGAACATAATGGTGTTGCTCAAGGACATGGGGAAGCAGGACTGCACAGAGGGGGACTGCGAGGTGGAGACCGCGCGCAATATCGGCGCCGACTTCGTAGTGTCCGGTTCTGTAGTGCACATCGAGGACGCCTTCGTGGCGACCTTGAAGCTGCACGAGACAAAGGGCGGCAGCCTGCTGGCCACACGTCAAATCGTGGCCAGGCTGCCGACCTATCTTCTGGCCCAGCTGCGCGAGCATGGCCGGACTCTCGTGGCCGATAACGTCGAGCCGCCTCCCGCGGCGGGCCCAAAGGAGCCTGAGCAAGTTCCACACCGCGCGGATGGAGGCAGCATAGTTGGGGCATTCGAGTACTCCAGCCTGGGCGGAAGCAATGGTGTGGCAAGAAAGGGCGTCTACGCGGCTGCTCTCCACGTTTTCTTCGCGTCTGACAGCGAGACGCCCCTTGCCATGGAGGTGGATGGGGCGCTCGGGGGCGGGTCTGGGCTCTGCTATGATTTTGACTTCCTGCTGGGGCCGGGTCACTGGTTCAAGCAGACCGTTGCGCTTGCGGCGGTTGCTGGCCTGGGCTTCGACGGAATCACCGACGGAGTCATGCCTTTTTCCTTCAAGGCGCCGGTCCGCCTGTCGCTGGACTTGAACCTGGGGGCTGTGGTCCGCATCGAGGCGCACGCCGGCGTCAACTGGCTCTTCCTCACGTCGAATCGACGGCAGTCCGGAAGCAAAGCAGTTGGCGCGTTCGCTGACGAGCTAGCTGCAGGGGGCAAGATCTTCATCGGTCGGCGAGGTACTATGAATTCCAAGGGCAACCCCTCAGCGCTCGTCCTCGGTTTCACGTATCTCGAGGTGCTTGGGACGCGAACTCTGCTATTCATGGCCGGTCACGCCTCTGCCTTCGACCCAACTTTCGAGTAGCTCTGGATCCAAATGAAGGGAAGTCTGTGCACGAGGCTCGTGCGCGTCCGCCCCCAATCGCCGGGCGCCGCTGTCGCGCACAGAATCTCGGGGGCCGAGTTGGGTGCTTGGTCTTGCGAGGGTCGTTCGCACCGTGAGACAGTACGGCAATGCCGGTCTTGCCTCGGTCCCTGCGCTGGCCCACCTTGATCGGGCTTGCGTGCGCGGTCCTGGTCGGCGAACTCCTCATTCTCCAGATCGGATGCGGATCCTCGCCCCACCGCCCGACGGAACCGCCGGTGCCGGTCGCCAAGCTCCTGGCGGTACTGGAATTCAAGGGCGCTTCGATCAAAGACGACGTGCTGGATACTCTTTCGGACGCGGTTCGCGGCGGGGCGGTCGCAGGGCTGGCCGGGCGTGGGGTCAAGGTCATGACCCGCGAGAGCATGATGATGTTGCTCAGGGACATGGGGAAGCAGGACTGCACAGAGGGCGACTGCGAGGTGGAGACGGCGCGCAACATTGGCGCGGACTTCGTCGTGTCCGGCTCGGTGGTGCAGATCGAGGACACCTTCGTGGTTAGCCTGAAACTGCACGAGACGGGGAGCGGCACCCTGCTGGCCGCGGATCAGATTCAGGCCAAGAACCAGATTGATCTCCTGCCCCACCTGAGCGAGCACGGCCGCATTCTCTCGGCCAAGACCGTCGAGCCGCCTCCCGCGGCGGGCCTTTTGGCCAAGACCGTCGAGCCGCGTCCCGCGCAGACACCTGTGGCGCCGGCGCGTTCTGATAAGTCTGACGAACCGCATGCGGACGGTATGGTCATGGCATTTGAGTACGCCAGCCTGGGGGGAAGCAACAGTGTTGCAAGAAGGAATGTCTACGCGGCTGCTGTCCACAGCTTCATGGCGAGTTTTGGTTCAGGCATTCCCCTTGGCCTGGACTTGGATGCGGTGCTCGGTCGCGGAACTGGCTTCTATTATGATCTGGACTTGCTCCTAGGACCGGGGTGGTGGTTCAACCAGACGTTTGCGCTGGCCGCTCTTGGTGGCGTGGGCATTGACGGCATCACCAGCGGTGTCATGCCATTTGCCCTCAAGACCCCGGTCCGTCTAGCCCTGTCCTTGAACCTGGGGGCCACGGTGCGCGTCGAAACACGCGCCGGCTTCAATTGGCTCTACAAGACGTCGAACCGACGGAAGGCCGGCAGCGAAGCAGTCGGCGCGTTCGCTGACGAGATGGTTGCCGGCGGCATGATTCTCATCGGCGAGCGATGCGCCGCAAACAGATGGAAGGAGAACGCCTGCGGATCGTTCGCGCTCGGTTTCACGTACACAGAGACGCTTGGCACCCGGTCCTTGCTATTCATGGTCGGTGCCGGCCTTGCCATGGACCCACATTTCAAGTAGCTCGCAAGCCAAGTGCAAAGAAGTCTGTGCTTGAGGCTGGCGCGTCTCTCGCAAATTCGTAGCTAGTTGAGCGGCCGGATTCACGGCCGCGGCGAGAGCGCGCGCGAAGTGCGCGGGGTGGGCAGGGTGGCTGTCCGTCCCGAAGGTCCCGAAGCGGGCCTACCGGTCACGGCCTCGAAGCCGGAAACTGGAACCAGCCACGGACTTCCAAGAATCGGTATTGGTCGCCGAGTCTTGCGAGGGTCCTTGGCACCATGAGACAGTATCGCCATGGCGGTCTTGCCTCGGTCCTTGCGCTTGCCCACCTTGATCGGCTTCGCGTGCGCGGTCCTGCTCGGCAGGCCGGCAGTCTCCCAGACAGCAGGCAAGCGGCTGGCAGTACTGGAACTCAAGGGCGCGGCGATCAAGGACGACGTGCTGGACACTCTTGCAGATGCGGTTCGTGGCGGGGCGGTCGAAGGGTTGGCCGGGCTTGGGGTTCAGGTCATGACCCGCGAGAACATGATGGTGTTGCTGAGGGGCATGGGCAAAAAGGACTGCATAGAGGGCGACTGCGAGGTGGAGACCGCGCGCAACATTGGCGCGGACTTCGTCGTGTCCGGCTCGGTGGAACGGATCGATGGGGCCTTTGTGGTCACTTTGAAACTGCACGAGACAAAGGGCGGCAGCCTGCTGGCCACTGAACAATGCAAGGCCAATCGCCAGATTGATGTACTGATCCCACTGCGAGAGCAGGCTCGGAGTCTCGTGGCCTACAACATCGGGTTTCGCCCTTTGGCGCCGCTTGTCGTGCGGGAGCAAGCCCCAGAGCCGGAGCCTGCCAGCGCCCTGCCACCGCGCCCACTGCCCCAGCCTACGGTTTTCCTAACAGCAGGAAAGCGACTAGCGGTGCTGGAATTCAAGGGCGCAGAGATAAAGAGCGACCTGCTGGACGCTTCTGCAGATGCGGTTCGTGTCGGGGTGATTGAGGGGTTGGCCGGGCTTGGGGTTCAGGTCATGACCCGCGAGAACATAATGGTGTTGCTCAAGGACATGGGGAAGCAGGACTGCACAGCGGGGGACTGCGAGGTGGAGACTGCGCGCAACATTGGCGCGGACTTCGTCGTGTCCGGCTCGGTGGAGCGAATTGATGGGGCCTTTGTGGTCACTTTGAAACTGTACGAGACCAAGGGCGGCAGGCTGCTGGCCACTGAACAGTGCAAAGCCAATCGCGGGATTGCTGCGCCGCCCCAGCTGCGGGTGCACGGTCGGAATCTTGTGGCCAGCAACGTCGAGCCGCGCCCTGCGGAGCAGGAGCGTCTGGCCGACACCGTTGGGCTGCGCCCAGAGGAGCCCGTGAAGTTGGATCGCATACCCGTTGCGGGCAGCCTACTTGCGGGACTCGAGTACTCCAGCTTGGGTGGAACCCACAGCGTGACAAGAAGAAACGTCTACGCGGCTGCTGTCCATGTGTTTCTTGCCGGTTTCGGTCCAGAAGGCGGCCCTATTGGAATGGACTTCGACACGGCGCTCGGTACGCTCGGGCAAGAGGCCCACGCCTACTATGATTTGGATCTTCTTGTGGGGCCGGGTTGGTGGTTCAACCAGACGGTTGCGGCGGCGGCTCTTGCCGGCGTGGGCGTCGACGGGATCACCAAGGGCATCATGCCTTTTGCCGTAAAGACGCCGGTCCGCCTCCTGCTTTCCGTGAGCCTGGGGTCGGCGGTGCGGGTGGAAGCGCGCGGTGGCGTCAACTGGCTCTTCAAGACGTCGAACCAACGGCAGTCCGGCAGCAGGGCAGTCCGCGGGTTCGCCGACGAAATGGTTGCAGGCAGCCGGATTGTCATAGGTGGGCGATGTGCTGCAAACAGCGGGAAAGAGACCCACTGCAGAGCGTTCGCGCTCGGCTTCACGTACTCAGAGGTGTTTGGCACCCGGTCCCTGCTCTTCATGGCCGGAATCGGCGCTGGCTTCGACCCGCGTTTCGAGTAGATCGACTCCGTGCCTACCGCGCGTTCCTTGTTTCCTCGATCGCCGCGCGTAGCACTTTTTCGAAATCGTCGCCCTCGTGCTCGAAGATGGCGCTGACGTGCAGGGTTCCCCTCGTAGTGTCCGAGAATCCATCGCCGGGCCTCATGCGGCCGCGCGATGGTAGTAGTTCAGGAGCCCCCCGAGGCGTGAGTGGCAGGCCATCGAGCCATTTGACCCATTGTCGTTCGCGGAGCCAGGCTGGCTCTTGATCAGTTGGCCGCCGAGCCCCTGATGAAAACGCCCGGTGTGATAGTGCTCAACGAATTCCTTGATCACGTGGCGCAGATGGCGTTCGCCGAAGATGATGAACTGGTTGAGAGACTCCTCAGGCATGCCGATTCAGGCTCCGCATCTCCGCGAATTCGTGCGAGAATCTTGACGATGGGTTTCCGGACATCACGGGTGCACCCGCCAGGGCTTTGCCCAGCGGCGGCTGGGCAGTACCGCGCTTCCGTCAGACCGTGAATTCCTCCACCCGCTTGCGCAGGGCCTCGGCTTCGGCGGCCAACTGGCGCACGGCCAGGTTGATGCCTTCCACCACCTGCAGATTCTGTCGCGCCACGTCCGCAATCGAGTCGGTCGCCTTGACCACGGTCTCGCCGCCGCGCTTCTGTTCGATGGTGGCGTCCAGCATGATGTTGGTCAGCTCGTTCATGTTGTGTGAGGCCTTGACGATCTCGGCCGCGCTGCCCGCGTTCTCGCGCGCGGCCACTGCGATCTGCTCGGCCAGGCCCGCCATGTTCTCCGCCACCTTCAGCGTGCGACGCGCGGACTCGGTCTGCTGCTCGGTGGCCAGCGCGTTCTGTTCGATGATCGACGACGTCTTGTCGATCGACGCCATCATCCCCACCAGCACCTGGTCGGTCAGCGCCACCGCCGAGCCCACGTCTTTCTGCACCCGCTCGATGATCGCGCTGATGTCCTGGGTGGCCTGGGCGCTCCGTTCGGCCAGCCGGCGCACCTCATCGGCCACCACGGCGAAGCCACGGCCGGCATCACCCGCGCGCGCCGCCTCGATGGCTGCGTTCAGCGCCAGCAGGTTGGTCTGATCCGCGATCTCCTCGATCAGCCGCACGATCTTGCTGACTTCACCAGCCCGCTCTCCGATCCCGCCGATCGACTGCTGCAACTTTTCCCCGCCCAACTTCACCGCCCCCAAGGTCGACTGTGACATCTCGTTGGCCGAACGGGACTGGGTGGTGACCTGGGTGATGCTCTTGGTCAGCTCGGCCAGGTGCGTGCTCGCCTCTTGTGACGAAGCCAGCAGGGTCTGTCCGTGGTTGGCCGTGCGCTGCAGGGTTTCGTGCATCTTCTCGAAGGCCGTGGTGGTCTCCTCCACGCTGGCCGAAAGCGACATCGCCGTCTTGGCCAGTTGCTGAATCTGGGCCGCAATCTCCGCCATGCTTGACGATGTCTCCTCGGTGGCTGCCGACTGCGTCTCTGCCCCGCGCGCCAACTGGCCGCCCGAACTGGCGATCTTTTCCGCCGCCGCCGCCACGATCCGCGACGACGCCAGGATCGATCGGATGGTGGCGCGCAGGCTGCTCGCCATCTTTCGCATCGACGCCTGCAACTGGCCCGGCTCGTCGCTCGATTCGCTTTGCGCAATCTCAATGGTGAAGTCCTGCGCGGCCAGGCGGTTGGCGCAATCCACTGCCACCGACAGGGGCGTGGTGATGCTGCGGACAATGACCGACACCAAGAAACCCGCCAGCAGCATCGCCACAATGACGAAGGCGATGGTGCGGGCTCGCTGGCCCTCCAGACGCGCCACCCGTTCGCCCAATTGACTTCCCTGCCACACCAAGGCCGCGTCGTAGGTGGCGAAGAGCGCCTCCAGGGCGGCATTGGCAGCCTTCTTCATGGCCAGGGCGGCGTGCATCGCCGGCGTCTCACCCGGCCCCGCCGTCTTGCCCTGCGCGCCAAGCTCGCGCGCAGCCGCGGTAGCCCCGCGCAGGGCTTGCACATACCGGTGCGCGAGCGCGCCCACCGCCGCACCCAACGAATCCCCTGCCCCGCCCGCCTGGCCATCCCCGCCCGGCTGCGCGCGCAACCCGCGTTGCAGATCGAGCAGGCCGGCTTCCAGGCTCTCCACCGCGCTGATGAGCTGCACCCGCGCTTCGATGGCTGTGTCCTTGGACCCGGCAATCTGCCCACCCAGCTCGACCAGGTCGGCCAGTCGCCAGGCCGCCTCGGGCAGCGTGCTGCGGGTCGCCTCGTTGACCAGTTCCGAATCGACATCAGCGGCCGAGCCGGGATTGGTCCCCGTGGCCAATTGCCGGTAGGCCGATCGCAATTGCTCGCGCATGCGCCGATCAAACTCGTCGCTGGGCTGACCCTCCGCGGCCGGTCGGGACCAAACGCTGCGCAGGCCCGCCAGCACCGGACGCAGACGTTGGGCGATCCCCGGATTTTCGCGGCCGCAGCCCGACACCTGCAAACGACTGAGTTCCGCCAGGGCGCTCTCGACCTGCGCGCCCGCGCGCGCGTCCAAGCCTGCCGGGCCCGCCTCGGCCTGCACCCGATCGAGGCGCATGGCCTGGTTTTCCAGGATCACGCGCAACTGACGTGAATTCTCGTCCAGACACAGCTCGCTACGGCTGCGTACGATGTCCTGGCTGGCGCGGCTGACAAAGTCCTTGAGCAGAAACAGCGTGGGGATCAGCAGCACCGCCACTATGCACAGCAGTTTTTGCCACACCCGCATGTGGCGCAGCAGCGGGACCGCTTCAGAACGGCGAATCGTAGGTGCCGGCTTGGCGGCCGCGGCTCTGGGCTCGCTGGATGGGGGCAGGTCTTTCTGGTCGCTCATGAATCATCGCTCCTTGTTGCGAAGAGCTGACATATCTCGGGAAGGGAGAGCATGTACGAAACCCCGCCCCGCTTCTGGGCGGCGCGGGGCATGCCGTACACAACGCACGAGGCTTCGCTTTCGGCAAAGGTGAGGCCGCCCGAGCGGTGCACGGCCAACATGCCCTCGGCCCCGTCGTCGCCCATCCCGGTCAGCAGAATGGCGACCACACGTCCGGGGCGGGCGCGGCTGGCCGACTCCATCAGGACGTCGACGCTGGGGATGTGAACGCCATCCATCGGGTCGAGCGACAGGTGCGCCGTCAGATCCGGCTCGACAACAAGGTGCGCACCGGCGCGCGCCAGCAGCATCTGCCCCGGCTGCAGGGTATTGTGGTCCGCGGCCTCTCTCACCCGGATTCGTTGCAGGGAGTCCAGCCGCTCGGCAAAGTGCCGGGTGAACCCCACCGGCATGTGCTGGACCACGGCGATGGGCAAGGGGAAATTCCGGGGCACGTGACTGACGATCTGTTGCAAGGCGGGCGGGCCGCCGGTGGAGGCACCGATTACGCACAGATCGTAGGATGACCACGCCACCGCCGGAATGGCCCCCCCCGCCGCGCGTCGGGCCGGCGTCGGCGAAGGCGTGCGGTCCCAGTAGTAGGCGTGTGGGGAATAAGCGCGTGGGGAATAAGCGTGTGGCACCTGCTGCCAGACTTCAATCTTGGCCAGAAGCTCGCGCGACAGACTGTCGAAATCCATGACGTTGAGGCGGCTCTTGTCTATGAAATCCACGGCCCCGGCGCTGATGGCATCAAGGGTCGTCTCCGCGCCTTCTTTCGTGTACACCGACAGCATGATAACGGGCAGGCCGGGGTAGCGGCGCTGGATCTCTCGCAGGGTCGCCAGGCCCCCCATACCCGGCATGTCGACGTCCAAGGTCACCACATTCGGCCGCGCCGCGGGAAGGCGCTCCAGGGCCTCTTCCCCGCTTTGCGCGGTCCCCACCACCTGCATCTCGGGTCGCCCGGAAAAGATCCGCGTGATGGCCTTGCGGATGAAGGGCGAGTCGTCGACAACCAGGATCCTGGTCATGACCTCGCTCCCTGCTTGCGATAGACAATCGAGTCACAAAGTCGCACCGGCTGGAAATCACTGCGGCGTCCGATCAGCGATTCGGCGTGGCTCAGGAAAAGATAGCCGCCCTCACCCAAAGCACGATGGAAGTGAGAAAGCGCGCGGTGAAACGCCTCTTCAGAAAAATAGATGAGAACGTTGCGACAGAAGATCACGTGGTAGGGCGCGCCCGGAAACTCCAAATCCGCCACCGCCAGGTTGACTTCGAAGAAGCTGGTCCCCGCGCGGTGCTCGGGACGCAGCCGAAAACGATCGCCCTCCACGCTGAAGTGCGCGGCGCGACCCGGCTCGTCGCAGGCCCGCAACGAGCCGGCCTCGTACAAACCTTCCCGCGCATGGGCAATGCTCTCCGGGTTCAGGTCGCAGGCGTCGATCTGCCAGGCCAGGCCGGCGAGCTGCAGGCGCGCCCCTTGCAGCGCGATCACGATGGAGTAGGCCTCATCCCCGGACGAGCAGCCCGCCGACAGCACACGCAGCAGAGGCGGCTGGCTGGATGCCGACAATTGCGGAACCACATGCTCAACCAGCAAATCAAAGTGATGGGCCTCGCGAAAAAAGTAGGTTTCGCTATTGGGCAGGATGCGCGCCAACACGCGCAGCTCGGCCCCACGCTCGGGGTGGCGGGTCAAGTAGCGGTGATAGGCGCCGAACGATTCCAGGCCAAGAGCGCCCAGCCGCTGCGCCAGCCGGCCTTCCAGGTGACGGCGCCGCGAATCCTGAAACACCAGCCCGAACTCCCGGCTCACCAAGTCGAGCAGGAGCTTCCATTCCTCCTCCGCCGTCATCCGCGCGACTCCGAAGCCGCGCCACTTGGCAGAGGCGCCGTCGGGTTGAGCAGGAGGAGCTTGTCGAGATCAAGGAGGATGAGCAACTCCGCGCACATCTGGGCGATCCCGGTGACGCATTCTGTGCTCACGGACAGCGCCCCTGCCGGCGCGGGCTTGATGATCGAGGTCGAGATCTTGGCGATGCGTGACACCCGATCGACCAGCAGCCCGAACAGGCGGCCGTGCGCCTCGACCATGATCACGCGTGACCGCGCTGTCAGGGGCGCGATGGGCAGCCCCAAACGCGTGCGAATCTCGACGATGGGCAACACCCGACCCCGCAGATTGAGCACGCCGCGCACATGCGGGGGCGCCTCGGGGATGCGCGTGATCTCACCCACCCGCGCGATCTCGCGACTGCCCAGAATGGGAAGGCCGAACTCCTCACGACCCAGGAAGAATGTCACGTATGGGTGCACCTCGGCCTCGGGGACAAGCGTCGGCGCCGTGGGGCGGGCCAGAATCGAATCGGCAAAAGTCAGCAGGCTGTCACGGGCCGGCCGGGATGCGGGAGCAACCGGCGCAGAGGCGGCGGGCGCGCCCGGACTTTCGTCAGATGACATGGCTGGCGCTCCCGTGCGGATCCTGGCCGGACGGGGCACTGGGCAGGGCTGTCACGATCGGCCCCGAGGCGCGCCTCAACACCTCGCCACAGTCCAGGATGGGCACCACCCGCCCATGACCCAAGATGGTGAGGCCCGACAGCACCCGCGAGTCGTGCAGGGTCTCGTCGAGCGGCCTCACGACGATCTCTTGCACGCCCACCAGCCAGTCGACCAGCAGGGCGCAGCGCTTGGCGGCGACCTCGACGATGATACCGTAGGGGCGCGTCCATTCTTGCGCCAACCCGGCACAACCCAACAAGCGTCCGGCGTCCAGCGCGGGCAGAAGATCGCCGCGCCAGGGACAAAACAGCACGTGGTTGTTTTCCTGCATCGACTCTTCCCGCGTCTCGATGCTGTCGACCACGAAACTGGCGGGCACAGCGAACATCTCGCTATCGACGCCAAAGATCAGGGCCTTGCATAGAGAAGCGGTCACCGGCAGATCAATGACGAAGACCGTCCCCTGCCCGGCTGCGCTGCGCACGTCGATACGGCCGCCCAGGCTTTGCACCACGGTGGCCACCACCTCCAATCCCACGCCCCGGCCGGCCAAGGTGGTGACCTCTGCCGCGGTGGAGAAGCCGGGCTGAAAGATCACACGCCGCAACTCGCTTTCGGGCATGCGCTCGGGACGCAGCCCGAAAGCGCGAGCCTTGGCGGCGATCGCGACCATGTCCAGGCCCCGGCCGTCATCGGCCACCACGATGCGCGCACGTCCGTCCACCAAAGACGCACCCAGCAGAATCTGGGCACCCGCCGGCTTGCCCACGGCGACCCTTTCCGTCGCACTCTCGATCCCATGCGCGACTGCGTTGCGTACCATGTGCACCAGGGGCTCGAAAAGCCGGCTGATGATGGCGCGATCCACGGCGGTCTCGCCGCCTTGAATGACGAGTTGGATGGCCTGCCCGCGCTCGCGCGCCAGGTCGCGCACATAGCGGGCGTAGCGGCAAAACATCGTCGAGATGGGCGCCAGGCGCACGCGCAGCAAATTGTGGCGCATCTCGGAGGTTGCCCGACCCAGCGCGGTCAGCACCGGTTCCAGCACGGCCGCGTCGCTGCGCTGGACATGCCCACGCGCCAGGCGGCCTGCGAAGCGCACCAACTCGGCGTGGCTGATGATAGCTTCAGCCGTCAGATCGAGCAGCCCATCCACGTCGTGATCGGCGATACGAACCGTGCTGTCTGCACCATCGTCCTTCACAACGACGATCGGCGCGGCAGGCTTCTCTCTCTCCTGGCCCGCATCGTCGGGCGGGACCGGCGCGGCTGGGGTCTGGGGCCGTGCTCGCAGCGACGGCGCCTGCGCAGCGGCCACGGCGCCCTGGCCCTCAGTCGTTCGCGCCAAGCGATCAATAAAGGCGGCCACCCGGGCCCGGTTCGGCTCGCCCTGCAAAGAGCTCCGGATGGAATGAACAAGCAGATCGGTCCCATCCACCAGAATCTGTGCCTGGCCGAATTCCCGCGCCTGGGCGTTCTGGCTGACGGGCCGGCAAAGACCTTCCAGGGCATGAGCGAGAGACTCGATGGCGCCAAGGCCCATCATGGCCGCATTGCCCTTGATGGTGTGGAGCGCGCTCTTCATCGCGCGCAGTACCACTTCTTCATCCTCGGCGTTGGCGCGCGCCTCTTCCAACCGCAGGACCAGGTTCGCCACCTCTCGTGCCAACGGCCCCGTCTCCTCGACGAAGTCCTTGATGAGGGATGCGAACAGCTCCTGCACGGCGCTAGCCCGTCTTGTGCAGCTTTATCACAGGTCCGCCTGTGCCCCGCGCGGGGCCCGAGCGCCGCAGGAACTCGTTCTCCAGCGCCAGCCCAAGCTGGAAAGCGGCCATCTCGAAAATCTCGATATCGCCCACCGGTCGATCGCGCGCACCGTTGTCGAGGTAGATAACGGCGATCACGCGATCGCTGCCAGGCACAGGCAAGGCAACAATTTCGCCCGACACTGGACGATCGATAACGTCACGGAAAGCCTGCGGCAATCCCGCGACGTCGAAACTCATGCGGCGGGTCTGGCTGTCCTTCAGGCACTCGAAGAAAACGCCGCTCTCGCCCACCGGAAAGACGAGATCCTTGGTCTTTGTCACCAACTGCTCGCCCTGCGCGGTTTGACCAAAAGCGCCCAAAGCCACCAGTTGATCGCGGTCTGGCACCAGCAATACTCCCCGGTCGAGCGACTCGGCCACCACGTTGAGCAGGTTGAGCGACACCGAGGTGGCGAGAAGCCCGGAACGCAGATCCGCAATGATCCGTCGCAAGCGCGCGAAGCTGGCGCGCACACCCTCGGCGATGGCGCTTTCGTTGGAAAGATACTTGCGCTGGCGCGCCACGCTGCGCACGCAGGCGGCCACCGTCTCGGGCGCCACCGAGGTGACGGACAGCACGCCTGCGTGGTACAGGTCGCGCAAAGGCGCACGCCCCTCGAAGAGCGCGACGATCGAGGCCCGTGGTCGCGCCCGGCAAAGCGCGATGAGCGTATCCACCCCTTCCCCCTGATAGCGGAGGTCCACCACCACAATGGGCGGCGCCTCGCCCAGCAGCGATGTCCCGGCGTCGCGCAAGCCCACCGCCGAAATGCGGTCGCCGGTTTCCCCCAGAATCGAATTGATCCGCGCCAACAATTCTGCGTCGGGCGAAACCAGTTGAAAGCGCGGGCGATCGGCCGCTTCATGCCGGGCGGTGATCGCGGAGTCAGAGACAGGGGACTCGGGCGCCGGTGTCAACTTGGACCCAAGCGGCTTGCGCCCGCTCCTGGTCACCACCTGCGCGAACTCCTCCACCGCCTCCGACCCTTCCGGCGCGACCTCGGTCGGGGTCGGCGGCTGGCAGGCGACGCGGCTCGATTCTTCCTCCATGGCCTGCAGGACTCCCATCAGAACCTGCTGCGTGTCGAGGTCGACCTTGGGCGCGCCGGAGAAGCGCGACACCTCCACGAGAGGCGTCAGGTCGTCGAGCGCAAAATCGAACGTGCCCGTGGGCCAGGCCAGCACCTCCTTGACCACGCGCTCGATCTCCTGCCCGATGACCTGCCGAATGACCTCGGGCGTGGTGGCGCCCTGCCGGACCAGGATCTGTCCGATGGCGCGCCGAGGCCGCTCCACCTCCTGTGCCTCCAGCGCCCGCTGCAAGGCGGGTTCGTCGAGGGCGCCGGCCGCGAGCAGCAGCTCGCCCAGCCGCAACGAGCGGGGACTCCAGGCGCTGACCAGGCGGCCGCGTTCGAAACCGATGAGCCCCTCTTCTTCACCGGCGTGGATCGACAGCGTGCCCGAATGCCCGCCCAAACGGATGAGCTGCATCACGTCCGCGACGGCGACATCCTCAACTCGGCCCTGGAAGCTCATGGGCGACGCCGCTGGCTATGACGGATCGTCCCGGTCACGCTATCCCTTGTTGACCAGGCGGATGAGGCTCTCGAGGGTGCGCAGCTTACGCGCGGTCTTGGAATACACCCGAGAGGCAAAGACCGCGGACGCCGCATGGGCGCCCAGCAGGTCGAGCAAGTCATGGTCTTCCTTCACGAAGGCCGGCTTGTGCGCCAGCAGCTTGAGGATGACCAGCGCCCCGACCGTCACGTCTTGCACGCGCAAAGGCACCACGGCCAGGGCCGGTGATTGCTCGGTGGGCCCGAAACGCAGTCCCCCGTCGGCCAACGCCGCGTCCACCAGCGGATCGCCACCGGTGTAGCGTGCGGCCTGCGCCCAGGACGTGTCGGGCTCGCTGTGCGCGAGCCGCACTTCGTAGCCCTTGTCTTCCTCGTCCATGAGGAGCAGGACGAACTGCTCGGCGCCGATCAGGTTGAGAGCGATCTCGGCGATGGTCGACTGCACCTCGACGGGATCCAGCGTGGCGTGCAGTTGATAAGTGGCCACGTACAGGGTCATCAGGCGGCCGACCTGGTGCTCAACCTCAGCCAGCCGACTGGCCAGTTCCTGGCGCTCGCTTTCGGCAACAACCAGGCGCGCCTCCGCCCCTCCCGTCGGGCCTGCGCTGCCCCCCTGGCCCACCACGCGGCTCGCCTCCTCGATGGCCGCCTGCGCGTCGCTGACCAGCTGTTGCGCCCGCCGCAAGGTGGCCAGTGCGTCTCGCCCCGCGCGGGCCGGTGCCTTCCCGTCGAAAGGCGCGTCCACGAGCAGGTGCGAATCGGTCATGTCTGTGTCCTCGCTCATGCTGCAGGTTGCTTGCACTCGATGCGGTTGATGATCTTCAGGAGATCCTCACGTTGGAATGGTTTCCTGAGGTAGGCCACGGCGCCGTTCTGCAAGCCGCGCGCGACGTCGTCTTCCTTGCCCTCGGTCGAGACGATGATCACGGGAAGTTGAGCCAAGGCGGGGGTTGCCTTCACCTGCGCCAGGAACTCCAGACCGGTCATCTTCGGCATGTTCATGTCCAGGATGATGAAGTCCACGTCCGGGCTCTCGTTTAGCTTTTCCAGCCCTTCGCGCCCATCGAAGGCAGACACCAAGGTGGTTGGCCGCAACATGATTTCGTACATCTTGTGGATGAGGTGGGAGTCCTCGACAACAAGGGCTTTTCTGTTCTTGACCGCGTTCACGCGTTCCTCCACGGGAAGCTCGAATCCGGTACTCCAGTATGGCGTCTTTTTTGTCCGATTGGGATGGTTTGTAGGCGCGGCATGTGGGGCCAAAGACCTCGACTTTCAATGAGAAATCTCGTCTGTTCTCGACCCTGGCTTGAACCAGGGGCACGCGTGACCCAATGCAACATGGCCAGATCGACCAGGGTTGGGCAGGGGCTTCTTCTACCCGCCGCCGGACCGGAGCATAATGACTAGACGTGCCCGACTCGCGCATCAGCCCTTCCTTGTCCAGTTTCGTCGATGAGCTGGACGTCCTCATCCGCGCCCGCTACCCGCTCATCTACCTCGTGACCTGGGAGGAACAGCGCGTCGACGCGCTCCTGGCCACCTTGGCCGAATCACACGGCAAGGCGCTGTACACATGGTCCGTCACGCAAGGCCTCTGCCGCCTGGACGATGGTAGGACCGCAAGCAAGGCCACCGGCCCAACGGATCCTGGCGCAGCGCTAGCGGCCGTCGAAAAACTCGCGGAGCCGGCCCTGGTGGTCTTCAAGGATTTCCATCCCTACCTGAACGATCCGGCGGTGATCCGGCGCACGCGCGAGTTGGCCCGCACCCTGAAGAGCACGTTCACCACCATGATACTGGTCTCGCCGGTGCTCTGCATCCCGGCGGAACTGGAAAAGGAAATCTCGGTGCTGGACGTGCCCTTGCCCGGCATCGAAGATCTCCTCAAGCTGCTGCGCGAGATCGTGGCCGTGGTGCGTGAGGGCAAGAAGGCCGTCATCGATTTGCGCAACGAGGAGGTCGAGCCCTTGCTCAAGGCCGCCTTGGGTCTGACGCTGTCCGAGGCGGAGAACGCCTTTGCCAAGGCCATCGCCCAGGACCAGCGCCTCGACGCGGCGGACATCCAACTCGTCCTGGCGGAGAAGCGCCAACTGATCCGCAAGAGCGGGCTGCTAGAGTACTACGCAACCGCGGAGAGCTTCGCCAGCATCGGCGGCCTGCAAAATCTGAAGGCCTGGCTGGACCAGCGTACCGCCGCTTTCACCGAGCGCGCGCGCCAGTTCGGGCTGCCCGCGCCCAAGGGCCTACTGCTACTCGGCGTGCAGGGCTGCGGCAAAAGCCTGACCGCCAAGGCGGTGGCGTCGCAGTGGCATCTGCCGCTGCTCCGCCTGGACATGGGGCGCATCTTCAGNNAGGAGAACATGCGCAAGGCGATGCGCATCGCCGAGAGCATCGCCCCGGCGGTGCTGTGGGTCGACGAACTGGAGAAGAGTCTGTCCGGGATCGGGTCGTCCGGGGTCAGCGACAGCGGCGTCACCGCGCGGGTGTTCGGCAGCTTTCTCACATGGTTGCAGGAAAAGACCGCGCCCGTGTTCGTGGTGGCCACCGCCAACCGCATCGACAGCCTACCGGCCGAACTCTTGCGCAAGGGACGCTTCGACGAGATCTTCTTCATCGATCTGCCCACCGACATCGAGCGCGCTCAGATCTTCACCATTCACCTGAAGCGTTTCGGTCGCAACCCCGACAGTTTCAACGTGGAAGAGCTGGCCCGGCGGGCCGAGCACTTCAGTGGCGCCGAGATCGAGCAAGTGGTGGTGAGCGGGCTCTACGCAGCCTTTGCCGAGGGGGTGGAACTGGAACAACGGCATCTGCTCCCCACGCTCAGTGAGACCATGCCTTTGGCCGTGACCATGCGCGAAGACATCGCGCGCCTGCGCGAATGGGCGCGCACCCGCACCCGTCCGGCCTCCACCCCTGAATCCGAGCGGCCAGGTAGGATCGGTATCGTCTAGCGCGGAGTCTTGCGAATCATGGACGACGAGACCCGCGACCGCTTCCGCCAGCTCGAAGGGCCGCGCGGCGAGTCCACTCCGGAGCCGGCCCACACGCCTACCAGCGATCGCTTCGACGTGGTGTTGGCACCGGGGGAAAAGCCGCCGGCCGGTCGCCCGTCGAGCGCATTCCGACCGCCAGACCAGGCGCAAGCGTCCATCGCGGTGGATGCAGAAGGCTTCAAGGCCGTGCCTCGCAACGACTGCCCCCGCTGTGAACGGCCCAACAATCTCTTTGACCGGAAGTGCGTCAACTGCGGGACGCGGCTCGACAGCCCCGAGGCACGCGCCCACAACGAGAAAATGTGGCGGTCGAGTCAGCCTCAAATGGAACCGCAGGAGCCTGCACCCAAGCTTCCCGCGCTGAACGTTGGCGCTCCTTCGCCACAGCAGGAGGCGGCCAGACGAGCTGAGATGGAGGCAATGGCCGCGCGCGAGATGAGCCGCCGTCCGCGCCGGGCGGGTGAACAGATTGCCCTGTGGCGCACCCTCACCGGAGGCGTGGACCCGTTCAATGGGGAGCCCAGGGCGAGGTCGAACGGCAACCTTCCGGTCATTGCAGCCGTGGTCGTGGCGCTCTTTCTGCTGGGCAGCCTGATGGTGTACGGCCCGCGCCTGTGGCACTTGCTGATGGTGGTGGGCGTAGGAATACTTCTCGGACGGCGGCGGAGCTAAAGGAAGCGAGAAGGTCTCTGGGCCAGCGCGGGTCGGCCAGCGTGCCCGTGAGCGGTAGCGGTAGCGTGAGCGACCAGCGGCTAGCGGCTTGCGTGGGCGGCTGGCGTGAGCGTGCGCGACCCGCGGCCCGCGGAGCGCTCACGCCCTCGCCCCGCGCCTTACGCCTCCCGCGCACCCCACACGAACACGCTCACGGTCACGCTCTCGCCCACGCCGCCCGCGACCCGCGCCCCGGCCCTTCGGGCGTCCGAATTTCCAGACAAGCTGTAGCTAATTCTCGCTTCGTCCGCCCACGCCCTTGGTATCAGCCGAGATGGCCTTGGCTGCCTCTTTGGGGCGCAACGCGCGCGTTGCCTTGCCGGCGCGCCACATTTCGCTGTTGCCCATTTCGGCCAGTTCCTTGCCGAGCAGCTCCTGGTAATCGGGGCCGCCGGTGGATTCGAGCACGCGCGCGGTTTCCTTGCCCGAGGCCACGCGGTCATAGAGCCAGTGGAACACCGGGAGCACCGCCGACTTGAAGCGCGGGCGCCAGTCGAGCGCGCCCCGCTGCGCGGTGGCCGAGCAGTTCGAGTACATCCAGTCCATGCCGTTCTCGTCGACCAGGCGGATGAGACTCTGGGTCAGCTCCTCGACCGTCTCGTTGAAGGCCTCGCTCGGGCTGTGCCCGTTGGCGCGCAGCACCTCGTACTGGGCGTCCATGATTCCGGCCAGCGCGCCCATGAGCACGCC
>PMCR01000272.1 GCA_003155465.1 Myxococcales bacterium | reverse complement strand
TCGCGCTCGATGTAGTAGGTGACCGCAAGCTCCTGCTGCGAAGACAGGTGCTCCTGCTGCAAGAAGGGGTTGTAGCCCGCAGCGTGCACTGTGATGCGCGCGTCCCCCCACGGCACCGGGAGCCGGAAGCGGCCCTTGGTATCGCTGTCGGCGGTGTAGTGGCGCTCGCCGATCAGTACGGCCACGGTAGCGCCAGCGACGGGCAAACGGGTTCCCATNNAAACCCTGGGCCGCGCGCACGACGGCGTCGTCGAAGACGGGCAGAGAATGGCTGAGCAGCTCGACCTTGTGGACCGTGCCGTCCGCTGCAACGGAGATCTTGATGCGCACCACGATGGGTTGATCGTGTGGGGGGGCGTCCGCCGGATAGGGCACGGTGGTCGGCACCAGCGGCTGAGGCGGCTCCAGCTCTGCCGTGGTCCGGGGCGCGGGCGCCTCGGGCGGGGACGCGTCCGTGGTCCGGGGCGCGGGCGCCTCGGGCGGGGACGCGTCCGTGGTCCGGGGTGCGGGCGCCTCGGGCGGGGACGCGTCCGTGGTCCGGGGTCCGGGCGCCTCGGGCGGAGACGCGTCCGTGGTCCGGGGTGCGGGCGCTTCGGGCGAGGACGCGTCCGGGGTGTGGGCACGGGCGGTGCCGAGAGGCAGTACCAGTGCCAGCAGCGCGATAGTCCCTAGCGCCACACAATCACCCAGGCGAGAGAGCCAACGAAATGCGGCCACCACTGACGGCGGACGATGGGAGAGGCGGTGTCGGGTTCTAGGCGGCCGGTGTCATCCACGCATCCGGTCCACTGGCCATTGCCTTCCAGGGCCAGCCCCGTCGACGAGCGTGGCCCCAGCACGACCAGCCATTCCGCACGCACAAGGCCGGTGACGCCCACACCGTTGCAGGATGGCAGCGGTGTCCGCGCATCAGGGAAGGTGTACGATGTGTCGAGCGTGCTGGGCTGGGGGTCGGGGTTGGGCCGGTTCGAACTGGGACCGACCAGTCCGGCAAAGCCGATGCCCACCCCGAGATTCAGGTGCCCGGTCGCGTGCCAGGTGGGCTCGATGGTTCCCGCGTAGCGCAAGCCCCGCAGGCCGCCGGTTCCGGTCGCGTACAGGTACTGAAATGATCCCATGAGCGACCAATCATCGTCCAGGCGGATGCCCATGCGAATGGTTGGCCCGATCAGTTGACCATTCGGGGGTCCGTGGATGCCGAGCAAGCGGCCGTAGACCATTCCCAGGCCGAAGCGGAAGCCGGGCTTTTTCCACACCGCCCGGTCGCTTTCAGTGGGCAGCGACAGGCGAGGGGGGCCGTCTTCGTCGGCCGTGGACTGGGCAAGCGCGGCAGGGGGGCTGGCCGGGGACACCGGATTCTCGGTGACCGGCGCGGCCTGGGTGGGGCCTGCGACGAGCGCATTCGCCAGCAGCACGAATCCTATCTGTCGCAGTCTCATGGTGTGGTCGAGCAGGGCCACCACGCGGGCGGCGCAAGATCCCAGCTAGGTGCTGCGCAATGTGGGTCATTTGCGCAGCCGCGCAGGATGAAGTGGATGACGCTCTTGCAGGGGCCGGCGTTGGCGATCACGAGTTGTTGACCGCTCGCGACCTCCGCGGTATCGCCAGATAGGCGGGGAAAGCCGACGCAGGCCCACGGGGGCATGTTGGGGCTGGTGAAGTCGAAGCTGGTGTCGGGTTGCAGGTAGAAAGTCATGCCGCCGGTTTCGGGGTCGGTGCAGGCAAGTTCCGCACGGGACCAGTAGTATTCGTCCTGGGCTCCCGCATTGCCCTCTGCCCTCGCATCGCCCTCTGCCCCCGCATCGGCAGTCGGCGCCGACAGGAGGATCGTGACTACCGCATCATCGAGCGTGGCGACGGCGCAGGCCGCGGGATCGCTTTCCGTGGGCAATTGCCCCTGCAGCGCAAGCGAGGCGTCGAATCCTCCCGCTGATAGGATGGAAAATCCGGGGAGCGGCTGAGAGTTGTCGCAGCCGATGCGCGGGTAGAAGGCGACGTTGGCATCGAACTCGCCTTCGCGAAAGGCGACGCGCTGGTCGGGCTTGGTCATAGAGATGAAGCTGGCGCCGAACACAACGTCGCTCGTGGCTGGCGTGCCTGGATTGTAGTCCTCCTCGTGGTCCTGGTGGTGTGGCGGATGGTGAAAGTCGAGGGTGCCGTTGCCATTGCGGTCGTAGTAGACGACTACGCTGGCGTAGGCGATCCGCGCGGTAACGTCCCCCACCATCACATCAGCGGCGGGCAGGTTGATGAGATCGATGGTCGGGGGCACGTCCGGCTGGATCGGGATGTCGGCGCCGGCGCGGTCGGGGACAAAACGGAAGTTGTCCGGGCAGCCCGCCGCGACCACGTCGTCCACCGATGGCAGTTTCCAGCCTGGCTGAACGACTGCAGGCACCGCTTTTGGCGGCGCCACGCAGAACGGCTCGGGCAACCACTGCGCGCCCCATACCAGGGCGACGCGCAGTGGCCCCGCTGTGGCCGGCAGATAGCCCGCGAACTGGACCCGAATTCGCGCCAGTGGCGTGACCGGAGTGTCGAGACCCACCAACTTGCCACAACCGGGAAAGGCGCAGCCGGCTATGGGGGCCATTGCCAAGAAACGAATCAGTCTTGCCATGTGACTCTGCCGCAGCTTCATGGGGTGGTTGGACAGAACGCCGCCCACCACGCGGGCGGCGTGGCGGTGACATCCCAGCTAGGGGCTGCGCAACCAGGGTCGTTGTCGCAGCCGCGCAGGGTGTAGTGGGTAACGCTCTGGCAGGCATCGGTGGGTGCGCTGGCAACCACCAGTTGCTGGCCGTTCGGAACCCCGGCATCGTCGCCCGGCAGATGGGGAAAGCCGACGCAGGCCCAGGCGCGGTTGGTCACGTCAGGCGAGTTGGCAGGCGGTTCGCGATAGAAGGTCGTGCCTGCGGTGTCTCCAACGGTGCAAGCAAGTTGGGTGAGCCCATCCGGGGACTGCAGGGGTATGGTGACCACCGCCTCATCGAGCTTGGCCACGCCACAGGTCGTCGGATCCTCTGCAGGCAGTTGCCCCTGTGCCGCCGCAAGCAGAACGTTGGGCTGGGTGAAGTCGGGCCGGGGGAAGCCGCCCGCCGACAGGATGGAGAAACCGGGCAGCGGCGGCAGCACACAGCCGTTGCGCGGATAGAAAGCGACCCCGGCATTGAAGGCGCCTTCCCGATAGGCAACGCGCTGGTCGGGCAGGGTCATGGAAATGAAACTGGCGCCATACACGATGTCGCGCGTGCCCGGGGCGCCCGCATCTTCCACATCCGCTGGCTCGCCGTGATGGTGGTGCCGTGGCGGATGGTGGAAATCGAGGGTGCCGTTGCCGTTGCGGTCGTCGTACACGATCAGGCTGGCGTAGGCCACCCGTGACGTGACATCCCCCACCATCACATCGGCGGCGGGCAGGTTGACAAGCGCTATGGTCGCTGGCACGCCCGGCTGGACTACGACATCAGCACCGGCGCGGTCGGGCACGAAGCGAAAGCTGTCGGGACAGCCTGCCGCGACGACTGCGGCCGCCGCCTGCGACTCTGGCGGCAGCACACAGAAGGGCTCGGGCAACCACTGCGCGCCCCACACCAGGGCGACGTGCAACTGCGGGGCTTGCCCCACCGTCTCCCGCCGCTGCACCGAGGCCAGATCGCCTGTGACCTGGAGGTGAACTTGCTCAAGTGGCGTGGTCGGCGTGTTGAGGCCGACGAGCTTGCCACAACCGGCAAGTGCGATGCTGGCAACCGTGGCCATGGTCAGGATATTCAGTGTTGCCATGTGACCCCAAGGCCGCTGCTCCAGCCGGTGCGCGTTCCCCCATTGATCCAGTGCAGCGTGGGCCCGCCGGTGATGCTCATGCCCCAGGAATTCCAGATGCGAAGGACCACGATCGCTTCGATGTCAGCCGCAGGCAACATCGCCCAGGTGGTGCTTCCCAGCGCACTGCCCGTGAGTCCGGCCCGGGCGCCCTGGCCGCGCGTTCGTCCCTCATATACAAGAGTTCCCCCGACCCCCACGCGCAGGCCGAACAAGCCCCGCCCCGCGGCGTGCTGGAGTTGGCCGCACAGGCGCAGACGGATGTCGTCGTTTCTGATGGTGTCGACCAGCGAGTACTCGGTCGCGGTGGACCATGAGGCGCGCGCGCCCCAGGCCAGCATGCCCCCGCGGGTTGCGACGCGGGTGAACGCCGCGCCGACGCCGGTCGACATTCCCGTGGCCAACGCAGCCGGCAAGGCCAGCACAAGCTGGCCGTCGAGCGTGTTCATCGGCGAAAAGGACGCCTCCGTCGCAGTTTGCGCGCTGGCGCTGGTGGCGCACGCGAGCATCAACAACCATGCCGCGATGGCACCGGCGCAAGATGGGGGAAGACGCCGAACGCTTGGCGCGCGGAAGGCGAAATTCTTGCACAGCTGCAGTTGGCGATGACTACTGCTGATTCGAGGTGCCGACGCCGGAACGGCGCGATCATGTGGCTCTGGCTGTTTCAAAAGCGTCGCTGCGGATTTTAGTCCGACATTCCCGTGGGTGCCACACCTGTCTACGATCGTCTGCCAGCGCGGAACCGGTGTGCCGGCGCCGGTGGGCACGGTTCTCGGTCACCACTCATTCGTTTGGCCACGAGCCGTCGCTGCGGCAGTTTGTCGCGGTCATCACCGGCTGTGCGACAGAGAGTCGCCGTGCGAAGCGAGAAATCCCCTGCCGGCTTGCCAAAAGGGTTCACCCCGTCGTGGCACAGTCGATGCACTTTCCCGGTGACAGCCAGAAGAGGTGTCCCATGATGAACGCTTTCGAAATCGGTGAGTCCAATCTTGGAGAGTTGGCGCGTTCGGCGCGAAGGCAGACGAAAATATCGCGGATTGTCATCGCTGATGACGATCCCGACAGTCTGGAACTGCTGCGGCTGGCCCTTGCCAACCCCCAGATCGAGATCTGCGAAGCCTCGAACGGAGCGGACTTGGTGGATCTCCTTGCCGAGAGCGGCCCGTTCGACCTAGTGGTCACCGATGTCCTCATGCCCTGGATGGAAGGACTTCAGGTGTTGCACGCCGCGCGAGCGGCAGAGATTAACACGCCCGTCCTGGTGATCACGGGGCTCACACGGCCCGATCTGCAGGCCAGGATCGATCGTCTGGGCAACGCGAAACTGCTGCGCAAGCCGTTCGGCATTCCCGAGTTACGCGCAGCGGTCGCCGACCTGATGACCGGGCCGGCGTGAGGCGCCGAAGCTATTCCGACCTGTCGTCTCCTTCGGTTTCGCGTGAGGCGAGGCGCTGAATGGTGCGACGATCGATGCCAAGAATGCTGGCTGCCGAGGTCTTGTTTTGACCGGTGTGCTCAAGCACTCGTTCGATGTAGCGACGTTGCAGCTCCTCCAGCGTGGGCCAGTCACTGTGGATCGCAGACAGGTTGGCAGGGTCGGCACGCCCGGTCAGTTCGGGCAGGTCGCCGGGCAGAATCACGCCTCGCGAAGACATAGCGACTGCGCGCGCGAGCGCGTTCTCCAGCTCCCTGACGTTGCCGGGCCACGGGTAGCTGCGGATGCGGTACATGGTCTCTTCACTGATGTGCGGTTCGGCACGACCGAGGAGCGCGGCATGTCGGGCTGCGAGGTGCAGGGTCAGGGCGATGATGTCGTCGCCTCGTTCGCGCAGCGGTGGCACCCGCAACGAGACCACGTTGAGGCGATACGCCAGATCCTTGCGCATTCGTCCCTCGGCGACCTCGACGGCGAGGTCGCGGTTCGTCGCGGAAATCACCCGGACGTTCACTTTCACGACCGCAGAGCCGCCGACCCGCCGCACCTCGCTTTCCTGGAGGACCCGAAGCAACTCGCCCTGCATCTTGGTCGGGACGTCTCCGACCTCATCCAGGAAGATCGTGCCCCCCTCGGCGGTTTCGAACAGTCCCTTGTGGGAAGCGTTGGCACCCGTGAAGGCTCCGCGCTCGTGACCGAACAGCTCGCTTTCAAGCACACCCTCTGCCAGCGAGGCGCAGCTGAACGCGACGAAGGGATGGTCAGCGCGCCGGCTGCGCTCATGGATGGTACGCGCGACCAATTCTTTTCCCGAGCCGCTCTCACCCGTGATCAAGACTGTGGCGTCGGTGGGCGCAACCCGGGCGATTTCCTTGTAGAGATCGAGCATGCGGGGGCTGGTGCCGACCAGCACCTTGCGTTCGGCAATGGCGAAGCGGAGCGAACGGTTTTCGCTGGCCAGGCGTCGCCGCTCCAGTGCGCGGGCCACAGTTGTACGAAGCGCCACGATGTCCACCGGCTTGGCAAGGTAGTCGGCGGCTCCGCTGGCGATGGCGTCCATCGCGGCACCCGGCTCGGCGTACGCGGTGATGAGAACCACCGGGGTGTCAGGAAACTGCTTGGTGACCGTGGCAAGAACCTCCAGGCCGCTGGCACGGGCCATCTGGACGTCGCTCAGCACCAGGTCGAATGTGCCTTTGGCAAGTTGGTCAAGCGCCTCCCGACCGTCGGTCACGGTTACCACTTCGTAGTTGTCGCGTCGAAGGACGGTGGCCAGGAGTTCAAGAGTCAGGTCATCGTCCTCGGCAATGAGGATCCTGTAGTGCGATCCCACGCGGTCGAGACTATCATGGAGATCCCGTGACGCCGATCTGGTTTCGCCATAGGGGCTCCGTGAGCAGCGAGAATCCCAGGGCCGTGATGCTATCCAGCTGGCCTGTGCTGGTCGCGCTCGGGCTGGTGACTCTGCTCGTCATCGGGATGCTTGGGCTCGACCTCTATTTCTCAGAGAACGAGGCGCGCAGCACCACCGATATCGTCGAGAACTCGCAGCGCTCGATTGCCCTGCTGAACAACATCCGAGATCACGCCAAGCGTCTGGCCGCGACGAACAGCGAGGGCGAGATCGAGCAGTTGGCGAGGGCAATCGAGGAGGACGCCCGTGACTACGATCCACTTGCGACTTACCAGGGAGAACACGAGGAATGGATGCACCTTCGGGGGCTGCTTCGTGAGCTATCCGGGAACCCGAGGAAACTCCAGCGACCAGCTTCCGTCGTGGAGGGAGAGGTCGACGATTCCGTCGACAAACTTCTCGGGATCAACTCGCTCGAAGGGAGCAGCAATGTGGACGCGATTCGCGCCGCACACCGGCAGGCGGTCTTGAGCGACGCAGTGGTAGGCGGAATCGTGCTTGCCACCGTGACGCTCATCTCGGTCTGGCTGCTTCGGGTGCTCGCTCGCCAGCGCCGGCTGATTGTTCAACGGGTTCAGTTTCTCGACGAGAAGAACGCCGAGCTAGAGGCCTTTGCCGGGCGGGCGGCGCACGACCTGCGCAGCCCGATGAATCCGATCCGCGGATACACGGACCTTATCCTAGAGGCTCCCGGATTGCCGGCCGACGTCGGGTCGATGGCGCGACGGATTCGCCGATCGGTCGACCGCATGACCAGCGTCGTTGACAACATGCTGGCCCTGTCGGTTTCTGGGCGTCCACCGCCTGGGCATTCATCGTCCGCCTTGGTTGTCGAGCGAACCGTCGAGGAAATGGGAGCGGACCTGCAAGGGGTCGACCTGGTGACCAAGCTGCGCGCCGGTCGGGTGGCCTGTGCCGAGGAGGTTCTCGCCCAAATTCTGCGGAACCTAATTGGCAACGCGATCAAGTTCCGCGCGCACTCCCGGCCGCTGCGCATCACGATTGAAACCCATGACGCCGGGCCGATGGTCGAGATCGCGGTCGAGGACAATGGCCTGGGGATGGACCCCGAGAGCGCCCGGCACGCGTTCGAACCATTCTACCGAGGCCAGATGGACCGCGAGCTTCCCGGTCACGGCCTCGGCCTCGCCATCGTTGACCGCACCACCCGATCGCTGGGGGGAACTTGCGAACTGTCCTCGATCCTCGACCACAGCACACGCATTGTCGTCCGGCTTCCCCAGGCCTGACCACAAGACCTCTCCGGTTGCTTCCCGAGGTTCGGTGTTGGATCATCAGAACATGAAAGCGTGTCGGGCTGCGAGATGATTCCGCGCGTTGTCCTAGGCCTCGCATTGGCCGCAACCCTTGCGGTCGACAGGACATCCCAGCCTGCCACAGCCCCTTCCTGGATTCTGGACCGCATGGTCGAGATCCCGGGCGGCACATTCGCGATGGGAAGCGATAGCCGGGACGCGAACGAGAATGAGAAACCCGTCCATCCCGCAACCGTGAAGAGCTTCCGCCTCGACAAGACCGAGGTGACGGTCCAGGCCTATGCCGAGTGCGTGCGCGCCGGCGCGTGCAGTGAACCCGACGCCTACCGCAACGAAAACGGGAACTACCGCATCTTCTGCAATTGGAAGCACCCAGAGAACCGTCTCTCGCACCCGATCAACTGCGTCGATTTCCAGCAAGCCAGTGGGTTCTGCGGCTGGGCCAAGAAGCGCCTGCCCACCGAGGAAGAATGGGAATACTCGGCCAGCGCCGGATCAGAAGGCAGAACTTACCCTTGGGGCAGCGCCAAGCCGGATGAGACTCGCATCAACGCCTGCGGAAGCGAATGCCCGGACAACCTTGCGGCCAAGCGGTTTCCTCGCTTGGCGCCCATGTATGCGACGAGCGATGGCTGGCCCGAGACGGCTCCGGCGGGCAGTTTTCCTGCCGGCGCATCGAAACACGGCGTTCTCGATCTGGCCGGCAATGTCTGGGAATGGACGGCGTCCGAATATGCGCTTTACGACGGAAGCCACGCCGAGAAGAAGCGCGTCCTGCGCGGCGGAAGTTGGGGCGGCGGCGACCCGCGTACCGAGCGCACAACCAACCGCTTCCGCCTCGATCCGGACAGCCGCGCCCAGTTTCTCGGCTTTCGCTGTGCCCAAGTTTCCGCGGTTGTGCCGCGCAGGGGAGGCCAGCGAACCAGCGAATGAAGCGACCGCCGGTTGTTGCGTCGGCTACGGGCGACTCGCTCCCGTCGCAGGGCGGCCGTTGCATGTCGCGAACCCTCGCACCGGTGCGCAGGGGCAAGTACACTTCGCGCGATGATCGATGAGCCTGCCCGCCACCCCTACGCGGCCTTTCTGGCCCAGGTCCAGAAGCCGTCGCGCTACGTGGGTGGCGAATACAACCAGGTCCGCAAGGATCCGGCAACCGTGCGGGCGCGGGTGTGCCTGGCTTTCCCCGATGCCTACGAGATCGGGATGTCCCACCTCGGCAGCAAAATTCTCTACTCGCTGCTCAACCACACGCCCGGCATCGCTTGCGAGCGCGTCTTTGCGCCCTGGCTCGACATGGAGGCCGAACTGCGCAGCCGCGCCTTGCCCCTGCTCACGCTGGAGAGCGCAAGCCGGCTGGACGTTTTCGATGTGCTGGGCTTCTCTCTGCAGTACGAGCTGAACTTCACGGGCGTGCTCAATATCCTGGATCTTTCCGACCTGGCCCTGCGCACGGCCGACCGGCCCGACGATGCGCCTCTGGTTCTTGGCGGCGGTCCGGTGGCCACGCACCCAGAGCCACTGGCGCCCTTCGTCGACGCCTTCTTCATTGGCGAGGCCGAGGAGCTTCTGCCCGCCCTTTGTCTTGCGGCGGCCGAACTGCGCCGCGCGCGGGTTCCGCGGCCAGAAAGGCTGGCCCGGCTTGCGATCCGCTTCCCGCTCTACGTGCCCAGCCTGTACCGCAGCATGCGTGACCCAGCGACGGGCGTGGTGACGGTTGCTGAGCCTCTCGATGCACGCGCGCCGGCGTCGGTGCGGCGCACCTGGGTAGCCGACATCAATCGCTATCCTTTCCCCGACGACTCGCCCTTGCCCCATGCCGAGGCGGTGTTCGATCGGATGGCGGTGGAGATCGCGCGTGGCTGCACGGAGGGATGCCGTTTCTGCCAGGCCGGCGTGGTGTACCGGCCGGTGCGCGAGCGCGATCCGGTGGCGGTGGTGGAGGCGCTGGTGGAAGGCATCCGCAAGGGCGGCTACGATGAGACCTCGCTGGCTTCGCTGTCGCCGGCGGACTACTCGTGTGTTTCGTCGCTGGTGAAGACCGCGGTCAGCCGGCTGCGCGACCGGAAGGTGTCGCTGTCGGTTTCGTCGTTGCGCGCCTATGGCCTCCACGATGATCTTCTGGGCGAGATGGCGACCCTAGGCATGTCGGGCCTGACCTTCTCGCCCGAGGCAGGTACCCAGCGCATGCGGGACGTGGTGAGCAAGAACGTCTCCGAAGCTGATATCCTGGAGTCCGCCCACCGGGTGTTTTCGCGCGGCCACCAGCGCATGAAGCTGTACTTCATGATCGGGCTGCCCAGCGAGACCGACGACGACGTGATTGGGATTGTCGAGACCACGGCGCGCGTGCAGGAGATTGGCCGCCGCTACCTGCGCGGGGCCAAGGTGACGGCCGCAGTGTCGGTCTTCGTGCCCAAGCCGCACACGCCGCTGCAGTGGGCCGCCATGGACAGCCGCGAGCTGACCGCACACAAGCAGGCGTTGCTGACCGAGCATGGTCGTCGTCTGCGCGTGACGGTGAGAATGCACGACAACACCCAGTCGCACCTAGAGGCCATTTTTGCCCGCGGGGATCGCGCCTGCGCGGACTTGCTGGAGCGGGCCTTTCGACTCGGCTGTCGCTTCGACGGCTGGGACGATGCCCTGCGGGCGGACTTGTGGGAACGCGCCATCGCCGAGGAGCACGCGGGCTCGGACTTCGATCCTGAGCGCTATTTGGGCAGCTTCGCCGAGCAGAGCCGGCTACCTTGGGACCACATCGATACCGGCGTAGACACCGACTTCCTGCACGCCGAGTATGGCAAAGCGCTCGCGCATCGCTTGTCGCCTCCCTGTGGCAAGGCGGTGCAGCGGCTGCTGCATCCGTCGAACGTCGCCGAGGCCGTACAGGCCGCGGCCGAGAAGTTGGTCTGCTACGACTGCGGCGTGGCCTGCGACCTGGACCAGATGAGGCGCCAGCGGCTCTTCTTTCTGCGGCGGATGAACGCATGGGCACCGGTCGAGCGACCAGCCGCGGCGGCGCGACCAGCAGCGGGCAAGCGTGCGGCGGCGCCCCGGCCGCTCACCCGGTTTGTGGAGACTGCAGCCCGCCGTTATCGCCTGCGCTACACCAAGCTGGGCCAGGCCGCGTATCTGGCGCATCTCGATCTGGTGCGCCACCTGCCGCGCATCTTCCGGCGCGCCGGTCTCGACATCGCCTATTCGCGTGGCTTCCATCCCAAGCCCGGCCTGTGCTTCGGGCCGGCATTGGGTTTGGGCCTGCCGTCGCTGGGCGA
>PMCR01000591.1 GCA_003155465.1 Myxococcales bacterium | reverse complement strand
CTGCCCAACCACCTGGCCATCCGGCTGTACTCGTTCATCCTGCGCCACCGTGCCATGCGCATTCTGGGCGACCAACCGGTCAATATCGCGCGCCAGTTCCTGCTCGACAACGCCGTGTTCGAGATCCGCGTTCCCTCGCGCGGCTACCAGTATCTGCTTGAGCCGCCCCTTCCCGTAGATGTCCTGGAAGGCGAAATCAAGGGCACCTTGAAGAAGCCGGTCCTGACCTACGTGCCCAAGCCGGGCGTGCTCTATCCAGGGCCGCCGCCGGCTGTGCCCAATTCAGCCGAAGCCCGCGCTGGTGGCGTCAGCCCGGGTCGCTCGGCCGGCGGCGATGACGAAGGGAGTGCGCCATGAAGCCGCGCGCGCGCTGGTACGGACGTGGCTGGCTAGCCGGTGGCGCGCTGCTGGCGATTCTGGGGTTGGCCGCGGCGGTGGGGCTGGGCGCTGAGGATGCCAACCAGAGCCCGGTGGTCCGTGAGCCATCGGGCCAAAATGCCGACGACAAGGTCCACATCACCCTGCAAACGGTTCCGCCGCGCAAGGCGGTGGTCAAGTGGGGCAGCAAGAGCTTGGGCATGATTCCCGTGCCTCGGCCGCTGGTCGTGGTGCGACCGCGCGACAGCGGCCCCCTTGACCTGGTAATTAGCGCCACCGGCTTCTTGCCGGTCCACACGCGCGCCTATACCTTCTCCGACAGCCGCGTCGCCATCAAACTGACGCCGGTTTCCGAGAAGAACACGCTCTTCGGCTACCGAGCCGAAGTGCCGCGCGCGGATGCCGGCGCTCCCGACGGAGGCGCGCCGGCTCCGCCTCCCGCAACCCCGCCAGCGCCAGCGCCTGCGCCGATCCTGCCGCAGTAGGCACGGACCCGCCTGGGCAGGCCGCGGCTAGCGGCTCGCGAGGGCGTGGGCGGTAGCGTGTTCGTGGGCGTTTTGCGGAAGGCGGAAGGCGGGATGCGTGTCGCGGGCCGCTCACGCTCACGCTCACGCGAGCCGCCCACCCTAAAGGGCTTCGGGATGGACAGCACGCCCCACCCGCCCCGCGCTTCGCGCGCCCGTCGCGCAGGCCGCGTTCCGCCGACCGCTCACGCTACCGCTACCGCTCACGCGCACGCTGGCCGATCCGCGCCGTGCCGGACTTTGTGCATGGGGCGCACGTCCGCGTGCTAACCTCGCCGATGTCCGTTCGGATGGCCAGGACCTACGCCCCATGATCCCGATCAGCGACGACAACCAGACCATGCGCTTCCCGCTGGTGACCATCGCCCTGTTGGTGGTGATGGGCCTGGTTTGGGTCCTCATCCAGGGGGCCGGCCTCAGCTCGACCGTGCTGGCGGCCAGCGTGTGCAACCTGGGTCTGGTAGCGGGCGAGCTCACCGGCCGCGCCCCCATCGGCGAGGCCGTGCCGCTTGGCCGCGGACTTCTCTGCCTGGTGGACCGCGACCCTATCAACTATCTGACGCCCATCTTTTCCATGTTCCTGCACGGCGGCTGGATGCACCTCCTCGGCAATGGACTGTTTCTCTGGGTGTTCGGTAACAACGTGGAAGACAGCATGGGGCGACTGCGCTTCCTGGCCTTCTACTTCGTGTGTGGCCTGGCTGCTGCGGCTGCGCAGATTGCCATCGATCCCGCGTCGCCGGTTCCCATGGTGGGCGCCTCGGGCGCCATCTCGGGCGTGCTGGGCGCGTACCTGATGCTGTATCCGCGCGTGCGGGTCAATGTGCTGTTCATCTGGGTGATCTTCGTGCAGGTGATCTCGCTGCCCGCGTATCTGGTGCTGCTATGGTGGATCGGGCTGCAACTGCTAAGCGGCCTTCCCCGGCTCTCGTCGATGCGGCCTGATGTCTCCTCCGGCGTCGCGGTTTGGGCACACATCGGCGGCTTTTTCGCGGGCTTCGTCCTGGTCAAGCTGTTTGAAAACCCGGCGCTGGTCCGCGCGCGCACCTTGGTGCGACGGCGCGTCCATCCTGATCATTGGTAGGCCGGGGATGCACAGGGCAACCCTCAGTCTAGCAGGCATCCTCGCTCTTCTGCTCGCGCACCCTCCCGTCCGCGCGTCCGAGGCTTGTCGCGAATCGCCCGAAGCCCGCATCTGGTGGTCACCCGAGAACCCGTCGCCTGGCTCGCCCTTGCGTCTCATGGTGGTCAGCGAAGAGGCCCGCGACGGGACCATCACCGTCAGCATGGCGGGGCGGCCGCTGCAGAAGCTCCTCACCGTGCGCCGGGGCGGACCGCCTTTCAGTTTCTCAGCCGAGATCCCCGCGCCGGTGGCGGGCGAGGCTCGTGTCGCCCTGGTCTCCGGCGGCCAGAGCATCTCCTGCCACCGCATTTCGCTGGCCCCGCGCCGCGCAGCACCGACGCGCGGCCGGCCGCAAGGGCCTGGCACTTGGCCGGTCACGCGCGCCTGGAACCGCAACCTGGAGAACCTCTACTCGGCGTGGATCGAGCGCTTGTTCGACGCCCCTGCCGACGCCGCGCTGGGCTTCCCGTCGCTCGCGCCAGCGATCCGCGATCCAGAGCGCAACTTTCTTTGGGGGCACCTCGGGCTGCGCGAGGATGATCCAAAAAACCGCGCCGCACCCCCGGCCGTGCCCGACTGTGCGGACCTGCCCTACTACCTGCGCGCCACCTTTGCCTGGAAGATGGGCTTGCCCTTCGGGTTGCGCGACTGCAACCGCGGCAGCAGCGACCACCCGCCCACTTGCGGTGCGCTCACCAGTCAGGATGAGCCGGTGGCCGGCACCGACGCGCTCGATCGTTTTCGCAAGTTCTTGCGGCTGCTCGCCAACAAGGTCCACTCGGGCAGCGCGCGCACCGCGCTCGACGACGACGAGACCGATTTCTACCCGGTCAAGCTGACACGCGAGGTCCTGCGACCGGGTTTGATCTATGCCGACCCCTACGGACACGTGATGATGATCGCCAAATGGGTCGAGCAGGATGGCAGCAAAGGCGGGCGCCTGTTCGCGGT